>SACH01000526.1 GCA_009928645.1 Gammaproteobacteria bacterium | reverse complement strand
TGCACTTGCGGCTGGCATGCAAGGCACCGCGGCCGGCCCTCAGGTGGCAGTGGTGGCACTCGGCCTCGGCATTCACCTCGCTCCAGCTGCCCGTGAAGCGGGGATGGCGGAGCATGGTCAGGATGGGCGCGCCGGAGACCGGGGCACCAACCAGGGCCAGGACCTGATCGACCGGGGCCAGCAGGCGCAACGGGTCTTACCGGGCGTCGCTCAAATCAGCTAGTCGCTGCGGTAGTAAGTGTGCTGAGCCTTGAGGGTGAGGTTATGCAGGTCCGTCCGAAAGGGGGGGTCAGCTCAGTGTGGTCGTAAGGTGAACTTACTTGGCTGGAACGTGAGGACGATCCCACCCTCCTGGGAGGCAGGGGCTCCTGCCAGTTTCATCCTGGACCACCACAACGATCAACTCTGCGCCGTCTGCGCCATCCGCATTGACCTAACGAACAGCAGATCGTGATCAGCGTCTTCCTCTATCTGCCCCTACGGCAGCAAGACGACGCCCTATCCCCAGGCTTGCTTGCTGGTCAATGTCCTCGCCCCCGATGCCTGCCACGGCCATCTGAAGACCCGGCTGCCAGCGTCGGGCCACACCCGCCGGGTGTCGTCCGCCGTTATTGTGGGCGTGATCACCATCGGGCTGTTGGAAGTACGCAATCTGCGGTGCGGGGAGGCCATCTTCAGACCGTGAAGCGCGGCTTTGGCCGAGGTAGCGGTCAGCGACCGTCAAGCTGCGCCCGTCCTCACCGCGAGAACCATCATGACAGCCAACAACGATCCCGTGTTGGCAGGGCTTGAGGGGCGATCCCGGCACCGGCGGGTCAACCCGCCACCACCCGCACGCCCCCTGATTCCGGGGGATGCTACCCTCTGCCAATCTTAGGGGCCATGCCTGGCCCCCGTTCCTCAGGAGCCATTCCAATGATGACCGTCATGTATTTCCATGGTTTCGCCAGCGGTCCTCAGGGACCCAGTCCCAAGACGGACCTGCTCCGTGAACTGGGGTATGACGTGGCCCTGATCGCCACCTATGGCGACTACCGGCCGGCTGGCTATCGGGCGGCCTTTGCTCGGCTGGGCCTGGAACCCACCGTGCCGCTGGCGTTGATGGGGACCAGTCTGGGAGGTTTCTGGGCGCGTCGGTTGGGCCAGGAACTCGGCCGGCCGTGGATCGCCATGAACCCCGCGATCCAACCCTCCCAGTCCCTGCGGCGCTACCTCGGCATCCAGACCCGTTTTGACACGGGCGGAACCTTCACCTGGACCACCGCGGATTGCGGGGGTATGTGGCGGAGGAGCAGGTGGCGTTGCGGGCGGACCTGCCGGGCTTGCTCATTCTCGCGGCGGATGACGCAGTGCTCGACTACCGGCTAGCCCGGGACGCCGCGAGCGCGACGCGGCTGGTGGTCCTGCCCCGTGGTGGGCATCAACTGCACAATACGGCGGATTATGGGGAGGCAGCAGGTGCCTTTTTGGCCGCGTTGGCGAATGAACAATCCATTTGATGATCGGGAGGATTTCGAACCGGTGCTGTTGAGAACCCCAAACAAACCAAACTAAATCCGCACTCACCTGACCCTTCATCGCCACGCCTGTGCCTGGGCAAGCAACGCCAGCGCACACGAGCAGTCTTGTCCCTCGACGACGAGGCCCTTGGCCGCCAGGCCGCGGCCCTGTTCTGGCAAAGCTGGCAGCTGGCCTCTCATCCGGAACCCAACAACTGGGAGC
>SACH01000525.1 GCA_009928645.1 Gammaproteobacteria bacterium | reverse complement strand
TCCCTGCCCTTCCGGGAGCGCAATCAGCAGGTCAGCCGCTGGATGGAGGATCTGGTCGCTACCCGCAACGCCATCCAGTTGCTGCTCGCCTACATCCGCACCAGCGCCACCTCCCGCCGGGTTCAGGCCCGCGAAGGGCTCTACCAGGAATCCCTGGAAGGCACGGCGCCGGCCCACCTGATCCGCATCGCGGTACAGGGCGATACCCTGCTCTACCCCGAGATCAGCGGCCACAAGAATCGCTTTGCGATCCGCTTCCTGCGAACCAGCGACCAGGCCGCTCCCGAGCCCGTCCGCGAGGATCTCGACTTCAGCCTGGCCTGTTGCGTACTCTGAGGTCCCGGGAATCGCTGCGGGTTACTGAGGTCAGGATGCCCTGCAGGCCACCGGAACCAATCCTCACCAGGTCCACACCCCCACATCACCCCCAAGACTTATGACCGCCCCCCGCGTCCCCTGTCCCACCTGCGGCAAAGCCGTCCCCTGGACCCCGGAGTCCCCCTGGCGACCCTTTTGCAGCGAGCGCTGCCGACTCATCGACCTGGGCGAATGGCTGGAGGAGAGTCGGCGCATCCCCGCCGAGGAGTCCCTCGCTGAGAGCGATGCCTTGCTGGACCTGGTCGCTGAGGATTGGGACAGCGCAGCTAACGGCGGACAACGCCCACGCCCTCATTGACCTGAGGGCAATCCATCCGGTCCGCGGCTCAGGCGGGCCAGAGCCCCCGAATCGCCGCCACCCCTTGGGCACCCTGGTGAATGGCGTGCTCGGCCTCCCCAAAACCTAGGCCGCCCAGGGCGTAGACCGGCAGCGCGGCCGCCTCCACCAGGGCGGCGAAACCCGCCCAGCCGAGGTGCGGGGCACCCGGGTGACTGGCGGTGGGCATGACCGGCGAGAGCAGGGCATAGTCCAACCCCAACGCCGCGGCCCGGGCCAGGTCAGCCGCCCCATGACAGGAGGCTCCCACCAGGGGCCAACCATCCGGCCGTTGGTGCAATTCGGCCAGGTACCGGCTGGCCAGGTGCAAGCCATCGGCCGCCAGCCCCCGCGCCTCTTCAGGCCCGCGGTTGAGCACCAGGCGCGCGCCCTGACGCTGGCAGAGGGCGTGGGCCGACGCGGCCAACCGGGCATAAGCGGCCGGGGAAAGGCCATGGGCCCGCAGTTGCACCAGGCTCATCCCCGCCTCCAGGGCCAGATCCAGGCGCGACAGAAAGGCCGCTGGCGCCCGCGGGTCCTCGCCGGTGATGAGATACAAGGATGGCAACTTCAGGGCGGTGATGATCGGCCGGTCCGCGGCGGGGAAGTCCGCCGGGTCCATGTCCCGCGGCTGCCGCCAGTCCAGGGGCTGACCCTCCCGACCCACCGGCGTGCCGGCGAAGACCGTCACCCGATGGACATCGAGCAGCACCCGCCGATCGCCATAGTCGTGATGGATCCGGATCAGGGGTCGGCTGGCCAGGACGCGAATGCCCAGCTCTTCCGCCAGCTCCCGCTCCAGCCCGGCCAGGGGCGTCTCCCCCGGTTCCAGCTTGCCGCCGGGAAATTCCCACCGCCCCCCCTGATGCACCCCTTCAGGCCGACGGGTGACGAGCACCCGCCCGCGGCCATCCGCGAGGGCACCGGCGACGACATGAATGATCTTCATGGCCTATGATTCTCCAGGGAGGCGCCGCGGCTAACCGCGCCGCCACGATGATCAACCAGTGCGTGATAGTACCCATGAAGACGC
>SACH01000098.1 GCA_009928645.1 Gammaproteobacteria bacterium | reverse complement strand
TCATCGCCCCCATCGCCATGACCGAGGGCCTGCGCTTCGCGGTTCGCGAAGGCGGACGTACCGTGGGCGCGGGCGTGGTCTCCAAGGTTATCGAGTAAGTTTCACGGCCCCCGGCCAGGGCGCGCACCGGACGAAGAGGTCCGTGCCCTGATTTACCGGGGCCAAATTTCTAGGCCAGTAGCTCAATTGGCAGAGCAGCGGTCTCCAAAACCGCAGGTTGGGGGTTCGATTCCCTCCTGGCCTGCCATTTTTCTCCCGCGCTGATCAGGGCGGTACTGAATGAATGCAAAAGTCGAGGCCGGCGCCACCAGTTTGGATACCGCCAAACTGGTGGCGGCGGCCCTTTTGTTGATTGCCGGCATCTTCGCCTTCTACCTCTTCGCGGATTACTCGACCCTGCTGCGGGTCGTCGGTCTGCTGATCATCGGTGGTGCAGCGGCGGCTATTGCTTTACAGACCCAGGTCGGGCGTCGACTATGGCAGTTCGTCGGCGATGCCCGTACCGAGGTGCGCAAGGTTGTCTGGCCTACCCGGCAGGAGACCCTGCAAACCACACTGATTGTCGTCGTCATGGTTATGATTCTGGGCATCATTCTCTGGCTATTTGACATGATGCTCATGGCGATTCTGCGATTCCTCACGGGCCAGGGAGGCTGAGGATGACTAAGCGTTGGTTTGTCATCCACGCCTTTTCTGGCATGGAGAATCAGGTTAAGCGGTCGTTGGAGGATCGCATCAAGCGTGCGGGTATGGAAGACCAGTTCGGTGAGATCCTGGTGCCTACCGAAACGGTTGTGGAGATGCGTAATGGACAGCAGCATAAGGTGGAGCGGAAGTTTTTCCCTGGCTATGTGCTGGTGAATATGGAGATGACTGACGAGTCCTGGCATCTGGTTCGGGATGTGCCGAAGGTGATGGGTTTCATCGGTGGGCATGGGGACCGACCAGCGCCCATCCCCGATATCCAGGCCAATGCCATCCTCCAGCGCATGCAGGACGGCGCGGCAAAACCCCGACCCAAGGTGCTCTACGAGCCCGGAGAGATGGTCCGGGTCATTGATGGACCCTTCACCGACTTCACGGGTGTGGTCGAAGAAGTTGATTACGACAAGAATCGCCTCAAGGTGTCTGTGCTGGTCTTTGGTCGCGCGACCCCGGTCGATCTCGAGTTTTCCAAGGTGGAAAAGGGCTGATCCCCAGGCTGGGGATCACCGACGCTTAAGCCGGGTCTTGGTCCGTTGCGACTTGGCCCAGATATTCATGACCCCCTAGGTCATACCAAGATGCCGTCCATCCCGAGGGGATCGGGCGGTGAGGGGAGCCGGTCTCCTTCCACCGGCGTCAATACCCAGCACTTGAGGAAAAAATGGCAAAGAAGATAACAGCTTATATCAAGCTGCAGGTTAAGGCCGGCGAGGCCAACCCCAGCCCGCCCGTGGGTCCGGCCCTAGGTCAAAAGGGTGTGAACATCATGGAGTTCTGCAAGGCCTTCAATGCCAAGACGCAGAACCTCGAAAAGGGTATGCCAATTCCCGTGGTGATCACCGTCTACGCCGATCGTAGCTTCACCTTTATTACCAAGACCCCTCCCGCTACCGTTCTGCTCAAGAAGGCGGCCGGCGTGACCAAGGGCAGCAAGACGCCGCACACAACCAAGATCGGTACCGTCACCCGTGCCCAGCTCGAGGAGATCGCCGCGGTCAAGATGCCAGACCTGACGGCGGCTGACATGAATGCCGCGGTGCGTACCATCGCGGGCAGTGCCCGCGCCATGGGCCTGAATGTGGAGGGCGTCTGAGATGGCTAAATTATCCAAGCGCATGCAGGCGGTCCATACCGGCTTCGATAAGAAGAAGGTCTACACGGCCGAGGAGGCCTTCAGCCTGCTCAAGGAATTGTCCAAGGTCAAGTTCTTGGAGAATGTCGATGTCGCGGTCAACCTGGGGGTCGATCCGCGCAAGTCGGACCAGGTAGTGCGTGGCGCCACCGTCTTGCCCAATGGTATCGGCAAGCAGGTGCGTGTGGCGGTCTTCTGCCAGGGGGGGGCAGCCGAGGCCGCGACGGCGGCTGGCGCCGACCGCGTTGGCATGGAAGATCTGGCCGAGGATATGAAGGCTGGAAATCTCAATTATGACGTGGTCATCGCCTCCCCGGATGCCATGCGGGTGGTCGGACAGTTGGGCCGCCTCCTTGGTCCCCGTGGTCTCATGCCCAACCCCAAGGTGGGGACCGTGGCCGCGGATGTCGCCGAGGCGGTGCGCAATGCCAAGGCCGGTCAGGTGCGCTATCGCACCGATAAGTCCGGCATCATTCACTGCCCCCTAGGCAAGGTGTCGTTCGATCCCGTGGCCTTGCGTGAAAACCTTGAGGCGCTGCTGCGCAACCTGATGAAGGTCAAACCCAGTACCTCCAAGGGGATCTATATGCGCAAGGTCACTGTGTCGACCACCATGGGACCGGGACTGACCATCGATCACCTGGCGCTCATCTGAGGCCGACCGATGGCCGAGCGCCATTAAGGGTTTGGTCGCGCCTCTGAAGACGGAGGCACTTGATTTTCGGGGCCTGGCCGCTGGGTATGGCTCCATCCGTTCTTTGGGGCCCCGGGCTTTGCCGGGGACCGTCAAAGACCGCGGGCGCCCGGGTGGCACGAGGGACAATTGCCACGCCGGGCTTAATTGCAGTGAGCCCGCGCAGACGGTGCTCCCGAATCGGTTCAGCGGTCGCGCGAGCGGCCGGCTCAGGCCTGAAGACGGCGCACATCACCGTCGCCCTAGGTGGTCATGGATGGGCCTGGGCGGCAATCGGCAGGGGGGCTTTTCCCCCGGCAACAATGACATCAGGAGGTGACGAACTGTGGCGCTGAATTTTGCCCAGAAAGAAACCATCGTCGCCGAGGTCGCGGAAGTCGCGAAGAAAGCCTATTCGGCCGTTGGCGCCGAGTACCGGGGTTTGACCGTTGCGCAGATGACCCAGCTACGCGTGGAAGCACGCAAGGCGGGTGTCTATGTGCGGGTGGTCAAAAATACCCTGGCCAGGCGCGCAGTGGAAGGAACGGATTTCGCCTGTATCCAGGGGGCCCTGAAGGGGCCCATGGTTCTGGCCTTCTCCCAGACGGATCCGGGTTCCGCGGCGCGGGTCATCGAGGCCTTTGCCAAGGGCAACAATGCCCTGAAGGTCAGCCTCGTGTCCATTGGCGGCAAATTGCTCGCCCCCTCGGAACTTGGCACCCTGGCCAAGATGCCGACCTACGAGCAGGCCATTTCCCAACTCATGTCCGTCATGAAGGCCCCGGTGCAGAAACTCGCGGCGACCATCAACGAGGTTCCGGGCAAGCTTGTCCGCACCCTCGCGGCGGTCCGCGATGCCAAAGAGGCGGCCTGACCCCTGGGGTCCGGTCCTCGGTAAGGCATCTAACAGCTTTTCGAATTTAGGAGAAATCCATGTCCGTTTCCAAAGAAGACATCCTGGAAGCCATCGCCAACATGACCGTCATGGATGTTGTCGAACTGATCAGCGCGATGGAAGAGAAGTTCGGCGTCACCGCGGCGGCGGCCGTCGCCGTGGCGGCTGGTCCTGCCGGTGCCGCGGCGGAGCCCGTCGAGGAGCAGACCGAGTTCAACGTGGTCCTCACCGGCTTCGGCGAGAACAAGGTTGGCGTTATCAAGGTGGTGCGCGCCCTGACCGGCCTGGGCCTCAAGGAGGCTAAGGATGCCGTCGAGGGTGTACCCACGGTCTTGAAGGAAGGGGTGTCTAAGGATGATGCCGCGACTGCCAAGAAGCAGCTTGAAGAGGCTGGCGCCACTGTCGAGGTCAAGTAATCCCTTCCATACGTCGTCGCGCACCTCGCGCGACAGGAGGGCTGGCGGTCCGCGGATCGCCGGCCTTTCTCCGCTTGTGTTGCGTTAGCACTGAAAACGCAACCATCGGGAGGAACCGCCGTCCAACGGCGGATTGTATCCGGCCCGATCCGTCACCCCTCCCGGGTGACCTAAATTTTCAGCAGCACGTCGAGGGTAAGGCAGCATGGCCTATTCGTTCACCGAAAAAAAACGTATCCGCAAGGACTTCGGCAAGCGCACCAGCATTCTGGATGTTCCCTTCCTGCTCGCGACCCAGATCGACTCTTATCGGGCTTTTCTGCAAGAGGGTCTGAAACCCGCTGAGCGCCAGGATATGGGGTTGCATGCCGCCTTCAAGTCCGTTTTCCCTATCGAGAGCTACTCCGGGAACGCGGTGCTGGAGTACGTCAGTTACCGTCTCGGCGAGCCACCCTTCGATGTGCGCGAGTGCCACCTGCGCGGCGCGACCTATGCCGCCCCCCTGCGCGTCCTGCTGCGCCTGGTCATTTATGATCGCGAAGCCCCGGCCGGTTCCAAGGTCATCAAGGATATCAAGGAACAGGAAGTCTACATGGGCGAAATGCCGCTCATGACCGAGACGGGAACCTTTATCATCAATGGCACCGAGCGGGTCATCGTCTCCCAGCTCCACCGTTCGCCGGGCGTCTTCTTCGACCATGATAAGGGCAAGACCCATTCCTCGGGCAAGCTGCTCTTTTCCGCTCGGGTCATTCCCTACCGTGGCTCCTGGCTGGACTTCGAGTTCGACCCTAAGGACAACGTCTTCGTCCGTATCGACCGGCGCCGCAAGCTGGCGGCAACCATCCTGTTGCGGGCCCTGGGTTATGACACCCAGCGCATTCTGAACTGCTTCTTCCAGACGGATCATTTCCAACTCACCGCCGACCAGATCGAACTGGACCTGGTACCCGAGCGTTTGCGCGGCGAGACCCTGGACTTTGATATCAGCGTGGGTGACCAGATGGTCGTGGAGGCTGGCCGGCGCGTCACCGCCCGCCACACCCGTGAGTTGCAGAAGTTGGGGGTGGAGCGCCTGAGCGTGCCCGCCGAATTCCTGCATGGGCGGATCCTGGCCCATAACCTGATCGATACCGAAACGGGTGAGTTGCTGGCCAACGCCAACGACCTCGTCACCCCCGAATTGCTGGAACAGGCCCGCCAGCAGGGAATTCAGGAGCTGCGTACCCTGTTCGTGAACGACCTGGACCAGGGTCCTTACCTGTCGGAGACCCTGCGCATTGACACCACCACCAATGAGTTGGAGGCCCAGGTAGAGATCTACCGCATGATGCGCCCGGGGGAGCCGCCGACCAAGGAGGCGGCCCAGAACCTATTCCATAACCTGTTCTTCACCCTCGACCGCTACGATCTCTCGGCGGTCGGGCGTATGAAGTTCAACCGTCGCCTGTCCCGGGAGGGTGAGGAAGGACCCGGCATCCTTTACGATCACGTCTACTTCAGCGCCCGGAGCGATGAGACCTCGCAGAAGCTGGTGGCGCAAAACGGCGAGGGCTCGGACATTATCGATGCCCTCAAGATCCTGGTTGAACTGCGCAATGGGCGGGGCACGGTCGATGACATCGATCACCTCGGCAACCGTCGCATCCGCTGCGTCGGGGAGATGGCCGAGAATCAGTTCCGTATCGGCCTGGTACGCGTCGAGCGGGCGGTCAAGGAACGCCTATCCCTGGCCGAGTCCGAGGGTCTGATGCCCCAGGAACTGATCAATGCCAAGCCGGTATCGGCGGCGATCAAGGAGTTCTTCGGCTCCAGCCAGCTCTCTCAGTTCATGGACCAGAACAACCCCCTGTCCGAGGTTACGCACAAGCGCCGGGTCTCCGCCTTGGGTCCCGGCGGTCTGGCCCGGGAGCGCGCTGGCTTCGAGGTGCGCGACGTGCACCCGACCCATTACGGCCGGGTCTGTCCCATCGAGACCCCGGAAGGGCCCAACATCGGCCTCATCAACTCCCTGGCGGTCTTCGCCCGTACCAACCGTTATGGCTTCCTGGAGACCCCCTATCGTCAGGTGGAAAATGGTCAGGTTAACGACCAGATCCACTATCTCTCCGCCATCGACGAGGGTCATTTTGTCATCGCCCAGGCCAACGCCACCCTGGACACGGAGGGCCGGCTGACCGACGCCCTGGTCTCCTGCCGGCACCAGAACGAGTTCACGATGAAGGCCCCGGGGGAGGTCCAGTACATGGACGTCTCGCCGCGCCAGATTGTGTCCGTCGCCGCCTCCCTCATTCCCTTCCTGGAGCACGACGACGCCAACCGCGCCCTCATGGGCTCCAACATGCAGCGCCAGGCGGTGCCGACCCTGCGGGCGGAAAAGCCTCTGGTAGGCACGGGGATGGAGCGGGTGGTGGCCATCGACTCTGGTGTGACCGTCGTGGCCCGCCGCGGCGGCGTGGTCGAGGCAGTGGACGCGGCGCGCATCGTGGTGCGGGTCAATGACGACGAGGCCGAGCCGGGGGTGCCGGGCGTCGATATCTACAACCTGACCAAGTACACCCGGTCCAATCAAAACACCTGTATCAATCAGCGCCCCCTGGTGGCGGTGGGCGACCAGATCAGCCGCAGCGACGTCCTGGCCGACGGTCCCTCCACCGACATGGGTGAGCTGGCCCTGGGGCAGAATCTGCGCGTCGCCTTCATGCCCTGGAACGGCTACAACTTTGAGGACTCCATCCTCATCTCCGAGCGGGTGGTGCAGGAGGATCGCTTCACCTCCATCCACATCGAGGAACTGACCTGCCTGGCTCGCGACACCAAGCTGGGGCCCGAGGAGATCTCCGCCGATATACCCAACGTCGGCGAGGCGGCCCTGGCCAAGCTCGACGAGTCGGGCATCATCTACGTCGGTGCCGAGGTCCGTGACGGTGACATCCTGGTGGGCAAGGTGACCCCCAAGGGCGAAACCCAGCTCACGCCGGAGGAGAAGCTGCTGCGGGCCATCTTTGGCGAGAAGGCCTCGGACGTGAAGGACACCTCCCTGCGTCTGCCCTCCGGCATGGCGGGCACCGTGGTCGACGTGCAGGTCTTCACCCGTGATGGCGTCGAAAAGGACAAACGCGCCCATCAGATCGAGGAGATGGAACTGGAGGGGGTGAGCAAGGACCTGGAAGATCAGCGGCGCATCATGGAGAACGACACCTTCCAGCGCGTCGAGCGAATGCTGGTGGGTAAGATCGCCGATGGCGGACCGCGGGGGCTCAAGGCCGGTGCCAAGATCACCAAGTCCTATCTCCACGAGGTGGCCCAGCAGGACTCCCGTGATAAGTGGCTGGAGATCCGGCTGCGTGCCGAGGATGCCGCCGGCCAACTGGAGACAATCGCCAACCATATCGCTGAGCAACGTAAGGAGTTCCGCGACCGCTTCGAGGCCAAAAAGCGCAAGATCATTCAGGGTGATGACCTGGCCCCGGGCGTGCTCAAGATGGTCAAGGTCTACGTGGCGGTGAAGCGCCGCATCCAGCCCGGCGACAAGATGGCCGGGCGTCATGGCAACAAGGGTGTCATCTCCATGATCGTGCCGGTGGAGGATATGCCCTTCTCCGCCGATGGCGAACCGGTGGATATCGTCCTTAACCCCCTCGGTGTGCCCTCGCGCATGAATGTCGGCCAGGTCCTGGAGACCCACCTGGGCTGGGCCGCCAATGGTCTGGGCAAACGCATCGAGGAGATGCTGCGTGCCCAGCGGGCGGTGGCGGAGCTGCGCGACTTCCTCGGCCAGATCTACAACAGCAGCGGTAAGCCCGAGGACCTGGATAGCCTGACGGATGAGGAGATCCTGGAACTGGCGCGCAACCTGACCCGGGGCGTGCCCCTGGCGACCCCGGTCTTCGACGGCTGCTCCGAGGCTGAGATCCGGGAGATGCTGCGCCTGGCCGGCCGTGATAATGCCGGCACCGGCATCCCCATGGCCCAGACCCAGCTTTACGATGGTCGCACCGGCGATGCCTTCGAGCGCCCTGTCACCGTTGGTTACATGTACATGCTCAAGCTCAACCACCTGGTGGATGACAAGATGCACGCCCGATCCACCGGCCCCTACAGTCTGGTCACCCAGCAGCCCCTGGGGGGCAAGGCCCAGTTCGGTGGCCAGCGCTTCGGTGAGATGGAGGTCTGGGCCCTGGAGGCCTATGGCGCCGCCTATACCCTCCAGGAGATGCTCACGGTGAAGTCCGACGACGTCAATGGTCGCACCAAGATGTATAAGAACATCGTCGATGGTGACCACCGCATGGAGGCGGGCATGCCCGAGTCCTTCAACGTGCTGGTCAAGGAGATCCGCTCCCTCGGCATCAATGTCGAACTGGAACAGGACTAAGGCCTGCGGGGGGGCGCGGCGGGTCCTTTGGGAACCGTCGCGCCCCAGGGCCCTCCGTTCAAATCGCCTTCTCAGCTCGCGGGGCCAGCTCCGCGAGTCCTCCTTCACGGAGACACTGCATTGAAAGATCTGCTCAAGATTCTCAAGGCCCAGGGCCAGGCCCTGGAGTTCGACGCCATTAAGATCGGCCTCGCCTCTCCGGACACCATCCGTTCCTGGTCCTATGGCGAGGTCAAGAAGCCGGAGACCATCAACTACCGTACCTTCAAGCCCGAGCGCGACGGCCTGTTCTGCGCCAAGATCTTTGGCCCGGTGAGCGATTACGAGTGTCTGTGCGGCAAGTACAAGCGCCTCAAGCACCGCGGGGTGGTGTGCGAGAAGTGCGGCGTCGAGGTCACCCTGGCCAAGGTGCGGCGCGAGCGCATGGGCCACATCGACCTGGCCAGCCCGGTGGCCCACATCTGGTTCCTCAAGTCGCTGCCCTCGCGCATCGGCCTGCTGTTGGACATGACCCTGCGTGACATCGAGCGCATCCTTTACTTCGAGTCCTTCGTCGTCATCGACCCGGGTATGACCCCGCTGGAGCGCGGCCAGCTCCTCACCGATGAGCAGTATCTGGAGGCCCTGGAGGAGAACGGCGACGAGTTCGACGCCCGCATGGGCGCCGAGGCGGTCTACGAACTGCTGCGCACCCTCGACCTCAACGCCGAGATGCGCCAGATGCGCGAGGAGATCGAGGGCACCAACTCCGAGACCAAGATCAAGAAGCTCTCCAAGCGCCTCAAGCTCATGGAATCCCTCCAGGAGTCCGGCAACCGGCCCGAGTGGATGATCCTCACCGTCCTGCCGGTGCTGCCGCCGGAACTGCGGCCCCTGGTGCCCCTGGATGGCGGGCGCTTCGCCACCTCCGACCTCAACGACCTCTACCGGCGGGTCATCAAC
>SACH01000524.1 GCA_009928645.1 Gammaproteobacteria bacterium | reverse complement strand
GATGAAGGGATGGGCCGGGGAAAAGTTGGCATCCGCTGACACCGGATGTGAGGGGTGCACACCACCTGTCGGGGGGAGTGTCAACCATATGATAATAAATGGAATTTACATGTATTTCACGCTGACGCGCTGCTAACTGGAGGGGAATTCATGATTGCCAATGCCAGGAGCCCGATCAGCCGCTATGCCGGCTGGCGGCCACGGGGGGCCCGCCTGGTGCTGGTGGCCCTGACGTTGCTTACCCTTTATGGTTTGGGTTGGGTCATCGCGCACCCTAGCCAGAAGGCGACCCCGGGGGAAGATCCCGCCATCGACAAGGGTGATGTGGCCCTCTATCGGGCGATCGTGGGCCACATGGCCGCCGGTGAGGATTACTATGGCGCGGTCGCCCGGGAACAGCATGGGCGGGGTTATCCCACGCGACCGTTCCTAACCTGGCGCCTGCCGACCCTGGCCTGGGTCATCGCTTGGCTTGGCGAGTCCCTGGCCATGCATCTGCTCCGTGTCCTGGCCTTGGTGACCATCCTGGCCTGGATGCTGGCGATGAAGGATACCGGCTTGGGACGGTATGCCATGATCGCCGGGGGTCTGCTGGTGTACTTCAATCTGGTCATCGTGGTACCACCGTCCAAGGTGGTCTATCTGCACGAGGTCTGGGCGGGTACCCTGATGGCTCTGTCCCTGGCGCTGCATCGACGCTGGTCGTTCTTGAGCGTCCTGTGCGGGCTGGCCGCGCTCGCCGTGCGGGAGCTGGCCCTGCCCTTCGTGCTGGCCATGGCCTTCTGGGCCTTGCGCGAGGGGCGCTGGTCCGAGGTCACCGGCTGGGGGCTGGGTATCCTGGCCTTTGCCCTGGGGCTGGTGGCCCATGCCGGTCAGGTGGTGGATCTGATCCGTCCGGATGCCTTGCGGGGACCGGGCTGGCTGGCGCTTGGGGGCTGGCCCTTCCTCCTGAAGGTCAATCAGTGGAACCTGCTCACCGTCGGCCTGGGAGGATTGCTGAGCGCGCCATGGGTGCCGCTGGCGCTCCTTGGGGCAGCGGCCTGGCCGGATCCACTGGGCCGTCGCCTGATGCTGGTCGTCTGGGGCTATAGCCTGGCCTTTCTGGTCGTTGGCCGGAGCGACAATGGCTATTGGGGCCTGATCCATGGGCCGCTGGTGGCCATCAGCCTGGTCTTCGCGCCCCTGGCCCTGCGGGATCTGTGGCGTGCGGCGCGTCCAAGGCGTCCTGACCCCCTGGGTTGTTAGGGTTTTCCTAGCCCCCGCGGTCCTCCAGGGGGTGTATCCAGAGGATGTGGTTGATGTTCAGTTCGATGAAGGGCCGCTCGTAGAGCAGTTCATCGTTGCTGGCGTTATGGACCTTGATTGCCGTTAGGGGGAGGAAGTGAGCGGAGTGACCTTCGATGCTGCGGGTGAGGTAGTCCGTCACCCGGGTGCCCGGGATGATATGGAGGGTGGCGAGCAGTTTGAAGCGGTCGGTCAGGATTTCCACCCGCACCGGTTCCCGCTCTGCTTTCTCGGTATGAAGAGGGTGGGCAAAATCACTGGTCGGGAATTGCATGGTAGGGACTCCCTGTTGGTAATGATCGAAAACCGCTGGGCGCTGGGTATAATCCCCGCCCCTTTGTCAATCTGATTGCTGTCGGGTGCTCCTACGTGACCTTGAGCGACGTGTCTCCTGTATCCTTAGTATCGACGATTTCTTACGGGTTGGTGGTCTTGACCCTGGTTGCGGGCTGCGC
>SACH01000523.1 GCA_009928645.1 Gammaproteobacteria bacterium | reverse complement strand
GTCCAGGCGCTCGCCGTCCTTGAAGAACTTCAGCCAGCGCTGTTCTTCGGTTTCGACCGCGCCGGCGGCGAATTTACTCAGCTCGAACAGGCTGATGCCGCCATGGTCCAGCAGGGTGCGGCCGCGCTCGTCGCGCAGGCGGTAGCGGTGGGCGTAGGCGGGGTCGTCGCGCAGCAGGTCGTCGCCCAACAGCCAGAGGGCGTAGGTCGGGCGTAGTTCGCGATAATCCTGGCCGCTATGTAACTGCTGGCTGTAGAGATCGGCCCAGGCGTAGAGCATGCGCGCCGGCAGGTCGGCGTGGACCAGGATCTGGATCTCGATCTGATACAGCCGCCCTCGCTCATCGCGCGCCTTGACGTCGACGATGCTGAGCTTGTCGTCGAGGAACTCGCGCTCGTTATAGGGATTGAGGATCTCCACCGCGCTGATCGGTGCCGGTAACTCGCTGCCGAGCAGGGCGTTGAGGAAGTGGATCAGGAGGGCGCGGTTGTCCTCTGCACCGAGCAGGGCCTTGAAGACACAGTCGATCTTGGGGTCGATGGGGTGGTGCATGGTTCAAAGTCTAGCACAGGCGGATTAGCCGCAGGCATGGTCGCCTCCGGCCGCGGACGGCATAGGGAACAACGACTGCTGCAGGCTAACACTCTGATTTGAGTCCGCAGGATGTAGTGACGGACATGTCACTCGGCAGAAGCCTGGCTACAATAGTTCATGACAGGAAGGACAAGGACGGTCAGGGCTGAATTTGTAGGCGGCCGCGGATGAAGCCTCCACCTGCGCCGCGGCCAGTCCCATGGTGGTCCGCTGGAGAGTCCCTGAGAGGCTCCCCGCCCTCGCGCCAGCAGGGCCAAGACCGCGCACGCAAGAGTCGCTGAACATGAAGACCACGCCGACTGAGTTCCTGAAAGCTGCTTCCCGGTCCGGGTTACTGCTGACCACGCTCCTGGTGGTATCGGGACTCTCGTTTGCCGAACCCTCCCGCGGCGGCTTGACCGCTCAGGTGGAAGCGCGGATCGCGGCGGACGCTCTCCTCAACAAAGCCAGTCCACAGACCACGGTTGCCGTTCAGCCCGAGGATATTGAATGCTATCGGCGGGCGTTGGCGGACACCCTGGAAACGGAGCAAAGCGAGGTCGTCCAGGATCTGATCGCGGTGGTCCCTGAAGCCGATGCGACCAACTACCGCAAGCTTCACGCGGACGACCTGGCCTGGGAGGAATATCCTGAAGATGCCGATCACCCGCGCGTCCTGGTCGCGGCCGTGATGAGCCGCGAGACCTTCGACAAGTACTACCGATCCTTCATCGGCCAGGATTACCAGCTTCAGGTCGGTCTCTGGGTGACGGTCGTCCCTGAACTCAGCAACCACTTCATCGGCAAAAGTTGCCCGCCGACCCGCCAGCGACTGGTGGAGGTGATCGGACTTAATCCCGCACTGGAATATTCCGCCATTGTCGAGATGTGGGTCGATCCGCGAAATCTGTTTCGTCCCGCCCCCGATCCCGAGATCAGCGACCATGCGGCAGAGCTGGCCTATCGCATGGAAGATTCCGCTACCTGGAGTTTCCCCAGTGACCGCAATCATTTTCTGACCTTCGACCCGAAGGCGCTGTTCCTGAATAACGCCTGGACACCCGTGGCGGTCACCTTCCGCGACTGGTACACGGTCTTGGCCAAGACCCAATACAACCTGGAGGGTGATATCAGCACCTGGGGCTTTCCCTGGACCAGACTGGGCTATACCTA
>SACH01000522.1 GCA_009928645.1 Gammaproteobacteria bacterium | reverse complement strand
AACTGTCACTTATTCGAACGTTTAGGTGACAGGGGAACACTATGCTGCTCGGGTACACGCGCGTCTCCAAGGCCGACGGCTCTCAGGTCTTGGACCTTCAAAGCGACGCTCTCATCGCCGCCGGGGTCGCTCCGGGGAACCTCTATGAAGACCGTGCTTCGGGGCGGCGCGACGAGCGCCCGGGGTTGGCCGCCTGTCTGAAGGCACTGCGCGAGGGCGACACTCTGGTGCTGTGGAAGCTCGACCGTCTGGGACGGGATCTGCGCCACTTGGTCAACACGGTCCATGACCTCACGGCCCGCGGCGTAGGGCTCAAGGTGCTCACCGGCCAGGGCGCGGCTATCGACACCACTACACCGGCCGGTAAGCTCGTCTTCGGGATCTTTGCGGCGCTCGCCGAATTCGAGCGCGAGCTGATCTCCGAGCGCACCTTGGCCGGGCTCGCCTCGGCCCGGGCGCGCGGGCGCAAAGGCGGGCGGCCCTTCAAAATGACGGCGGCAAAACTGCGGCTGGCGATGGCCGCAATGGGGCAGCCGGAGACGCAGGTCGGGCGGCTCTGCGATGAGCTGGGCGTCACCAGGCAGACACTCTACCGGCATGTCTCACCTCAGGGGGAGCTACGGCCCGACGGGAAGAAGCTCCTGTCTAGGGGGCAGCCGGCAATGGCGGCCCGGCCGTGACTCCAATCTGCATCACCCAGCGCCCCAAAAGTGGTGACTCTTCAATCCTATGGGCTGCCAGTCCAGCCGGGCATCGGGGCGCCTGGATTCGTTCGCAGAGCGGTCATCGTTCGAGGTCGGAGATCTAGAGCACTCTCTACAAGAGCGGGCATCGATCTCCACGGGCAACCCGACAGGATTAGTCGGATTCCGGAGACCGGTAACTCGAAATGGGGTTGGCGCCAAAGACCGTTAACTGTCATACGGTCCTGGACAGTTAAGGTTTTCTGAAGGTTACGTATACTGCCTCCCAAACCAACAACGAATTGACTGAGATTTGCCCATATCGATGGTGTCACCAACGATCGATTTCCGGAAGATTCGCTCCCATCACGGTAGCCAGCATGGCGGATTCGAAGAGTTGGTTTGCCAACTCGCAGCGCTCGACACTCCGGTCGGTATACCTTTCCACCGCAAGGGTATAGGCCCCGACGCCGGGCTCGAATGCTATCGCGTCGAGCACGATGGCTCGGAGACTGGCTGGCAAGCCAAGTACTTCTTCGGGCTAGGAAGCGGCGAAGCCGCGCAGATCAAGGAGTCCTTCGATAACGCCGTAGTCAAGCATCCCGCACTCGCTCGGTTCATCGTCTGCCTACCATTTGACTTGTCGGACGGGCGCGTCAACGGACGCAAGTCCGAGCGCAATCGCTGGGACGCCTGGGTAAGCGCGCGCCAGTCCTCCATCGCGCCCCGTGTGGTCGAAATCCAGCTCTGGGGCAGCTTCCAGCTAACCGAACGGCTTTCTCGGAACGATCCGCTGCACGTCGGACGCGTGACCTATTGGCTCGATCTACCCCATTTCGGGGCCGATTGGCTAAAGGACCGATTCGCGATCACCCGCGCGGCGCTCGGTCGCCGCTACACGCCCGAACTCAATGTCGAGCTACCGATCAGGCAGGCGTTGGCCGCATTCGCGCGCGATCCGGATTTCGGCCTTGATCATCGTTTGGTCCAACTGCCTTGCGGTCCCTGCGTCGTCAGGGCTTCCAGCCCTGATTCTGTCAGGCCAGGATGGCCTGACTACGCATT
>SACH01000521.1 GCA_009928645.1 Gammaproteobacteria bacterium | reverse complement strand
GGGTCAGATCCAGCAGACGGGTGACGAACGCTTCGGCTATGACGCCTACCGGCGTTTCATCCAGCTCTTTGGTAAGGTCGCCCTCGGCGTGCCGGACGAACTGTTCGACAAGCAGTTCGAACGGGTCAAGCATCAGGCGGGGGTCAAGGAGGACGTGGAATTGTCCGCCAGCGACCTGAAGGAGATCAGTGAACGCTTCCTCAAGGTGGTCGAGGAGAATACCGGCCGCCCCTTCCCCTCCGACCCCTTTGAACAACTGGAAATTGCCATCAAGGCGGTCTTCAACAGTTGGATGGGCCGTCGCGCCGTCGACTACCGTCGCCAGTTCAATATCACTACGGAGATGGCCAACGGCACCGCGGTCAACGTGGTGACCATGGTCTTTGGTAATCGTGGCGACGATTCCGCCACCGGCGTGGCCTTCACCCGCAACCCCGGCACGGGCGAGAACAAGCTCTTCGGCGAGTACCTGGTCAACGCCCAGGGTGAGGATGTGGTCGCCGGTATCCGCACCCCCAAGCCCATCGACCGCCTGGCCAGCGAAATGCCGCAGATGGCCAAGGAACTGGAGGAGTTGCGCGCCAAACTGGAGACCCACTACAAGGAGGTGCAGGACTTCGAGTTCACCATTGAGCAGGGCCGTCTCTATTGCCTGCAGACCCGCAACGGCAAGATGAATGCCCAAGGCATGGTGCGCTCCTCGGTGGAAATGGTGGAAGAGGGGCTCATCACCAAGGACCAGGCCCTGCTGCGCATCCAGCCCGATCTGCTGGAGCAGATGCTCTTCCCCCGCCTCGATCCTTCCCACCGCGCCGTAGCTGTGGCCCAGGGCCTGCCGGCCTCACCAGGCGCGGCGCATGGCATCGCCGTTTTCGATGCCGACCGTGCTGAGCAATTGGGCCGCGACTTGGGGCAGAAAGTCATACTCGTCCGCGAGGAGACCAAGCCCGAGGACATCCATGGCTTCTTCGCCGCCCAGGGTATTCTCACCTCCCGTGGCGGCAAGACCTCTCACGCCGCCGTCGTGGCGCGCGGCATGGGCAAACCCTGCGTCGCCGGCGCCGAGGGCATCAGTGTGGATGTCGCTCGCCGCGAGGCCTACGTTGGCGAGACTAGCTTCCGCGAGGGCGATGTCATCACCATCGACGGCACCACCGGCAAGGTCTATCTGGGCGAGATCCCCACCGTCGAGCCGGACTTCACCAACGAGCTGACGGTCCTCCTGGACTGGGCCGACAAGGCCGCCCAGCTCAAGGTCATGGCCAACGCCGACACCCCGGATGATGCCCGTCGTGCCCTCAAGTACGGCGCCGTCGGCATCGGCCTGGCCCGCACCGAGCGCATGTTCAATGACGTCGAACGTCTGCCCATCGTCATCGAAATGATCGTCGCCGAGACCCCTGAACAGCGCCAGTCCGCCCTGGACAAGCTGTTACCCTTGCAGCGTAAGGACTTCCGCGAGCTGTTCGAGGTCATGTCGCCCCACAAGGTGACCATTCGCCTTCTCGATCCGCCGATCCACGAGTTCCTGCCCAACGAGCATCAGTTGGAGCGCGACTTGGCGGAATTGCGTCAATTGGCGGCCGTCACCCGCGGCTACACGGTCCTGGCCGGCACCATGGGCCTGCTCCAGGTCAGCGAGCACGCCCGCCACGAGGTCAACGCCCTGCGGCAGATGGTGGACCCGGCCCTGGTCGAGGACGCCATCGCCAAGAAGGAGACCATGCTGCGCAAGGTCCGCGCCCTCTA
>SACH01000097.1 GCA_009928645.1 Gammaproteobacteria bacterium | reverse complement strand
GTCGTCCGTTCCCTCCAGTTCGATGCCGATGGAAAAGTCGTTGCAGCGTTCACGCCCCTGGAAAGCGGAGACCCCGGCATGCCAGGCGCGCTTGGTGAGCGCGACGTACTGGATCAGTTCGCCGTCGCGGCGGATGAGGAGGTGGCTGGAGAGCTTGAGCCCAGCGATGGGTCCGAAGTAGGGATGGGCCCCGGGGTCGAGGCGGTTCTGGAAGAGGGCGTCGATCCAGGGGCCGCCGAACTCGCCTGGCGGCAGGCTGACCCCGTGAATCACCAAGAGGTCCACCTGGGTATCCGGAGGCCGTTCGTCCCAGTTGGGGGAGGGAACCTGTCGGGCTTGAGGCAGCCAGGCCAGCGCCATGAGGTGATCGCCGTGGGGTCAGAGGTGAGGCACCAGCCCTTTCATCACTAGGTCGGTGAGGCTGACCACCCCCAGTACCTCCCGGTCCTTGACCACCGGCGCGCGGCTGAGGTCGAAGCGGTCGAAGAGCCGGGCGCAGTAGCGGATGTCCATGTCCGGATGAACGGTGATTGCCGGCTTGACCATGATCTCATAGATGTTGACCCGGTCCGGGGCGCGGCCCTTGGCCAGCACCTCGCAGGCGATGTCCGAGAGGACGACGATGCCCAGTTCGTCATTCTCACTGCGCGGTTTGACGATCAGCGTCTTAGTATCGACGTGGCGCATGGCTTCGAGGGCGGCGGCGACCGTCGCCATGCCGTCCACCATGTCGAAGTGGGGCTTCATGACGTCGCGGACGCGGATCAGGGGATGGGTGGACATGGTTCAAATCTCCTCTTCGACGAGCTGGGTCAGCTTACGGACCTGGTGATCGATGCCGACCGCGTCTTCCACATCGATCTGAAAGGCAATGCCCGAGCCGGGCTTGGCGCCGAAACCGGCCGCCTTGGCAATGGTTTCCAGGATGTGACGGCTCAGGTGCTCCTCGACCAGCAGCATGATAACGTCGCGCTGGCTTTCCAGGCTCAGGCCGAAAAAGGTTTTGGTCTTTTCCACCCCCTCGCCGCGGGCCTGGTTGATGACGGTGGAGCCGGTGGCACCGGCCTTGCGAGCGGCGTCGAGTACGGCCTGGGTCGATCTATCCTCGACGAAGGCCAGGATCAGTTTGAAGTGCATGGATCTTTAACCTCAGGATACAGGGGGGCCGGGGCGGAGGGACCGAGCCGGAATTCAGGAGGAAGCCGGTGCAGCGGCCCGCGCCGCGCGCCGCGCGGCCCATGCGCTCAGTTGCGCGTAGCCCATGACGGTCATCATAGGGAACAGGCTGGCGAAGGCAATGAGACCGAAGCCATCCAGCATGGGATTGCGTCCGGGGATATGACTTGACAGACCCAGCCCCAGGGCCGCCACCAGGGGGACGGTCACCGTCGAGGTGGTGACGCCGCCGGAATCGTAAGCCAGGGCGACGATCATGCGGGGGGCGTACCAGGTCTGGAGCAGCACGAAGACATAGCCGGTGATGATGTAATAGGGCAGGGGGGTACCGGTGATGATGCGGAAGGCCCCCAGCGCGATGCCGATGGCGACCCCGATGGCAACGGCGACGCGCAAGCCCCAGGGCTGGATGGCCCCGCCGGAAACCTCGCTCGCCTTCATGGCGACGGCGATCAGAGAGGGTTCGGCGATGGTGGTCGAGAAGCCGATGGTGGCGGCGAAGAGGTAGATCCAGCCGAATTCCGTCCAGTCCACGCTGGTCTCGCTACCATCCAGGCCCAGGAAGGCGGGCGCGGTGAGCTGTTCGGCCATCAGCTTGCCGAGGGGGAAGAGAGCACGTTCCAGACCTTCGATGAAGAAGGTCAGCCCGATGAGGACGAAGAAGAAGCCCAACAGCACCCGCGGTAGGTTGGCGATGGGGCGACGGATAAGGAGGACCTGACTCCCCACCAGGATGATGATGATCGGCAGGATGTCCCAGATGGTGACCAGCAGGGTGTTCCAGAGGGAGAGGAGTTTGTCGATCACAGCAGGGCACCGTAACCCATGACGAAGATCATGGGGGTCAGCGAGGCGAAGGCGATGAGGCCGAAGCCGTCGATCATGGGGTTGCGGCCCTCGATACTGGAGGCCAGGCCCACGCCCAGGGCGGCGACGAGCGGAACGGTAATGGTGGAAGTGGTGACCCCCCCCGAGTCATAAGCGATGCCGATGATTTCCGGGGGGGCGAAGAAGGTCATGATGACCACGCCGATATAACCGATGATGATGAGATTCTGGATGGGGAAGCCGCGCAGGATGCGTAACACGCCGATGACAATGGCGGCCCCCACCGACAAGGCGACCGTGATTCTCAGACCATTGGCGTAATCTTCGCGCGCCGCCGGTTCATCCGTGATCCAGCCGCCGACGGCGGCGACATTGGCGGCCTCGTTGGCCACCGCGATGAGGGCGGGCTCCGCCACCGTGGTGCCAAACCCCAGGGCGAAGGCAAAAATGAGCAACCAGATGAGGCTGCCTTTGGCGGCAAAATCCCAAGCCAGGGATTCGCCAATCGGGAAGAGTCCCAGTTTGAGGCCCTGGACGAAGAGGGTCAGGCCGATCAGGACCAAAAACATCCCCCAGAGCATGTCCAACAGATTAGGGATGGGCTGCCCGAGCACAACCAATTGGAAGAACGCAATGACAGCGATGATGGGGACCAGATCCCTGAAACTGTCGATCAGAGAGGCGAAGAGTTGCAGGATAAGGGCCTTCATCGCGGTGCGGTTAGGACGCTCCTGAGGGATGGTTTAATAGCGGTCGCCCGGAGCCAATGGTTGGCGGCTCGCCAAGGATCGGGACCGGATGGCAATTCTTCGGCGCAGTTCGCGCGCGATTGTAACAAGATGGCAACAAATGACCAGAAGTTCGCTAGGTCCGAGGAAAAAAACATGAAGCGAGTCCACGTTGAGTTCCCATCACCTGGTTCCCCGGCCCGCATCCGAGGTGGGGATGGATCGGGCTGGCCCCCGGAGCCACCGGATCCTGCTCTCGTCGCCGGGCAAGTGCGGATCGCCCTGGCCGAGGATCTGGGGGATGGCGATCGCACCGCCGCCCTCCTGCCGGCGGATCAGGTATCGCGGGTGGAACTGATCACCCGCCAGGAGGCGGTCATCTGTGGCCGCGCCTGGTTCGAGGAGGGCTTTCGCCAGATCGATCCAGGGGTCATCGTTGCCTGGCAAGTCGCCGATGGGGATCGGGTTGGGCCGGGCGATCGCCTTTGCATGATCGAGGGGCCGACCCGCGCCCTCCTCACCGGGGAGCGCACCGCCATGAACTTCCTGCAGACCCTCTCCGGCACCGCTACCCGGGCACACCGTTATGCCCAGGTGGTCGCCGACCTGCCGGTGCGCCTGCTTGATACCCGCAAGACCATCCCTGGCCTGCGTTTGGCGCAGAAGTACGCCGTGCGTTGCGGGGGCTGTCACAACCATCGGCTGGGCCTCTACGACGCCATCTTGATCAAGGAGAATCACATCCTGGCGGCCGGTTCCATCGCCGCTGCCCTGGACGCCGCCCGCGCCCTGGCGCGGGGGCTGTCGGTGGAGATCGAGGTCGAGTCCCTGGCCGAGGTCGAGGCCGCCCTGGCGGCCGGCGCCACCCACCTCCTGCTGGATAACTTCAGTCTGGAGCAGATGCGCGCGGCCGTCAGCCTGGTTGCCGGCCGCGCCCGCCTCGAGGCTTCGGGGGGAGTCACCCTGGATAAGTTGCGTGCCATCGCCGAGACCGGGGTGGACGAGATTTCCATCGGTGAACTCACCAAGGACCTGAGCAGCGTCGATCTGTCCATGCGCTTCGTGACCTCCTGACCCGGTCCCGCTCCCCTGTCACTGTCCACTTAGACCGGCTGGTCCGCGGGGCGGACATCCTTACTCTGGCTGCATTTCGGGCCATCGGCACCCAGGCCGAAGACCTGAATAACTGGTCTTCGCGCGCGGGTGCGTGGTATCCTGAGCCTCCCTGGTAATTGAATGTAAGGGTAACATCCTGTTAATCAAGCAAAATCGTTGATTTTGCCCCTAGCCATTCACGGAGGTTGACGCTTGAACGAGCGCATCAAACCCTGTTGCAGGCCCCGTCTCTCTCGGGCCGGTATTGCGGGCATGTCCCGTGTCGCCCTGGTTATCGCCCTGGCCATGTCACCCATCATGACGGTCGAGGCCGGTTCCGGCGGCAAGAAATCCGCCAAGACCACCCGGTTGGCGGATGGTCACCAAGTTGGCAATGCCTCTTGGTATGGTCCCGGCTTTCACGGCAAAAAGACCGCCAGTGGTCAGGTCTTCAATCAACACGCCCTCACCGCTGCACACCCCCGTCTGCCGCTCGGTAGCCGGGCCAAGGTCACCAACCTCAAGAACGGCAAGGAGGTCGAGGTAACCATCAATGACCGTGGGCCCCACAAGGCCGGGCGGATCATCGATCTCTCCCGCGCCGCTGCCAAGAAAATCGCCATGGGGGGGCAGGCCCGCGTCAAGGTGGTCGCCATCCCCAACTGACCAGGGCGTAGCCTTCAATCCAACGCTTGGTCATCGTGGCCTATCCTGACCCGGAAAACTCGGCTACGGCCTCCTCCTCTCAATCGACCTGATTCAGGCTGAGATCTGAACGGCGTCCGGGAGAGGGGGCTGGCTGAGATCCTGCCATTCCACCCCTTTCTCCTCACATCCCGCAAACGCCCGACGGTTCCGCCGTCGGGCGTTTTTCGTCTTGCCCTGGAGAAGAGAGGATTCTTCCGGCCGTTTTGCCTATGGCTGGCCGCGCCCTTGGGGCGGTGGCGTCGGTAGAGGAGCGTCCAGTCAAACGAGTCTGGTTTAGCTGCTAGGATTAAGGACGCGGACGGGGCCCGAAAATTCAGCTCACTGCATCTTGAATTCACCCCCGCCTACCCAATTTGGGATATATAACCCTATGAAGTAGTGGAGATTCCCAGTCATGCGCATGGATAAATTGACCTCCAAGTTCCAGTTGGCCCTGCAGGACGCCCAAAGCCTGGCGGTGGGACGCGATCACCAGTTCATCGAGCCGGTCCACCTGATGGCCGCCCTGCTGGACCAGGAGGGCGGCAGCGCCCGGCACCTGCTGGCCCAGGCCGATGTCAACGTTAACCGGCTGCGTTCGTCCCTGGGCGAGGCCATGGAGCGCCTGCCGCGGGTGGAGGGTACCCCCGGTGAGGTCCACATCGGCAACGAATTGGGCCGGCTGCTGAATCAGGTGGACAAGCTGGCCCAGCAGCGCAAGGACCAGTACATCTCCTCCGAGCTGTTCGTCCTGGCGGCGGTGGAGGACAAGGGCGAACTGGGGCGGCTGATGCGCGAGGCCGGGGCTAGCAAGGGGCCCATCGAGCGCGCTATCGAGCAGATGCGCGGCGGCAAGGCGGTAAGCGACCCCAACGCCGAGGAACAGCGCCAGGCCCTGGAAAAGTACACCATCGATCTCACCGAGCGCGCCGAGCAGGGCAAGCTGGACCCGGTCATCGGTCGCGATGACGAGATCCGTCGCACCGTCCAGGTCTTGCAGCGCCGCACCAAGAACAACCCGGTGCTGATCGGCGAGCCCGGCGTGGGCAAGACCGCCATCGTCGAGGGCCTGGCCCAGCGCATCGTCAATGGCGAAGTGCCGGAGGGGCTCAAGACGAAGCGCCTGCTGTCCCTGGACATGGCTGCCCTTATCGCCGGGGCTAAGTTCCGTGGCGAGTTCGAGGAGCGCCTCAAGGCGGTGCTGAACGATGTGGCGCGCCAGGAGGGCAACATCATTCTGTTTATCGACGAACTGCACACCATGGTCGGCGCCGGCAAGGCCGAGGGGGCCATGGATGCCGGCAACATGCTCAAACCGGCCCTGGCCCGGGGCGAACTACACTGCATCGGCGCCACCACCCTGGACGAGTATCGCAAGTACGTCGAAAAGGACGCCGCCCTGGAGCGCCGCTTCCAGAAGGTGCTGGTGCAGGAACCCAACGTCGAGGACACCATCGCCATCCTGCGCGGCCTCAAGGAACGCTACGAGGTCCATCACAAGGTCGAGATCACCGACCCGGCCATCGTCGCCGCCGCCACCCTGTCTCATCGCTACATCGCCGACCGTCAGTTGCCGGACAAGGCCATCGACCTGGTGGACGAGGCCGCCTCCCAGATCCGCATGGAGATCGACTCCATGCCGGAGGAGATGGATCGCCTCGACCGCCGCCTCATCCAGCTCAAGATCGAGCGCGAGGCCCTGAAGAAGGAGTCCGACGAGGCCTCCAAGCGCCGCCTGGCGGATCTGGAGGAGCAGATCGCCAAGCTGGACCGGGAGTTTTCCGACCTGGAGGAGGTGTGGAAGGCAGAGAAGGCCTCCCTCCAGGGCACGGCCCACATCAAGGAGGAGCTGGACCGGGTGCGGGTGGAGATGGAGACGGCGCGCCGCGCCGGCGACCTGGGGCGTATGTCGGAGCTCCAGTACGGCCGCATCCCCGAGCTGATGAAGCGCCTGGAGGCCGCCAGCGCCGCCGAGCACGCCCAAAAGACGCTGCTCCGCGACAAGGTCACCGAGGAGGAGATCGCCGACATCGTCTCCAAATGGACCGGCATCCCGGTGTCGCGCATGCTGGAGGGCGAGCGCGACAAGCTCCTGCGCATGGAGCAGGAGCTGGGCAAGCGGGTGGTGGGCCAGGGTGAGGCGGTGGCCACGGTCAGCGACGCCATCCGCCGCTCCCGCGCCGGCCTGTCCGATCCCATGCGGCCCATCGGCTCCTTCCTCTTCCTCGGCCCCACCGGCGTCGGCAAGACCGAACTGTGCAAGGCCCTGGCCGAATTCCTCTTCGATACCGAAGAGGCCATGGTGCGCATCGACATGTCCGAGTTCATGGAGAAGCACTCGGTGGCGCGCCTCATCGGCGCCCCACCGGGCTATGTCGGCTACGAGGAGGGCGGCTACCTGACCGAGGCGGTGCGCCGCCGCCCCTACAGCATCATCCTGATGGACGAGGTGGAGAAGGCCCACCCGGACGTCTTCAACGTCCTCCTGCAAGTCATGGACGATGGGCGCCTGACGGACGGCCAGGGACGGACGGTGGACTTCCGCAACGCCGTCATCGTCCTGACCTCCAATTTGGGCTCGGACGTCATTCAGCAACTGTCCGGGGAGGAGCACTACCAGCGGATGCGCGCGGCGGTGATGGAGGTGGTGCGGGTCGCCTTCCGCCCCGAGTTCATCAACCGCCTGGATGACATCGTGGTCTTCCACCCCCTGCGCCGGGAGCAGATCCGTTCCATCGCCCGCATCCAGATCCGCTTCCTGCAGAAGCGCCTGGCGGACCGCGACATGAAGCTGGTGGTGGACGACGCCGCCCTCGATCACCTGGGCGAGGCGGGTTTCGACCCGGTCTACGGCGCAAGGCCCCTCAAGCGCGCCATCCGCGCCCAGTTGGAGAATCCCCTGGCCCAGGAAATCCTCGCCGGCCGCTTCGGCCCCGGTGATGTCATCGAGGTCGAGGTAGACAACGGCACGCTGGTCTTTGAAAAGGTGCTGGAGGGGGAAATCGTCGATTGATTTCCTGGGAAATAAGGCCGATGAAAAAGGGGCCCGGAGGCCCCTGAACGTCGTGACGACGCGCCCGATTGGGCGCGTCCTTCTTGTTGTTACTTGAAGATATCGTTGACGATGTTGGTGTACCAGCTGTAGGCGTACTGCACCTCGCGGGCATGGGCCTCGGGGGAGGCATCCATGGGGGTAAGGCCACCAGAGCCAGGGACCTCGGCAATCTTGCCATCGGCGCCCAACTTATAGACACCCGCGACGGATATCGCCCACTCGGGGGCAATCAGCGAGTAGCAGGTATTGACGAAGGAGGGCACGCCAACCTCACCACCTTTCAGCAGGGCGACCACCGCGGCGGCGCAGACCTTGGCCTGGCTATTGGCGGCGTAGCCGGACTTGGGCATGGCACCGGCGATACAGGAGTCACCGATGACATGGACGCCGGGCACCTTCTTGGACTCGAAGCTGCGACCATCCACCGGGCACCAGCCGCTGTCGTCAGTCAGACCGGAATCGACGGCAATCTTGCCGGCGCGCTGCGGTGGGATGACGTTGATAACGTCCGCCTTCAGTTCGTCATCCATGGAACCGTAGGTCACGGTCATGGCCTTCACGTCCACGCGCGGCAGCTTGCCATCCGGGTCCGGGCGCCATTCGATCAGGGCCTTGTCGGTTTCGAAACCATAGAACTTTTTCCAGCCCTGGATGAACAGCCCCTGCTTGGAGAACTTGCCCTTGGAATCGATGATCACGACCTTGGACTTGGGCTTGTGCTGTTGCAGGTAATGGGCGATAAGGCTGGCACGCTCGTAGGGCCCGGGGGGACAGCGGAAGGGGTTGGGTGGGGCAAGAATGGCGACAACGCCGCCGTCCTTCATGTCAGTGAGCTGCTTTTTCAGCAGGACGGTCTGGGGCCCGGCCTTCCAGGCGTGAGGGAGTTTCTCGGAGGCCTCGGCGGAATAGCCCTCGATCTTGTCATAGAGGAGTTCAATGCCCGGGGACACGACACAACGATCGAAGGACAGGGACTGGCCGCCCTTGGTCTTCACGGTCTTGGCGGCGCCATCGATGGCCTCGGCGGAATCGAAGACGAGTTTGATGCCCATCTTTTCCAGGTCGCCGTAACCCACCTCGATGGACTTCATGTCACGCTCACCGACAATGACCTCATTGCTGAAGTAGCAGGTGAAGTAGGTCTTGTTCGGCTCAACGATGGTGACATCAATGGACGGATCGAGGCGCTTGATGTACTTGGCGGCGGTGGCACCACCGGTACCGCCACCCACAACGACTACCTTAGTGGCGGCGCCGAGGGCGAGGTGAGGCATGCCCACCATGGCGACGGCCGCGGCCGTACCGGTGGCCTTGACGAAATCACGACGATTCATTTTCATGCTGCTAATCCTCCCCGGTCCTTATTTCTGGCTGGCGTAGAAGGCATAGAGGGCGTCGAGACCCTTGTCACCTTCCTTCTTCATCATGCCGTCGAACTTCTCCTTCATCTTCTTGGGCATTTCGCGGGTACCGGCCTTGAAGTCGTCCATGGTGTACTTCAGGTACGGGGTCCATTGGCCAGCGATGACCTGGTATTCCTCGTCTTCAACGACCTTACCGCCATCGGCATGGCACTTCTCGCACCACTTGTCGTGGATCTTTTTACCGGCGTCAGCCAGTTTGTCGTCAAACTTCTGCTTGGCGGGGA
>SACH01000023.1 GCA_009928645.1 Gammaproteobacteria bacterium | reverse complement strand
CAGGCGCCGCAGCACGGTGAAGGGCAGGATCACCCGGCCGTATTCGGATTGCTTGTAGTCGCCGCGCAGGAGGTCCGCCACGGACCAGATGAAGGACGAGAGGGACTGGTGGTTCACGTCGCGGGAGTTCCTGCCTTCTCTAGGTGCCATTCCGGCTTAGGGGCCATTCGGGCTTCTGGGCCATTCGGGCTTCTGGGCCATTCCGGCCCCGACGCTGCTCGCGCCGCATGAATAGATAGAGCCCTTCCACCTTGGCCCGCGCCCAAGGCGTCTTGCGCAGGAATTTCAGGCTCGATGACAGGCTTGGTTCGTGGGCAAAGCACCGCAGCCGGAGACGCGCCGCCAGTTCCTCCCAGCCATAATGGGCGACCAGGGCCGTCAAGATCGCCTCCAGCGTCATCCCATGCAGGGGATTGTTGGGCTGAGGGCGGGGAGGTGGCCGGTCGTTGGTCGGCGGCGGGGGTGAGTTGCTCATGGCAGCGCCTGTATCGCCGGGCGGAAGACGGCGTTCTTGCGCGCTGATGCTAGCCGCCAGAGGGAGAGGCGGCAAGGGCCGGGTCGCGCGGGGCTGGCATGCCCAGGACTGGCTCGCCCAGGACCGGGTCGCCCAGGACCAATCGCGGGCTGAGCCCCCTGGACAGGCGGGTATGCATCCCGCTTAGCCCACAGCCACCGGTAGCCCTCCCGCTAAATGTGCCGCAGACCCACCCGGGCGGCTCGAAACAGCCGCGTGATGTCCGCTATGGGGGTGGACGGAACCGGGTCCCAGTCCAAGTCTTACGTCCTACTCGGAGGCGTGGGCCATCAGGGCCAGGTAGTGATCGGCATAATCCTCACGGGGTGGCTTGTGCGCGTTCCGGTAGTCACATTCCGCCTTGGCACAATAGCTGCCGCCGGTGAGGGTATCGACGATCAGGTCGGGAAAATCAAAGTGGCGCAGGGGCGGATAGGTGACGGGGCGGCCCCGGTCGAGGATGGCGATGCGGTTGTAGAAATGACTGCCCTCGATGTTGCCCATGTAATTCAGGGCCTTGTAGGTCGGCGGGCCGAACTGCAAGGGTGGGACGTGATCGCTGACCAGGACGATCAGGCTGTCGGGGTCCAGGGCGATGAGTTCCCGCAGATAGGCCGCCAGGGCCTGGGTCCGGTAGTAGAAATGATTGACCACCCGCTCCAGATGCTCATCGTTGTGGGGGGTCTCGACCTTGATGATCCGGGGACGCTTGTCCAGGTCCTCGTTGTGGGGCGTATGCCCGAAGATGGTGAGGAGATAGTTGAACAGAGGCTGGCCGGGATGCTCCTCCAGGTGGCGGCGCACAAAGGCCAGATTTTGGGGCAGCAGATCGCCGTCGAAGATGTACTCCTCCAGGCCAGGGTCACCAAAGGTGAGATAGGTAGGCTCGCGGGGGAGGAATTCCTGGGAAAAATACTGCTCCGCGAAGCCCATGCCCCGGTAGGCCGGCTGGGTGTTGAAGAAGTTGGGCTTGTAGGCGTTGCTGGCGGTGGCGCGATAGCCCAACTGGCCCAGCAGGTCGGGCAGGCAGCGCGCCGGGGCGCCGGTGAAGGTATTGAACTCGACGCTGGACAACTGCTCCAGGGCGGGCACGCCACACAGGACCTCGAACTCGGCCTGGGAGGTGGCCCCGCCAAAGAGGGGCGAGCGGGACAGGCCGACCTGGTCGCCAAAGAGGGCGGCGAAGTCCGGGTGGACCGGGTCCCGGGACAGCTTCAGATCGTGGAACAGACGGGGATCGAGGAAGCTCTCCAGCACGAGCAGATGCACGTTGCGGGCTGCGAGGTGGGGCCGGATCCGTTCCACCTCGCCCGTGAAGGCCTTGTCATAGCCGGGACGATTGAGATAAGGCTGGATCGCCCGCAGGACGCCCTCCCGCTCCGCCTCCCGGTAGAGCATCATCGCCAGGCGGCCGTTGGTTTCCACGCTCTTGCCATCGGAATACTTGACGATCTCGTAGGCGAGGCTCTTGAAGCCGGTGGCGAAGGCCTCCGGGGTCGCCTTGATGAGGCCCACGACCAGCACCAGGGGCAGGCAGGCCAGCAGGATGCGCAGGGGCCGCCGGTAGTCGATCTGCCACAGAATCACCGTCAGGGGTGCCAGGAAGAGCAGGAACAGCAGGACCACGTAGAGGGGCGGCAGGATTTGGAGCAATTCCGGCAGCTCGGCGATATTGACGAAGCGAAAGACCTTGCCATAGGCGAGATAAAAGACGTCGTGGGTCAGATAGATGAGCAGGATCGGCGCCGCCGCCAGCCAGGGCCGCCAGCGGGAGGGCCGGAGCAGGGCGTAGATCAGGCCATAGAAATAGAGGACGAGCAGGGCCTCCGGCCATTGGCGATACATTACCTGGGTACTGAAGCCACCGACGAACTCCACCAGCAGGGCATAGAGGTAGATGCCCGCCAGAAAGAGCGCAACGTGCAGCAGGGGCCGCCGCCAGCGGCCCGGGAGGGGATTGATCATGGCAGGAAAGACTGATGTCGGGGGGTTGACAGACGACCTCATTGTGGGCTAGCCCGGCCCCGAGGGCAATCCCTTTGTGACGGCGCGATGACGGGGCCATTCTACCCAAGACCCCATGGCGGATTCATTGCTGCCATGGCAAAGTAATCCATCTCCACGAAAATCCCCCTTTCTTGCATTTTTCCCCGGCCGTGCCATGAAAAAGATCCGCCGCCTCCTCGTCGCCAACCGCAGCGAAATCGCCATCCGCGTCCTGCGGGCCGCCGCTGAGATGGGCATCCGCACCATCGCCATCTTCTCCAACGAGGATCGCTTCGCCCTCCATCGCTTCAAGGCCGACGAATCCTATTTGGTCGGGGCCGGCCAGAAACCCATCGCCGCCTACCTGGACATCGCCGACATCATCCGTATCGCCCGGGAGAACCATGTCGACGCCATCCATCCCGGCTATGGCTTCCTGTCCGAGAACCCCGACTTCGCCGCGGCCTGCGCCGCGGCGGGCATCGCCTTCATCGGCCCCCAACCCGAGGTGATGCGCCTGCTGGGTAACAAGGTCTCGGCGCGGCACCTGGCGGAGCGGGCGGGGGTGCCGGTGGTGCCGGCCACCGGGGCCCTGCCCCGGGATCTGGCGGGGGCCAAGGCCCTGGCGGCGGAGGTCGGCTATCCCCTGATGCTCAAGGCCAGTTGGGGCGGCGGCGGGCGCGGCATGCGGGTCATCGCGACCGAGGCCGACCTGGGGCCGGCCATGGAGGTGGCGCGCCGGGAGGCCCTGGCGGCCTTCGGCAACGACGAGGTCTATCTGGAGAAGCTGGTGCGTCGGGCGCGCCACGTGGAGGTCCAGGTCATGGGCGACACCCATGGCCAGCTCGTCCATCTCTTCGAACGCGACTGCTCGGTGCAGCGGCGCAACCAGAAGGTGGTCGAGCGCGCCCCGGCGCCCTATCTGAGCGCGGAACGCCGGGCGGAATTGTGCGAGTCCGCCCTGCGTCTGGCCCGGGCCGCGGATTACAGCCACGCCGGCACCGTCGAGTTCCTGCTGGACGCGGACACCGACCGCTTCTACTTCATCGAGGTCAACCCCCGCATCCAGGTCGAGCACACGGTCACCGAGCTGGTCACCGGCGTCGATATCGTCAAGGCGCAGATCGCCATCACCGAGGGGGCGCGCATCGGCGAGGAGGGCTCCTACGTGCCCCGCCAGGCGGATGTCCACCTCTACGGTCACGCCCTCCAGTGCCGCATCACCACCGAGGACCCGGAGAACGGCTTCACCCCCGACTATGGCCGGATCAACGGCTACCGCAGCCCGGCGGGGTTCGGCATCCGCCTGGATGGCGGCACCGCCTACACCGGGGCCGTGATCACGCCCTATTACGACTCCCTGCTAGTCAAGGTCACCGCCTGGGGCCATCAGCCCGAGGAGGCGGCGCGACGCATGGACCGGGCCCTGCGGGAATTCCGGGTGCGCGGCCTGGCCTCCAACCTGCCCTTCCTGGAAAACGTGATCAATCACCCCCTCTTCCTGTCCGGGGAGTGCACCACCCGCTTCATCGACGAGACCCCGGACCTGTTCAGGTTCCGCAAGCGCCGCGACCGCGCCAACCGGCTGCTGCGCTTCCTCGGCGAGGTGCGGGTCAACGGCAACCCGGAGATGAAGGGCCGCGCCCTGCCCCCCCTGCCCCTGGCGGCGCCCATCAAGCCCCCCTGCGACCTGAGCCTGGACCCGCCCCCGGGCAGCCGCGACCGGCTCAAGGCCCTGGGCGCGGACCGCTTCGCCGCCTGGATGCGCGACCAGCCCCAGGTGCTGCTCACCGACACCAGCCTGCGGGACGCCCATCAGTCCCTCTTCGCCACCCGCATGCGCACCCATGACATGGTGGAGATCGCCCCCCACTATGCCCGCCTGCTGCCGGGTCTCTTCTCCCTGGAGTGCTGGGGTGGGGCCACCTTCGACGTCGCCCTGCGCTTCCTCAAGGAGGACCCTTGGGAGCGGCTGGCCCGGCTGCGCGCCGCGGTGCCCAACATCCTCTTCCAGATGCTACTGCGCGCCTCTAACGCCGTGGGCTACACCAACTACGCCGACAACGTGGTGCGCTACTTCGTCCAGCAGGCCGCCCGGGAAGGCATCGACCTGTTCCGCGTCTTTGACTCCCTCAACTGGGTGGACAACATGCGCGTGGCCATGGACGCCGTCCGGGAGAGTGGCGCCCTGTGCGAGGCGGCCATCTGCTACACCGGCGACCTGACCGACCCGGCCCGCCCCAAATACAACCTCACCTATTACGTCAACCTGGCCAAGCAGTTGGAGCAGGCCGGGGCGCAGATCCTGGGGATCAAGGACATGGCCGGTGTCTGCAAGCCCCGCGCCGCCCGGGAGCTGATCCGCGCCCTCAAGCAGGAGGTCGGCATCCCCATCCATTTCCACACCCACGACACCAGCGGCATCGCCGCCGCCACGGTGCTGGCGGCGGTGGAGGCGGGGTGCGACGCCGTGGACGGCGCCCTGGACGCCCTCAGCGGCCTGACCTCCCAGCCCAACCTGGGGTCCATCGCCGCCGCCCTGGCCGGGGGCGAGCGGGACCCGGGCCTGGACCTGGAGGCCATGCAGGGTCTGTCCCACTACTGGGAGGGGGTGCGGCGCTTTTACGCCCCCTTCGAGGCCGACATCCGCTCCGGCACCGCCGACGTCTATCGCCACGAGATGCCCGGCGGCCAGTACACCAACCTGCGCGAGCAGGCCCGCGCCATGGGCCTGGAGCATCGCTGGGGGGAGGTCTCCCGGGCCTATGCCGACGTCAACCGCCTGTTCGGCGACATCGTCAAGGTCACCCCCACCTCCAAGGTGGTCGGCGACCTGGCCCTCTACATGGTGGCCAACAACCTGACCCCGGCAGACATCAGCGACCCGGCGCGGGAGATCGCCTTCCCCGAGTCGGTCATCTCCCTGATGCGCGGCGAACTGGGCTACCCCCCGGACGGCTTCCCGCCGGACCTACAGCGCAAGGTCCTCAAGGGACAGGCGCCGATCGCCGGACGCGCCGGCGATTTTCTGCCACCGGTGGACCTGGAAGCCGCCCGCGCCGAGGCGGAACACGCCACCGGCCGCCAGATCGACGATACCGACCTGGCGTCTTATCTGATGTATCCCAAGGTCTTCAAGGACTACGCCGCCCACCGCGGTCACTACGGGGATGTCTCCATCCTGCCGACCCCGGCCTTCTTCTACGGCCTGCACCCAGGGGAAGAGATCAGCGTCGAGCTGGAACGTGGCAAAACCCTCATCGTCTCGGAGCAGAGCGTGGCCGAGCCGGACGCGGAGGGCATTGCCAAAGTCTTCTTCGAACTCAACGGCCAGTCCCGCCTGATCCGGGTGCCCAAGGCCGGCCTGGCCAACGTCAAGGCCAAGCCCCAGGCCGAGGAGGGCAACCCCCGGCACGTGGGCGCCCCCATGCCCGGCACCATCGTCACCGTGGCGGTCCACGCTGGCCAGAAGGTGGCCAAGGGGGACCCCCTGGTCTCCATCGAGGCCATGAAGATGGAGACCATGCTCACCGCCGAGCGGGATGGCCTGATCCAGGCCATCCACGCCCGTCACGGCGAGAACGTGAACGCCAAGGACTTGCTGGTGGAATTCGCCTGAGTACCCGCCCCGTTTCCCCATATTAGTTCAGACCCCTCGCGCAGTCGGGGGGCATTGATGGCACAAGGTGCTGACGCTCTTACTCCCTCCCCCCTGGTGGGGGAGGGTTGGGAAGAGGGGTTCTGAACGGGTACCCCCGCCCTACCACCAGAGTTTGCCAAGCATGAGATACAGGGCGGCTTGCTGTTCGGAGAACCCGGCCCCGAGGTAGGCGGGTCCCAGGGGGGTATCGGCGCCCAGGAACAGGCTGCCGGCGGGGAGAATGGTATCGGATTGGAAGTTGTCCAGGGATTCCCAGCCCCCCCCGGCCTCCAGGGACCCGCCCACATAGAGGGGCAGCGAGAAGGCCGCGGAGGCGTCGTTGAGCCGGTAGAGATAGACCAACTCCGCCAAGCCCACGTACTTGCCGGAGATATCCCCCGGTTGATAGCCCGAGAGGTTGAGGAAGCCGCCCAGCAGGAACAGGTCCTCGGGACCGGGCTCGCCGGAGAGGGTGGCGCCCAGGTGGAGACGGGGGATGAGGACGGACTTGCCCCAGGCGAAAGGCTTGATGCCATCCAGGAGCAGGGTCTGAAAGTCCTCATCGGCGCTCAGGGTGGTCAGGGCCCCGCGATAGCGCAGGTTGGCGTAATAGCCCTGGCTGGGGAAATCCAGGCTGTCCAGGGTGTCCGCATCCAGCCGCAGGGTGAAGCCGCTGTTGTTGAAATCCCCCTGGAGCCCATTGGGCACCCCATGCCGCACGGCATTGCTGCCGCCGCTGTAGAAGAGCCCGAGACTCAGGCGTCCCCAGTGCCCCAGATTGCGGCCCATCTCCAGGCCGGCGCGGAATTGCCGGACCCTCAGGCCCAGGACATCCTCGTCACCCTCCTTGCCCAGGCTCAGGTTGTATTGCTCATAGCTGAGGAAGGGATCCAGGTAGTACTCCTGATCGGCATCCAGTGGCTGGTAGAAATCCGTGGACAGGATGATGTTGTTGCCCAGTTGCGCGAAGGTCCGCCATTCCGCCCCGAGGGCGTTGAGCTGGGACTTGGTATAGGCGGCGCTGATGTTGAACATGGAATCACCCCCCATGTCCCCCCCCAGGTAGAGCCCGAAATTCAGCCGATCCGTGCCGATGAAGGCGGGCCGGGCGGAGACCACCAGGCCGGTGCGGCCCTGTTCCCGCACCAGGCCGTAATCGACCTGCTGGAAGGCCCCCATGCCATAGATCTGGTTGAGATCCCGGTTCAGCCGCTCGGGGTCCAGGCGGTCTCCCGGTTTGACGGTCAGTTGCTGCTCGATGACCTGGTCGGCGAGCCGGGTATCATTCTCGATGCGGATGAAATCGATGACGGGATGCGCGTCCTCCGGTAAAGCCGGGCGGGCGCGCCGATAGGCCAGATAGGCCTCCGGTGACAGGGAGAGCGCGCTGAGCCGGTCGCTCACCACCTGGGCGCCCCGGTAGCCCACGGCGACCGCCTCCGCCGAGCGCTCGAAATTCAGGCTGGAGATGTCCTTGAGGTCCGGGGTGATGAGGATGTCCCGGGGCCCCAGGGTGGCGATCTGCTGACGGGCATTGCGCACCGTCAGAAAGCCGGTGAGCTGCTCGGTGATGGAAAGGACGGAGGTCAGTTCGCTGGTCGGCACCAGGGGCGCGCCCACGTCCACGGCGATGATGACATCCGGCCGACACAGCCGACGCGCCACGTCCACCGGCACGTTATCGGCCATGCCACCGTCCGCCAGCAGCTTGCCATCCAGGTCCACGGGCACCAGGGCACTGGGGATGGACATGCTGGCGCGCATGGCCTTCGCCAACTCCCCGTCCCCCAGCACCACCGCCTCCCCCGTCGCCAGGTCGGTGGCCACGGCGCGGAAGGGGATGGGTAACTGGTCGAAGTCCCGCACCTCGGCGGCGGGCAGGGTCAATTCCTCCAGCAGAAGCAGCAGATTCTGGCCCTGCAACAAGCCCAGGGGTAACTGGACCCGCCAATCCTTCAGCCCCACCCCCTTGTCCGTGAGCAGCACCTGCTGCTCGACCTTGGTGCGGAAGGGCAGATCCGCCCGCCCGGGGCCGTCCTTGAACATCTGGGGCCAGTCGATCGCCTGCAGAGTCTGGTCCATCGCCGGCGGACTCATGCCGGAGGCATAGAGCCCGCCGATGATCGAGCCCATGCTGGTGCCGGCGATACAGTCCACGGGTACGCGCAGCTCCTCCAGCACCTTGAGGACCCCCACGTGGGCCAGACCCCGGGCCCCGCCACCCCCCAGCACCAGACCAACCTTCGGTCGGGCGGTAGCCGCCTCCAGGGTCGGGTAACCCGGGGCGAGGGGGATCAGGCCCATGAGGAACAGGGCCATCGCAAGGAGCGAAATGAACCTAACTGCCATGAGGTGACGCTCCACGCTCCTGAAGATGAGAGACTTTGCCGTGACTTTCACGCAAACTGTCATGAGGCGGCAGGCCACAACCCTGATCATGAAAGGCTTTCCCGTGACTTTCACCCTAACCAGGCGGGAGACCATCAGCCCTTGCCCTCGCAGATCTCCAGGGTCACCAGCATGCGCATCAGTTCGGACAGGGTCCTGGCCTCCATCTTTTCCATGACCCGCGCCCGATGCACCTCGACGGTGGACTGGGTGATATTCATCTCGCTGGCGATGACCTTGTTGCGCTGACCGTCCACCACCCGCCGCATCACCTCGGCCTCCCGAGGCGTCAGGCGGGCGATGCGCTCCTTGATCTCCGCCAGGCGGGAGGCCTCGCCCCGGCGCAGGGCGTCCTGCTGGATGGCGCGATGGACCGCATCGAGCAGGGCCTGGTCATTGAAGGGTTTTTCCAGAAAATCGACGGCGCCGGCCTGGAGGGCGCGCACAGCCATGGGCACATCGCCATGGGCGGAGATCATGACGATGGGGGGATGAGCGGCAAAGGCCTGGAGCCGACGCTGTAAATCCAGGCCGCTCATCCCCCGCATGCGCACATCCAGGACCAGGCAGCCATTCTGGTCGGGGCTGAAGCGCTCCAGATACTCCTGGGCGGAGCCATAGGTGGCCACGGGCAGGCCCACCGACTCCATCAGCAGGCGGATCGACTCCCGTACGTCCTGGTCATCGTCGACGATGTGGATCGTCGGTTGCTGGGCGGCCATGGCTGCTCCCCTCAATCGGCTGGCATGGGTTTCACCTGCCGCGGTGGCAGGTGGGGAAGGGAGCGGAGCCGGACGACAGCGCCGGTGCTCGTGTCAACCCCCCACCGCCATTTTAGCCTTTCAGGGGGCCCGAGGCGGGCAGGGTGAAACGAAACTGGCTGCCCGCCGCGCTGGTCGCGGCCAGTTCGATGCCGCCGCCATGGGCGTCGATGATGCCTTTGCTGATGGAGAGCCCCAACCCCATCCCCTGGGGCTTGGTGGTGACGAACTGCTGGAAGACCTCAGTGCGCAGGCCCGCGCTGATCCCGGGCCCCATATCGCTCACCCGCACCTCGACCTCGTCCGGACGCCCCAGCCCGGTGGTGATGGTCAGGGCGGGGTTGGCGCTCCTGGATTCCGCCATCGCCTCCAGGCCATTGCTGGCAAGGTTGAGGATGACCTGTTGGATCTGGATCTCCTGGACCCACACCCGGGGCAGATCGGGGGTCAGGTGGGTCACGAACTGGACACCCAACCGTTCGGCCTCGGGTCGGATCAGCACTGCCGCCTGCCGGACCAGGTCATTGACGTCCATCCAGGCCTTGACCGGCTCCTCCTTCTTCACGAACTGGCGCAATTGGCGGATGATCTCCCCACCCCGATGGGCCTGAAGGGCGATGGTGGCGAGGGCGTCGCTCAGACGCCCGCCCGGGTCCACCGCCACCCCATTGTCGAGCAGGCGGATGCAGGCCTGGGCGCTGGCGGCGATGGCGGTGAGGGGCTGATTGATCTCATGGGCGATGCCGGCGGCGATCGCGCCCAGGGTATCGAGCCGGCCCTGGTGGATCAGGTCCCGTTGTTGCCGGCGACTTTGCTCCTCGTTGCGCTTGCGCGCGGTAATATCCCGGAAGACCACCACGCTGCCAGTGATCTTGCCCCGGGCGTCGCGCAGGGGGGAGCAGGCGTATTCCACCGGGAAGTTACTGCCGTCCTTACGCCAGAAAAGATCCTCCGGGATATGCCGGGCCTTGCCGTCCTGGCAGGTGATCAGCACCGGACATTCGCTGGCGGGGAAGGCTGAGCCGTCGGCGCGACGGTAGTGGAGGAGCTCATGCTGGTTGCGCCCGACCATCTCCTTGGCGCTCCAGCCCGTCATCTCGGTCATGGCGCGGTTGACGAAGGTGGAGAGGCCGTTGCGGTCGACCCCGTAGATGCCATCGGCAACGGAGTTGAGGATCAGCAGGTGCTGGGCCTCCAGGCGCGACTTGACGCCCTTGAGCTGGCGATGGAGGCCATGGATGCGGTACGCCAGGGCGGCGAAGAGTAGCAGCAGGGCGAGGATGGTCGCCACCCCGAGGGGATAGCGCTGGAGGACATCGTAATAGGTGAAGCCCTGCTCGTAGGGAGGGAGCTTGAGCCGGCGGAAGAGGTCGTGCACCGGCTGGTAATCCAGGGGCACCGTCCAGCCGGCATGTTCGCCGGCCAGGGCCGCCGGGTGGTCGGGCGGCATGTTGAGCAGGGCCAGGGCGACCCGCTGGGCCAGGTCGTTGGGGGTGTGGCTGAGCCGGCTGAAGGGCCACTCGGGATAGAGCCGGGTGCTGTGGACCAGGGGGAACCGGTCGAGGGGCTGGGGATTGAGGACCTTGAACTCCTCCAGGTCGATCAGCCCCCGGGTCGCCATTCGTTCCAGGATGTTGGTCCGGACCGTCCCCGCATCGGCCTCCCCCCGCCCGACCGCCAGCACCACGCTGTCGTGGTCACCGGCGAAACCCAGGGTCCTGAAGTCCCGGTAGGGGTCAAGGCCCTGACGGAGTAGTTCGTCCCAGGTCATCTCGAAGCCGCCGAGGGAGGTCTCGTCCACGGCGAGGAAGGCCTTGCCCCGCAGATCGGCCAGAGACTGGATGTCCTCCCGGTCATGGCGGGTGATAATGACGCTGCTGAAATGGTTGAGGCTCAGGTCCCCGACCCGGTTGTTGAGGGTGGCGAGGCGGGCGATGCCAAAGCGCACCTCCAGGTCGACGTAGATGCCGGGATTGACCAGGATGAAGTCGACGAACTCCATTTCGACGAACTCGCTGATGCGCGCAAACGGCAGGGGCAGGATCTCGAACCGGTAGCCCTCCAGGGCCTGGGTCAGGTAATCCGCCGTGGGTTGCCAGTGCTCCAGGGTCAGATCGCTGCCGCGATGGCTGAGCACGCCGATGCGGACCTCCTGGATCGCCTGGCCCGGCAAGGCGACCAGCCAGAGGACCAGGGCGAGCAGCCACCGCGGCCGACGGGGCAGGGGAAGGGGGACCACCACCCTACCCTCGCTCCGTACCAAAGTTCCCTGTTTCCTCTTGCCCTGTTTGTTTCTCAGTCCCAAAGGTTGGGTGGGGCGCTCTCGCCGGCAGCGCGACGGGCATCGATGCGCTCCAGGATGAAGCGCTGAAACTCGGGCTGACGCTGATAGGCCCCGGTGGCGACGTAGGCCAGGCTGGTGCTGATGTGATAGGGGCGGATATAGGCGTCGGTGCGGAAGACTTCCCTGCCGGTGGCATCCAGGAACAAGAGGGTGGGGGTGTACTGGACGCCCAGTTCCCGGCTCCAGTCCCGGGCGGCCACCTGGCGCCCATCCGGCGTGGTGAGCGGTTCCGGGGACCAGATGTCGACCAGGGCGACGTCGAAGGTCTTGAGCAATTCCCGCGCCTCGTCCCGGGTCAGACCCTCCCGATGCAGTTCGTCGCACGCCTGGCAACTGGACTGTTCAAAGAGCACCAGCAAGGGCTTGCCACTGGGCCGCTGATCGAGCTTGAGGGGATGAGGCAGATAGGCCGGGTCCTGATGCAATTCGGCGCTGGCCGGCGCCGGTGACCGGGCGGCCAGGAACTCGGCAAAGCCCCCAGCGGGGGCTGACGGCTGGCCCAGGTAGTCGAGCAGGGCGCTGAAGCGTTCGGGCGGGTAATAGCCATTGAGGCGGAAGCTGACCCGACCCGCGGCGTCCAGGAAGAGGATGGTGGGGGTGAACTGGACCCGCTGGGCGCGGGCGAAATCCTTCTCGCTGCTCACGGTGCCGTCCAGGTCGGTCACCTCCAGATCGCCCCAAATATTGATGGCGACGAAGTTGTACCGGGACTGGGCCCGTTCGACGATCTCCCGCTGGGTGAAGTTGACGTTCAGCATGCGCTGGCAGTAGGGGCAGTCCTCCTGGTGGAAATAGAGGGCGACCCGCCTGCCCTCCCCGGCGGCCTTGTCGACCTCTTCCTGCAGATACAGGAAGGAGTCCTTGAACCAGGTCGGCATGGCGGCGGGCAGGGGCGTGGTGACCAGCCCCAGCAGCAGGAGCAGGGTCAGGGCGAGTGCGCGTGGGCTTTGCATGATCATGGGCTTCTCCTCAATACCTTTCGACGGTAGGCCGGGCGCGGCATTTTCGGCGCCGGGGGTCATGCAGCTCACGGATTCCATCCGACTGTCCCTGCCTGGCCGGGCCGGGTCGAGAATCGCATGGCTTGGGGTAAAGCTGAAGCTCGCGCCACGGAGTTGGCCGGTGCCATTGGCCCGGCTCAAGCCAGGCCTGGGTTGCCGTCCACGCCGACCAGCTTGGTCGCGTTGACCTTCTTCAGGGCTAGGGTCTTCTGCCCGCGCAGATACTCGGCGACCAGTTCCCAGACCGGCCGGCCCGGGCTCTGGGAGCCTACCGTCGCCCAGCCGGTCACCTTGTAGGTCTTGTCCGCCTCGACCTGGCGACCGTCGTCCAGGCGCATCTCGGCGATACGCTGGCCCGTTCCCTGGTTGGGGCTGCACACGTAGTCCAGCCCCCCGACCCTGACCATGTCCCCGCCTTGCTGGAGGTAGGGGTCCGGATTGAAGAGGTTGTCGGCCACGTCCTCGAGGATGGTCTTGAGCTCGCTGCCCTTCATCTCGCGGACATAGGTCTCCGGGTAGGTCATGGCGGTCTGGGTCAGGACATCCTCCATGGTGATCGGCGTACCGGGGAGGAGGCTGGTGCCCCAGCGAAAGCCCGGGGAGAGGGCGATCTCGGCATCGCCGGCCTGGCGCAGGGCATCGAGGATCACCTGGTCGAAGGTGCCGTTGAAGTTACCACGACGAAAGAGGCTGGTCTCGGTGACGGCCAGCTGCTCGGTCAGCCGTCCCAGGTAGGGTTGACGCATCTGGTCGATGTAGGCCTGCATCTCCGTGTCCGCCGCCAGCAGGTTGGCGAAGACCGGCAGCAGGCGGTAGCGGTAGCCTTTGATCTTGCCGTCGCCCACCTCCAGGTCCATGACGCCGAGGAATTTGCCATGGGAGCCGGCATTGGTGACCAGGGTCTTGCCCCCGGCATTCTCCACCAGCGTGGGGGCGGGCATGCCGTCATGGGTGTGGCCCCCGAAAATGACATCGATGCCGCTGACCCTGGCGGCCATCTTCAGGTCCACGTCCATGCCGTTGTGCGACAGCACCACCACGACATCCGGCTTCTCCTTCGCCCGGACCCGCTCGACCATTTCCTGCATCCGTTCGTCCTGAATGCCGAAGCGCCAGTCGGGGATGAAGCGCTGGGGATTGGCGATGGGGGTGTAGGGGAAGGCCTGGCCGATGACCGCCACCCGGGTGCCGTTGAGTTCCCGCACGGTGTAGGGCTTGAAGGCCAGACCGCTGCCCTCGTCGAAGCCCGGGAAGTCGGCGAATTTATAGTCGAACAGGGCCTCGTCGGAGATCGAGACGTTCTGCGCCACGAACTCGCCCTTGAAGGCCTTGAGGTTGTCGATGACCTCCGTGTCCTGGTAGGTGAACTCCCAGTGGCCGGTCATGATGTCCACGCCCAGCAGATTGCAGGCGCCGACCATGTCCTGGCCCCGGGTCCAGAGGGCGGTGCCCGAACCCTGCCAGGTGTCGCCCCCGTCGAGGAGCAGGCTCCTCCCCTCCCCCGCCTCGGCGCGCAATTGCTTGACCAGGGTGGCGAGGTGGGCGAAGCCCCCGACCTTGCCATAGCGCTGGGCGGCGGCGTCAAAGTCGAGGAAGGTCAAGGCATGGGCCTGGCGTCCACCCGGGGCGATGCCGAAGTGTTTCAGGAGGGCCTCCCCCACCAGGTGGGGGGGCTGACCCAGGGCCGGACCTATCCCCAGGTTCACGTTCGGTTCCCGATACCAGACGGGGTTGAGCTGGGCGTGGGTATCGGTGATGTGCAGCAGGCGCAGGTTGCCAAAGGGGGGCGCCTGATAGAGCGCCGCGCCATCACCAGCGCCGCGGGCGGTCGCCCGGAGGGCGCCGGGCATCAGCCCGGCCATGCCTCCCAAGGCCAGCAGGCGGGTGAATTCTCGCCGGGACAGTGACATGGTTCAGTACCTCTCGATCGGATTGCGCCTAGTGGTTGACGGGCGATTCCGGAAGGAGCACGTAGGCCATGAGATCGGCGATCTGCTCCTGATTGAGGAAGCCATTGGCGCCAAACCGCGGCATGTTGGTACAGGGGAAGTAAGCGTGCGCGTTATAGATCACCTCGTACACGTACTTCTGGGTCTCGGGGGTGTTGCCGCGATTCTTGCCAAAGCCGGTCAGGGTGGGACCGATGGTGCCATGGGCCGAGACCTTCAGGTCCATCTGATGGCAGGCGTAGCAGTTACCACCCATCTTCTTACTGTCGTCCGCCTTGGGTCCCATGCGGTACCCCGCGCCTTCCTTCGCCAGGGCCTCACCCTTCTTCCAGTCGCCCAGGGTAACGCCACCCTCGGGGTAGACGCGGGAGGCGACGGCCAGGGCCTGCACCTTTTGGGCGGTCGCGGCGTCGGCGGGGTTGCCGCGCAGGGCCGAACACACCTTCTGCAGCTCATCCTGGGTCATGCGCTCCTTGCCCGTGGTGCCTTCCTGGGTGGGCTGGTCGAGCTTGAAGCCCTTGGCGTCAAAGATCAGGTATTCGGTCAGCTCGGCGGGCGACATCTTGGTGTAGTCGACCTGGGACCCGGCACCGGCGGCCGCCGCGATACCGGCGGCTCCCGCGGCCCCGGCGACGGCGCCAACCGCCGCCGCGGCGGCGGCCTTGCCACCCGTTCCCTGTTCCGGCTCGGGTTTGGCGCCCTCGGCCTTGGCGGCATCCGGCTTGGCGGCGGCGGTCGCCTTAGCGCCCGTCTTGGCGGCATCGCCCTTGCCGGTGGGCGCCTTGTCCTTGCTCCCGGCAGCCTTCTCACCGCTAGCCTTCGCGGAGCCAGACTTTCCTTCGCTTGATTTGGCCGTCGTGGACTTGCCAGAGGATGACTTTTCCGAGGCGGACTTGTCCGCGGTGGCCTTGCCGGACGATGACTTGTCCGTGGCAGCCTTGCCGGTGGTGGTCTGATCACTACTGGCCTTGGTGTCGGCCTCGGCGGCGAGCGCCATACCGGGCGCCAGGGTGGTCGCGGCGAGCAGCGCCGCGAAGAGCGTCTTATTGATCATGATGGCAATCTCCTGATGACGGACTAGCGCTTGACATCGGGGATGATGGCCGGCTGGCCGCGGGCCTTATCCGTCCAGAAGGAAATGATGGCGATCGAGGCGTCGGAGCCATAGACGATCTCCGCCTGACGCATCTGCCAGATACACTCGGAGACCCGATGCTGACTGCCACGCACAGCGTCATGCCCGACGCGGAAGGCCGGCCAGGAGATGGCCTTGGTCCACTCTGCCGGGAGGCTGGCGTTGGGCAATACCGAGGCGCGGATGCGCTTGCCGGTGGCGCCATGACAGGTGGCGCAACTGAAGTCGCTGATGCCGGCCCGGCGATAGAAGAATTCCTCGCCCGCCGCCTGCATGGCCTTTTCCAGGGGGTGATCCAGGGGCGGATTCCAGGCCATGCCATTGGATTGGGCGGCAATGTAGGTCTGGAGCTTCACCAGATCGGTATTGCCATGCTTCTCCTTGAGTTCCTTGTCCTCGTCGGTGAAGCCCTGGAGCGTCTTCATGCAATACATGAGGCGACTCTCCAGGTCCATGACCTTGCCGGCGTCGGCGAAATAGCGGGGCATCTCCACATAGGCCCCTTCCAGGACCCCGGGGCCCTTGCCGAAGTCGCATTGCTCCAGAGACACTTGGTTTGGACCGCGGGGTTCCTTAAACAGGATTTCCCCCTGCTCCATGGCCCAGTAAGCCGGTTCGTCCTGCATCATCATCAAATTCTGCTCACTCTGAGTGAGGTAAGCGGAATCGTTTCCGTCTATCAGGGCGTGAAGCACCTCTTCCGGCGTTTTATCGGTAGCGCCCACCGGGGCGGCTACCGCAAGCATGAGGGGTAACGCGCGCAAGGCGTTTTTAGACATGTCATCCTCCTCGGGATAGGACCTGAGTGCTGGGGGACCTAAGCGGGCTGACCCCCAGCTACTTCACCTTGACGGTGCCGGAACTCTTCTCGCCCTTGTTGTCGACCCAGCGCACCTCGATGGTGTCCCCCACGGCCACGTTGTTGAGGGCGATGGAAAAGAAGGGGTTGGTGGAGATGGCCCCGCCCCATTCGGCCTCCATCATCAGGTTCCCGTTGTGGAGCAGTTCGACGGTCTGGATGTAATGGGCGGGAACCAGGTTGCCGTCCTTATCCTTGCGGCGACCGGTTTCCATGGGGTGGGTCATGAGGGCCTTGACTTCACACTTGCCATCCTTGAGAGCGGCGCGGAGTTTGACTTCGGACATGGGATTCTTCTCCAGAATTAGGTTGAGCGAAGGGCTTGCGGGGGCTTAACCGCCGCAGCCGCCCACGGTGACCTTGACGTTGGTGCGGGCGCTATAGAGCTTGCCGTCCGCCTTGACCACGGCGATGACATCGCCGCTCTCACCCATCTTGACGCGGGTGGAAACATCGGCCACGCAGCCGGGCTTGAGATTGAAGCGCGCCACGAAAGGGGTGGGATTCTTCTCGGAGAAGATACTGATGGACTCCACGTTCTGGAGTTGCTCGGCGTTCACGGTGATGGGCACCACGGCGCCATTTTCGGCGATGCTGGGGGCCTTGAGGACGACCTTGTCACTGGCTTCCAGGGTGCTGGAACCAAAGACTTTAGTGAGCGCGTCATCAAGTGAGGTGGCGTGGAAGGCCGCCTCGGGCCAGGCGGCCAGGGCCAGGCGGCTCGGCATCAAACCGAGGCCGGCGGCGGCCATGACGGCGCCACCCGCTAGGGTGCCCTTAAGGAAGGTGCGACGTTGTTGTTGCAGTTTCACGGCATGTCCTCCGAGGTTGAGTATCGCTGCGTAAGTTCGGACTGGATTATGGGGTGTCGACGGCAACGGCAACATTGCGAAATTCCTCAATTTCGTATTCTGGTTTTCCTTAATATTCAGTATTCTATATATTTAACGAATGCTTATATTCCATCTCCGGGCCCAGTTACACCAGATGCCCATGTCCCGTCACGGGTGTGGGAAGTCGCCCCCGTCTGGCAAACAGGGGCTAGAATGAGAAGAGTCTATGGCTGCGCAGAGGGTAAAGCTGATGCTCACCGCCTACACGCTGGATCGTCGCGACCGGATCCTCGCGGTCAACCCGGGGTGGGATCAATTCGCCTTGGACAACGAGGGCCGGTCTGCTTGCGCGGACCAGGTGGTGGGTGGCCGGCTGATGGATGCCATCACCGGCGACGCGGTGCGGATGTTCATGACCGCCATTTTGATGCGGGTGCGCGTCACGGGTCAGAGCGAGGCCGTACCCTATCGCTGCGACAGTCCCACGACCAAGCGCCGTTATGTCATGGTGCTGGAGCCCCTCGCCGATGGCGGCGTGCGCGTCTCCCACCATCTGGAGAGTGAGGAACCGTCCAACCTCAGGATTCGGGTGCGCACCGCCGATTATGGCCAGCGGGCCCCCCTGAGATGCAGCATCTGCTGCCGTGTCAAGGAGGAGGGCATCTGGATCGATCCCTTCGAGGACGGCAAGGACCGCGATCTTTGGGTCATCCATACCCTTTGCGACGACTGCAAGCAAGCCCCCGTGCAGCGCTATCGGCAACGGCAACTGCGCGTCCCGCCGGGTGCCACGGAAGCAATGAGCGCCTGAGTCGATCAGGGCGAGTGGGATTGATTGTCCGATTCGGTCAGGGGGACTGGGGATCGGTTGCCTGCGTCAATCCGGGGAATGGGCGATTGCTTGCCTGAGTCGGTCAGGGGGATAGGGGCTTGACCACCCCCCGCGCCGGCTGACGCCCGAAACCGGGAAAGTCACCGGTAAACCCGGTCAACCCGGTCAACCCGGTAACCGAATTAACCGGGATGGTTCACCCCTGGTACCAGTCGGTGGGTGCTTTCAGGCACCGGACCGATCCGTCGCGTGATAGGGCCCGCTCAGCTCGTGTACCGCCGCCACTAAGGCCGCGGCCCGCTCCGGCTCTACGTCGGGATGGATCCCATGCCCGAGATTGAAGACATGGCCGGTGCCCGCGCCATAGCTGGCGAGGATGGCGGCGACCTCGGCACGGATACGCTCCGGGCTGGCGTAGAGCAGGCAGGGGTCCATGTTGCCCTGGAGGGCCACCCGGCTGCCGACACGCTGGCGGGCATCGCCCAGGTCGGTGGTCCAGTCCAGGCCCAAGGCGTCACAACCGCTCTCCGCCATCGCCTCCAACCACTGGCCACCGCCTTTGGTAAAGAGGATGACCGGCACCCGGCGACCCTCGGCCTCCCGGGTGAGGCCGGCGACGATGCGCGTCATGTAGGCCAGGGAGAATTCCCGGTAGTCGCGGGGGGTCAGGGAGCCGCCCCAGGTATCGAAGATCATCAGGGCCTGGGCGCCGCTGGCCACCTGGGCGTTGAGATACTGGGTGACCGCCTCGGCGACCAGGGCGAGGAGGTCATGCATCAGGGCCGGTTGGTCGAACATCATCGCCTTGCTGCGGGCGAAGGTCTTGGAGCCGCTGCCCTCGACCATGTAGGTTGCCAGGGTCCAGGGACTGCCGGAGAAGCCGATGAGGGGCGCACGCCCGTTCAGTTCACGCCGGATCAGGGCCACGGCGTCCATCACGTAACCCAGGTCATCGGTCATGTCCGGCACGCCCAGGCGTTGTATGTCTTCCCGGGTGCGCACCGGACGCTCGAAATGGGGCCCTTCCCCTTCGGTGAAGTAGAGCCCCAGGCCCATGGCATCCGGCACGGTGAGGATGTCGGAAAAGAGGATGGCGGCATCCAACGGGAAGCGGTCCAGGGGCTGGAGGGTGACCTCGCAGGCTAGTTGGGGGCTCTGGCACAGGCCCATGAAACAGCCGGCTTGGGCGCGGCTGGCCCGATATTCCGGCAGATAGCGGCCGGCCTGGCGCATCATCCAGATCGGGGTGTAGTCCACGGGTTGGCGTAGCAAGGCGCGCAGAAAGGTATCGTTCTTGAGTGGGGTCACGGAGATGGCTTCCAGGCGAGGGGGGCAGGGGGTGGCGATCCGGTTCATTCCGCTCGGGGCGGAGCATCCGGTTGGCCGGCAGGCGCGGCGTAGCGTGCCAGCAACTGATCATAATCATCGAAACCGACCAGCTGGCGGATGGTGGCGAAGGGAACCCGGCGCCGGGGGACATGGCCATCCCGGAGGTCCGCGAGGGCCTCTTGCATGGCATAGACGGCCGAGTTCAGCAAGGTCAGCGGATAGGCGGCGATCTTATAGCCGATCGCGGCGAGGTGCGAGGGCGGCAGCAGGGGGCTCAGACCTTCCTCCAGCATGTTGGCCATTTTAGGGCCAGGCACCGCCGAGCAGAAGGCACGCATCTCGGCCTCGTCCCGCGGGGCCTCGAGGAAGAGGATGTCGGCGCCCAGATCGGCAAAGGCCTGGAGCCGCCACAAGGCCTCGGCAAGGCCCTGAGTGGCGCGGGCATCGGTGCGGGCCATGATCAGGATGTCTGCCCCGGCGTCCCGGGCCGCAACGGCGGCACGGATGCGGGCGCAGGCCTCGTCGCGTCCTACCACCTCTTTACCCAGGGTGTGGCCGCAGCGCTTGGGGGCGAGTTGATCCTCGATCATGATCCCGGCGAAGCCGGCGCGGGCGTAACCCGCCAGGGTGCGTTGCACATTGGCGACGTTGCCGTAGCCGGTATCGGCATCGCCAATAACGGGAATCCTGACGGCTTCAAGGATGGCCCGCCCCTGGTCGAGCACCTCGCCATAGGACAGCAGTCCGGTATCGGGGAGGGCAAGGCGGGCCGCGGCCACGGCGAAGCCGCTCATGAAGGTCAAGGGGAAGCCAGCCAACTCGATGAGCCGGGCGGAGAGGCCATCGAAGCAACAAGGCATGACCAGCAACTCCGGTCCCGCCAGGAGTTGACGGAGTCGCGTGGTACCGGGATTGCAACCCGGATGACCGGTCAAGGCCGGGGTCTGGGTTGTCGCATCTGGCATACCATTACCCGCGGGCTCAAGAAAAAGGGCGGGAATCACCCGCCCTTGCGATCGACCACCCGCTACCGGAGGGGTGGTCCTAAGCCCGAATCAGCCCTTGACCCATTCACCGAAGTTGTCGGTGGTCTTTTCCTCACCGTCGGCATAACCCGCCTCATAGGCGTCGGTCAGGCGCTGCTCCTCACGCTTGGGGTTCTGCAGAAAACCGCACTGCCACCCCTGAATGTATTCGTCATCGACACCCAACTGCTCCATTTTGGTGACGGCGTCGTAGTAGAACTGGTTCATTTTCCTGTCTCCGAGCTATAGCGATGAGGAGGCCAGGGCCTCCGGAATTTTTTAATTGTTACGCGACCCGGCAGTTTTGGCAAACAGGCCTGCTGACCTGCCCACGGACGGTCGCATCTATCTCGCCGCTGGACCTGCCGCCACTAACGGCGAAGCGGTCGCGGCGTCCCTGAGTGGCCGCGGCGGATCCCTCCCTCGGCCATACAGATCGAGCGGTCAACCTCAGTCCAGGCACACCACATCCCCGTGGCCGCGTCCACCTGTTCACCAAGATCCGGGGGGCTTTATCGTGGAGAGGCATTAGAATACTTCGTTTTTCTTATGGATGCCAGCCTGGGAGAAGGCAGACCAGGCGCTTGCCATCCGTGGAAAGGGACCTTACCTTGAGCTCCAGCCTGGCAGCAAGCTCCGGCTCGAAGTGCCCTGCCCCCTCATCTACCCTAGCCTCAGACCAACGGCCTTAACCATGCGCCCAGCTCACCTGATCCGGGTCCTCGACCGGGAGTTCACCAGCACCACCCAGGGTCACCACACCCCTGTCATGCTCTGGGGTCCCCCGGGCGTAGGCAAATCGCAGATGGTCGCCCAGGTCGCCGCTCGCCACAGGGCACCGATGATTGACATCCGCCTGTCGCAGATGGAGCCCAGCGATCTGCGGGGTATCCCCTTCCGGGTCGGCACCCAGGTGGAATGGGCGGTGCCCGCCATCCTGCCCGACGCGACGCGTCACGGTGAGACGGGCATTCTCTTCCTGGATGAGATCACTTCGGCGCCACCGGCGGTCTCCGCGGCCGCCTACCAACTCATTCTCGATCGCCGGCTGGGGGAGTACCAGGTGCCAGAGCATTGGGCCATCTTCGCCGCCGGCAACCGGCAGGGTGACCGGGGGGTCACCTACGCCATGCCAGCCCCCCTGGCCAACCGCTTCTCCCACTTCGAGGTGGAGACCCACCTGGACGACTGGGTCGCCTGGGCCTACGCTCACGGCATCGACGAGCGAGTCATCGCCTTTCTGCGCTTCCGCCCCGAACTGCTGTTCGACTTCGACCCGGCGCACAATCCCATCGCCTTCCCCTCCCCCCGTTCCTGGGAGTTCGCCCATCGCGGGCTGCAGAAATTTGGTGATGATCCGGACCTGCTACAAGGAACCCTTCAGGGCTGCGTCGGGCCAGCGGCGGGCATCGAGCTCAATGCCTTCATCAACAGCCTGGACCGGATGCCGGACCTGGATGCCATCCTGCGGGGCGAGGAGGTGGTGATCCCGAAGGAGATTGACCTGCAGTATGCCGTCGCCGCCGCCCTGGTCGGTCGGGCCATCCGTGCCCTCGATGCCGCCGAGGGGCCGATCCGCGTCGGCCACATCCTGGCCTACGCCGGGCGCTTTCCCCAGCGCGAAATGGGCGTCATGCTGGTCTCCGACCTCCACCGCGCCATCGGCAACCGACTCTTCGAGGTGTCGGCCTTTGGCGACTGGGCCCAATCCATCGCCGATCTCATGCTCTATTCCTGATGCCAGGCAACCCTAAGGCTGGCCAGTGATCCTTATCCCTGCGACTGCATTTTCGTCTCCGCGTTTGACACCCGCCCTTCGCCGGGGGAGGGCGGCCTGTCTCCCTCCACCCTGGCGAGCAGCCCGAGGCCCAGCCTCCTGAGGTCATGAACAGCGAGCCACCCGTCAGCGATCAGTCCGCGAGCGCCTCCCCAGCGGGGACTGGCCTGGACCTCCAGGCCATCGAGACCAAGCTGGCGGCGGCCCGCACCCGGCTCATCCTCGACAAGCCTTTTCTCGGCGCCCTGGCCCTGCGCCTACCCATCAAGCCGGCGGACCCCCAATGGTGCCCGACCACCGCCACCGATGCCCGGGCCTTCTATTTCAATCCGGCCTATATCGCTGCCCTGACCCTGGACCAGACCCAGTTCGTGCTCGCCCACGACGCCCTGCATTGCGCCCTCTCCCACTTCGCGCGCCGCCAGCACCGGGTGCGCCGGAAATGGGACCTGGCCTGTGACCACGCCGTCAACCCCCTGCTCATCGACGATGGCCTGACCCCGCCCCCGGACGCGCTGCACAATCCCCGCTTCAAAGGGCTGACGGCCGAAGAGATCTACCCCCTGATCGAGGATGACGACGACGCCGAGACCCAGGACCGCCATGTCTATGACGAGGAGAACCAGCGGGGCGGGCAGCGCTCCGGGCTGTCCGAAAAGGATCTCGATCGCACCGATGAGGGTACTCAACCCCAACCCGAGACCGATGGCAAGGGTGGGGGCAACCAGCCTCAGCCCGGCGAGGGCACCAGTCAGCACCGCGCCGGCGGCGCCCCGCAACCCAGCCCCCTGAGCCCCGACGAGCAGACGGATCTGGCGGTGCAGTGGCATCAACGTCTCGCCGGGGCCGCCCAGCAGGCCTTGCAGCATGGCAAGCTGGGGGGGGAACTGGCGCGCCTGATCAACCATCTGCTCCAGCCCCAGATCCCCTGGCGCCAGTTGCTGGCCCGGTTCATGAGCGCTACGGCCCGGGACGATTTCAGCTACAGCCGCCCCTCCCGACGCGAGGGTGACTATATCCGGCCAGCCCTGCGCAGCCACCAGTTGGAGCTGGTAGTGGCAGTGGATATCTCCGGCTCCATCAAGGACGCCGAGATCCAGGAATTCATCGCCGAGATCGATGCCCTCAAGGGCCAGGTTCGGGCCCGAGTGAGCCTGCTCGCCTGCGACGCCCAACTCTGCCCCGGCGCGCCCTGGGTCTTCGAACCTTGGGAGGAGTTTCGCCGCCCCGCGGCGATGCAGGGCGGGGGTGGCACCGACTTTCGCCCGGTCTTTGCGTGGGCGGAGGAGCTGGTAATCCGGCCGGATCTGCTGGTCTATTTCACCGACGCCCTGGGCGAGTTTCCGGCGCGCGAGCCTGGGTTCCCTGTGGTCTGGCTGGTCAAGGGTCAGGGCCAGGTGCCCTGGGGGCAGCGTATCCAGCTCAATTGAGGTCCTTGACGTCTGAATCAGGTACGACCAGAGCCGTCCTCATGGGTCGCAGCGGATAACAATCCTTGGTGGACGCCGAAATCAGATCCGCCCGGGACCAGTCTCCCCGGTTTTTTCATACTCAGCAGGCCCACCAGCAGGCATAATCCCCTTTAGCAGGCCCGCCCTTTCCCTCACGGCATTCTCAATTGTCCTCACGCTGATCATCCTGACGATTTTGATCCGGTCATGACAGGCGCCCCCCACCGACCACTTCGGCCCCGCGCCCTGCCGCGATCCCTGGGCAGGATTGGCAGCCGTGCCTTGCTGCTAGCCTTGCTCCTGGCCGGACGGCCAGCCCTGGCGGAAGAACCCTTCCGCCTGCCGGATTTTGGCAGTTCGGCGGACACCCTCATGACCGGGGCCCAGGAACGCCAGCTCGGCAAGGCCTTCATGCGCAGCGTGCGCAAGTCACTGCCGGTGCTGGATGATCCCCTGCTGACGGACTATCTGGAGGATCTGGGGGAGCGGCTGGTTGCCGCCGCGGAGACCAGTGGCGGTCACTATAGTTTTTTTTTCATTGATCAACCGGCGGTCAACGCCTTCGCCGGCCCTGACGGTCATATCGGCGTCTTTGCCGGCCTGGTGACCACCGCGGAGACGGAATCCGAACTCGCCGCGGTCCTGGCCCACGAAATCGCCCACATCAGCCAACGCCACCTGCTGCGCTCCCTTGAGGACCAGCAGCAACTGGCCGTTCCCGCCACCCTGCTGATGATCGCGGCCGCCATCCTCGGTGCCCAGGTGGACGTCAATGCTGGGGCCGCGGCCATCGCCGGCATCCAGGGCCTGGCCCTCCAGCGGCGGATCAATTTCACCCGCCACAACGAAGAAGAGGCCGACCGCATCGGCATCACCACCCTGGCGGGGGCCGGCTACGATCCCTTCGCCATGCCGGGTTTCTTCGAGCGGCTGAGCCAGTCCAGTCACACCAGCGATATCAGCGCCCCGGAATTCCTGCGCACCCACCCGGTTAATCCCAATCGCATCGCCGACTCCCTGGCCCGGGCCGAGCAGTTCGGCTACAAGCAGAAGGCGGATGACCTGCGCTTCCACCTCGCCCGGGCGCGGTTACGCGAAGTGGGTTTCAAGGACCCCGACAAGGCCGTCGCGCACTTCCGCGCCAATCTGGCGGCCAGCCGGTTCCGCAACGGCCCCGCCGAACACTACGGTCTGGCCCTGGCCCACTTACGTGCCGGGCGCCCCCAGGAGGCCCGCCAGGCCCTTGGCGACCTGGTCAAGGAGCATCCGCACCTGGCCGAGTTCATCGTCCTGGATGCGCGCATCGACGGCCAGCTCGGCAACCGGGACGAGGCCATTCGCAAACTCCAGGCGGCCGTGGGTCTGAACCCGGACAATCAGCCCTTGCGTACGGCCTATGCCGAGGCCCTCATCGTCGCCGGCAAGCCTGACCGGGCCCTCGCCACCCTGGAGGGTGCCGTGCGGCTCAGGCCGGGCAGCGCCGCCCTCTATCAGCTCATGTCCGACGCCGCCCTCAAGTCAGGCCGTAAGGCCGCCACCCATCGCTACCGCGGCGAGGCCCTCTACTTGAAGGGTGACCTGGAGCCCGCCATCCACCAGCTGGAGTATGCCCTGCGCACCCCGGGACTCGGTTTCCACGAGGCCGCCGAGATCCAGGCCCGTCTTGAAACACTCAAGGAAGAGCAGAAGGAGGCGGAAAAGCAGAAAGACAAATCCAGGACCCCGAAAGACAAGGGTTAACGTGATCGTCACGACAACGTTTTTCATTTTCAGGGCTGCGGGGCGCCCCCTTCTTGATGGTTAGCGTCAAGGTCATGGTCAATGCCACTGATGTCTCGCCGTAGCGCCCCCCTCATGAGCATTGACGGCGCCTCGGCATCCCCCCGGCCATGGTGAGAATTGCCGCCTCAATTGACCTAAATCGTTGGCGCCGGTGAGCGACTGGGGTAAGCTGACCCTTGATCAAACAAAGAAACTTTCATGCGCGACGCGCTGTCGCTAATCTCGTCCCGGCGTACCACCTCGCCGGTTTTGCCCACCGGACCCTGGCTCAGGTTCCGGACCTTCCCTCCATGACAATGCTCGACAGGAGACTTTCATGATCGATGCAAAACGCAGAATCCTGCTCAAGGGCTCCCTTGCCGCTGGTGCGGTCGGCATGGCCATTGGTGCTGGCCTCCTGACCCCGCGTCTGGTGCTGGCCGCCTGGCCTGAGGCTGCCTTCAACGCTCAGAGCGTGGATGATGCCCTCAAGGGCCTGCTGGGCAATGCCGCCCATGAACCCAGTGACAAGATCGACCTCAAGGCCCCGGATATCGCCGAGAACGGCGCCGTGGTGCCGGTCACGGTCGAAACCACCCTGGAAGGTGCCAGCTCCATCACCCTGGTCGCCGCCGGCAACATGATGCCCCTGGTCGCCTCCTTCGAACTGGGGAAGGGCGCCCTGCCCTTCATCTCCACCCGCATCAAGATGGGTAAGACCGCCAACCTCATCGCCTTGGTCAAGGCCGGCGACAAGGTCTATAGCGCTTCCCGGGAAGTGAAGGTCACCGTCGGCGGTTGTTGATCCTGGCCACCTGCCGGATCACCCACAACGAAACATGAATGCGAGGTAGCAGAGCATGGCATCCCAGATGAAGATCAAAGCCAAGATCAAGGGCGACGTCACCGAGGTCAAGGCCCTCATGACCCACCCCATGGAAAACGGCATGGGCAAGAACAAGGAGACCGGGGAGGTCATCCCGGCCCATTTCATTCAGAACGTGACCGCCAAAGTCGGGGGCAATACCGTCCTCACCGCCCTCTGGAGTGGCGGCGTCTCAAAGAATCCCTATCTGGCCTTCAAGTTCACCGGCGCGGCCAAGGGTGACAAGGTCGAGTTGACCTGGACCGATAACAAGGGTGCTTCCGAGACCGAGACCGCCGAGATCGAATAGGGCCCCTGAGAAGCGGTGAAAAAAACGCGCTCTCTACACTAGCCCTGAGGCCAGGGGCGAGGTGCGGGGCCCGACCTGGGCTCCCCCTCGTCCCCGCGGCGGTTCTTCCCTCTGCGGAGGTCGCCGTCCAACTCGCCCCCGCGGCATCCCGCCCACCGCCGGAGGACCATCCGGGTAGGCGGTAAGCCGCGGGGGCGATTGCGTTAGAAACCATCCCTCAATTGGTTCCCGCATGGGGTAAGTCCCTCCGGGGATAAATCGGGAACGAGACAAGGGACGCTTGCTGATTGCCCCTTCACCCGCCGGCCATTTCCCGGCCCCTCGGCCTGATGGGGCTACCTCACGGAGAGGTCCATGTCTCACAGAGGCCCATGATAAGGGTGCGGCCCGCCCCCGGGCCGGGTGCGAAAGCGCTTGTAGGACCAGACATATTGTTCAGGGCAGAGATCCACGCAGTCCTCCACGCCCCGGTTGAGGGCCGTGGCCGCCTCGACCTCTTCCGCTGCATTCACGCCCGCGGGTGCCGGCAGGCAATGGAGGGCGAAGCCTCGCCCCCAGGGCAGGCGTCGGGCAAAGAGAAACACGACCCGGGCACCCGTCCGGCGTGCCAGGCGGTTGACCAACAGCATGGTCAGGGCCGGGACACCGAAAAAGGGGGCAAAAACGCACCCCTTATCCTCCTTAGGCTCCTGATCGGGGAGGATACCGAGATATTCCCCACGCCTGAGTCCCTGAAGCAGGTGGCGAATCCCGGTCTGATCCGTGGGCACCAGGAGCGCCCCAGCCCGTGCTCGGGCCTGGCGGACCAGTTCGTCGGCCAGAGGCTGAGGCTTGTAAAGGGTAGTGGTCGGGCCCCGGGTGGAGAGAAAGAGACCCGCCATCTCCCAGGCCCCCAGGTGCGGGGAGAGGACGATCAGGCCTTGGCCCCCCGGCCTCTCCAGTAACTCCAGGCCCTGGGTCTCGCGGATCAGGGACAGGACCTGAGGCACGGGGCGCAGGAGGAGATAGGCAATCTCGACGAAGGTCTTGGCCTCCTCGCGCAGGGCGCGGTCGCGAAAGCGCCTGATCTCCGCCTCAGCCCAGTCCGGATGGCACAGGCGCAGATTGATCAGGGCATTGCGACGTTGCTTGTTGGGGACATACCGCAGGAGGGTACCCAGCAGCCAGCCGAGCCCTTGGGAGAAGGCAAAGGGCAAGCGGGACAGCCCCCCGGCCAGCAGGCGCACCAGCCACTCCTGCCAAGCCGGGGCCGGCCGTCGACCACCAGCCGCAGCGCTCCGCGGGCCCTCTAAGGCATCACCGCCGGGGTTGGATTCCATGATTTCGGCATCATTGATCGGCTATTGGCAAATAAGCCCGGGAAGACGACGCGGAGGCCCTTCTTCTGGCCAAGGGCTTTCGGCGATCAGGGTGGAAGCCGAAAGCGGCCGCGTCCGGGTATAGAATCGCCCCCGCTTACTCAAGGTAAGCAAGATAACCGAAAACAGAACAACCGCCAAAGGAAGCGACACCATGACCGATCACCCCCTTCCCGAGTCTCTCTCCCCCCAGGAGGCTTGGCAATTGCTTCAGGACGACCCCAGGGCCCTGCTGGTCGACATCCGCTCGACCATGGAATACCTCTTCGTCGGTCATCCCCAGGGGGCCGTTCACGTCGCCTGGATCGATGAGCCCGAGTGGACCGTCAATCCCCATTTCGAGACTGAAATCCGCAAGTTGCTGCTGGGAGGGGCCGTCTGCTCCGAGGACAACCCCTGCACGCCGATTATCCTGATCTGCCGCAGTGGCAAGCGTTCCCTGGAGGCCGGCAAGGCCTTGATCGCGGCGGGGGTACGCAACGTCTTCCATATCGACGAGGGTTTTGAAGGTGACTTGGACGAACACCACCACCGCAGCACGATCGGCGGTTGGCGTTTTCGGGGCCTGCCCTGGGAGCAGTGCTGAGCACCGCTTTTGGTGCAGGTTCATTTACCACCCATCCATCCCGCCCTGGCGGGATGGATGAGACGCTTATTCTTCCCGTTCCTCCAGCCAGGCCATCTGAATGGCCTCAAGGATTTTCTCTCCTGAGTGGGCCGGATCATCGGCGAAATCCGGGAGTGCCAGCACCCAATTGCGCAGATCGACGAAATTGACATGACGCGGGTCGGCATCCGGATAGGTCTCATCAAGAGCGATGGCAATATCCAGGGTATCCGTCCACTTGATGGCCATGGTGACTCCTCGGGTTAGCTAACCCAGGTTACAGATTGAGAGGGGGATCGATGACGCGCCACGCCCCTGAAAATGAGAGTCTTTGCCGTGACTTTCACGTTAATGGTGTTCGGACACCATGTTGATGGTGTACTTGGGGATCTCGATCACCAGGTCCTCGTTCCCGACCTTGGCCTGGCAACTCAGGCGCGACTCAGGCTCCAGGCCCCAGGCCTTGTCCAGCAAATCTTCTTCCACCTCATCGGCCTCCGGCAAGGAGTCATAGCCCTCGCGGATGATGACATGACAGGTGGTACAGGCGCAGGATTTCTCGCAGGCATGCTCGATCTCGATGCCCGCGGCCAGGGCGGCGTCACAGATGGTCACGCCCGGTTCCGCCTCGACGACGGCGCCCTCGGGACAAATCTCTTCGTGGGGCAGAAAAATCAATTGGGTCATGGGGCAAACTCCTCGATCTTGTGTCCCGCCATGGCGCGCTGGATGCTGGTGTTCATGCGTCGTTCGACGTAAAGGGCGCAGGCCTGCTCCAGCGCCTCGATGGCGGCCTTGATCGCCTGGGCATCCGTGCCGGCTACCTGGGCATTGAGCGCCGCCAGGGCCGCCGCGATCGATTGTCGCTCCGCCGGAGAAAGCAGGTCATCGCCGTCCTTGGCCAGGGCGGCGTTCAGGGCCTCGATGGTGCGCTGCCCCTCCACCTGTTGCTCCCGGAGGCGCCTGGCCTCCAGGTCCTCCTGGGAGTGGGTCAGGGAATCACGCAACATGGTCTCGATCTCGCCATCGGTCAGGCCATGGGCGGGCTTGACCTCGACCTGGGCCTGGACGCCGCTGGTCTGTTCCACGGCCGTCACATTGAGCAGGCCGTCGGCGTCAACCTGGAAGGTGACAAGGATCCGGGCAGCACCGGCGACCAGGGGTGGGATACCCCGCAGTTCAAAGCGCGCCAGGGAGCGGCAGTCGGACACCAGATCGCGCTCCCCCTGCACCACATGCAGGGCCATGGCCGTCTGGCCGTCCTTGAAGGTGGTGAACTCCTGGGCCCGGGCCACGGGGATGGGGGTATTGCGCGGCACGATCCGCTCCACCAGGCCACCCATGGTCTCCAAGCCCAGTGACAGGGGGATGACGTCCAGTAACAGCAATTCCCCATCCGGCTTATTACCCACCAGGACATCGGCCTGGAGGGCGGCACCGTAGGCCACCACTCGTTCGGGGTCCAGATCCACCAGCGGGGGCTGACCAAAGAATTCCGCCACTCGCTCGCGCACCCGCGGCACGCGGGTGGCGCCGCCGACCATCACCACATCCTTGATCTCACCCACCTTGAGCCCGGCATCCCGCAGCGCCCGGCGGCAGGCGGCGATGGCCCGGGAGATGAGCGGGTCGACGAGGCCGTCAAAGGTGGCGCGGTCGATCTGCCCCTCCCACTGGCGACCGCCTGAGAGGGCAATGCGCAAGGGCGCCAACGGCTGGTCCGTCAGCGCCTCCTTGGCGACGCAGGCATCACGCAGCAGACCCCGCAGGAGTTGATGCCCGGCATCATCGCCGATCCCCGCCTGGGCCATGATCCATTCCGCCAGCGCGTGGTCCATGTCGTCGCCGCCCAAGGCCGAGTCCCCGCCCGTCGCCAGGACCTCGAAAACCCCCTGCCGCAGGCGCAGGATAGAGATGTCGAAGGTGCCCCCCCCCAGGTCGAAGATGGCGTGCAGGCCATCGGCATCCCGATCCAGACCATAGGCTACCGCCGCCGCCGTCGGCTCGTTGAGCAGACGCAGCACCTTGAGTCCGGCCAGCCGGGCGGCGTCCTTGGTCGCCTGACGCTGGGCGTCGTCGAAGTAGGCCGGAACGGTGATGACCACACCCGTGAGTTCCCCGCCTAGGCTGTCCTCGGCCCGTCGGGCCAGGGTGCGCAGGATCTCGGCGGAGACCTCGATGGGGCTGACATCCCCCGCGCGGGTGCGGATGCGCGGCACGGCCGTGTCGGTACGGACAAACTCGTAGGGCAGACGGGAGCCCAGGCTCTTGACCTCGGCGATGCCGCGGCCGATGAGGCGTTTGGCGGAGGCCAGGGTGTTCAGCGGGTCCAGTGCGGCCATCGCCATGGCCTCATAGCCCACCACTGGCCCATCGTCCGTGTAGCGCACGATGGAGGGCAGCAGGTGGCGACCCGCAGCATCCGGCAAGGTTTCGGCGCGCCCGCTGCGGACGCTGGCGATCAGGGAATTGGTGGTTCCCAGGTCAATGCCGGCGGCCAGGCGGTGCTGGTGCGGGGTAGCGGAACGACCGGGCTCCGCGATCTGTAGCAATGCCATGGGTTCTCTCTAGGTTGCCGTGGCCAGAAACCCATCACCCACCCTGCGGTCAAGTGCACAGCGGGAGGGGGTCAATGACCTGGATTGGGAGCGGTGTGCAGTCAACAGGGTCTTAACGCGCGGAAGCTTTAGGCATGCAGCATACAGAGCCCCCCGGAATGTTGCGCCAAGCTGTTTCCGGTTCTTACCATGCGGCTTACCGGACCTCGGCAGGTCCGACCGGCCACCACAAAGCTGCGGATATTACCTTGGACTGGGCTTGGCGGCCCTGCCTCAGAGGGCCTCGTCCAACGCGGCCTCCAAGGCCTCGGCCTCGACCTCGCACTTGCGCACGAACTGCAGCTTGCGGATCAGTTCACGAATAGCCGGCACGTCGGACGCGGGCGCCACCGACATTTGCGGCGTACCGGTTGCCGATTCCGCCGGTACGGCAGGGGCATCAGCCCCGCCCGGCGCGCCGGCATCCAGCCGCGCCCCCAGTGCAGCGATCAATTCGTCGGCCAGGGACGACAGGCGGGCTCTGACCCGCTCAATGATGACATAGGGCTCCGGCGCCTGACGGGCCGCCGCCAAGGCCTCCCGCAGTTCCATCTGCTCCATGAGGAAGGCCATGTCCTGGGTGGTCTGCTGGTCATCGCCCAGGCTGGCGCCGCGCACCAGCAGGAGGTAGCTCGCCCTGGCCAGGGGATCCCTGAGGGTCTGGTATGCCTCATTGACCAGGGTGGATGCCTGCAGGGCAAGACGCTTCTCGCGATCACCGGCGGTAGCAAAAAGGTCCGGATGGACGGTCTGACGCAGGATCCGATAGCGCTCAGCCAGCATCTCGGTGTCCAGGGCAAAGGACACCGGCAGGCCGAAGAGCTGGAAATGGTTCTGGGACAGGTCGAACACAGCGCTAGCCCTGATAAAGCGGCAGCAAAGAGGTGAGTCCTGGCGTCAAATGTTGAAACTCTCGCCGCAACCACAGGCGTCCTTGACGTTGGGGTTGTTGAACTTGAAGCCTTCGTTCAACCCCTCCCGGGTATAGTCAAGCTGGGTGCCGTCCAGATAAAGGAGGCTTTTGGGGTCGACGATGACTTTGACGCCTTCAGACTCGAACACCAGATCCTCCGACTGCATCTCATCCGCAAACTCAAGGGTATAGGCCATTCCGGAGCATCCTGAGGTGCGGACCCCGAGCCGGATACCGATGCCTTTGCCCCGGTTGTCGAGGTAGCCGCGGACATGCCTGGCGGCCGCTGCGGTCATCGAAATTGCCATGGCGAAACGCTCCTGCTGCAAAACCGAAAAAGTATCTGTGCCGATAGAGGGGGGGGGTGCGAAGCCACGGCCAGTGCCTCAGCCGATCTGATGGTCCCCACGCCCATAGGGGCGGCGGCCATCAGCCTGGGCGGCCAGACACCTCAACCCCGCTTGCGCTCAAAGTCGTGGATGGCGGCCTTGATGGCATCCTCCGCCAGGACCGAACAATGCACCTTGACGGGGGGTAGGGCCAGTTCATCGGCGATCTGCTGGTTTTTGATCTCCAGGGCCTCCGCCAGGGTTTTGCCCTTGACCCACTCGGTCAGAAGGCTGCTGGAGGCGATGGCGGAGCCACAGCCGTAGGTCTTGAAGCGGGCATCTTCAATGACCCCGGCATCGTTGACCTTGATCTGCAGGCGCATGACGTCACCACAGGCCGGGGCCCCCACCATGCCGGTACCGATGCTGGGATCGGTGGTGTCAAAGTTGCCCACGTTGCGGGGATGCTCGTAATGATCCAGGACCTTCTCACTATATGCCATGTCGATTCACCTCTTGAAGCAAGGGCGGGAGGGAAAAACCGAGCGAACGCCCTGAAGTGACAGATTCAATGCGCCGCCCACTGAACGGAACTGAGGTCAATGCCTTCCCGATACATATCCCAGAGGGGGGAGAGCTCACGCAACCGGGTCACCTGATCGCGGATCTTGGCGATGGCATAGTCCACCTCCTCATGAGTGCTGAAACGGCCCAAGGAGAAGCGGATGGAACTGTGCGCCAGTTCATCCTCCCGCCCCAAGGCGCGCAAAACATAGCTGGGCTCCAGGCTGGCGGAGGTACAGGCCGAACCGGACGAGACCGCCAGGTCCTTAAGGGCCATGATCAGCGATTCGCCTTCGACATAAGCGAAGCTGACGTTGAGATTGCCGGCCACCCGCTGCTCCTCGTCGCCATTGAGGAAGACCTGCTCCAGGTCGCGCAGACCCGCCCAGAGGCGACGACGCAGGCCCAGTACCCGCTCGTTCTCGGTCGCCATCTCCAGCTTAGCCAGGCGGAAGGCCTCGCCCATACCGACGATCTGGTGGGTTGGCAGGGTACCTGAACGCATCCCCCGCTCGTGACCGCCACCGTGCATCTGCGCCTCCAGTCGCACCCGGGGCTTACGCCGCACGTAGAGGGCGCCGATGCCCTTGGGGCCGTAGGTCTTGTGCGCCGAGAAGGACATGAGATCGACGGGGAGCTGCTCCAGGTCAATGGGCACCCGGCCGGTGCTCTGGGCGGCGTCGACATGGAAGAGGATGTTGCGCTCCCGGGTCAGGGCGCCGATGGCCTGAAGATCCTGGATGACACCGATCTCGTTATTGACGTGCATGAGGGACACCAGGATGGTATCCGGCCGCAGGGCCTCCTCCAGTTTATTCAGATCGATGAGCCCGCTAGGCTCGGGATCGAGATAGGTAACCGAGAAGCCTTCACGCTCGAGTTGGCGACAGGTATCCAGGACCGCCTTGTGCTCGGTTTTGCAGGTGACGAGGTGCCGGCCGCGCTTCTGGTAGAAGGTGGCGGCACCCTTGATGGCCAGGTTGTCGGACTCGGTGGCGCCGGAGGTCCAGACGATCTCTTTGGGATCGGCTTTGACCAGGTCAGCGACCTGCTGGCGGGCCTCTTCGACGGCATCTTCCGCCGCCCAGCCGAAGGCATGGGAGCGGGAGGCGGCATTGCCAAAGTTGCCCTCGAGGGTGAGGCAGGCACACATCTTTTCGGCGACGCGAGGGTCCACCGGAGTCGTGGCCGAATAGTCCATGTAGATAGGCAGTTTCATCTCTCGCTCCGAATTTCAGGGGGATCGGCGACTCAGGCCCCGGCGGCGATCCGCATCAGGCCCGGGCGGCCCGGTAGTGGCACCCGTGTTCCGCCGGAAACGACGGGGGTCGACCTGGCCTGTACCCGATCCCGCAAATCTTGGTGTTCGACCAGATCGAGCAGGCTGACACCATGGAGATAGCCACGGACGTGGTCACTCAGGTCCTGCCAGAGCTGATGGGTCAGACAGGCGCCGCGCGCCTGGCAATCACGGCCACCCCCACAACGGGTAGCTTCGAGTTGCTCATCCACCGCCTCGATGACTTCGCCAATGAAGATCGCCGACGGGGCCCGGGCCAGACGGTAACCACCACCCGGACCCCGCACGCTGGACACCAGCGCGCGCTTGCGCAAGGGTGCGAAGATCTGTTCGAGGTAAGATAAGGAGATACCCTGGCGGCGGGCGATATCCGCCAAGACCGTCGGCTTGCCCGAGGCGTGTATCGCCAGGTCCAGCATGGCGGTGACCGCATAGCGTCCCTTGGTCGTCAATCTCATGAGGCTTGCCACTCCAGTCGCTTGTCGTAGGGGTAAGGCTACAATAACCGAGTATTTCAGTCAAGTATTGGCGATAAGCGGAAGTTCAAGGGGCAGGCTCGTCACTCTATCCTGAAGACCCTCAAGACGGACTAGGGCAGGGTAACGCCCCACCCATCCTCGGCGCTGGGCCTGGTCAGGATCTGGGCCCCTTGGCCGCGGGCGAAGCCTCCTGGGGGGGCAGCTTTGCCGGGGCCGCTCCGGGAGGGGACTCGCCATCATCCGCCGTGGAATGGATCTCACAGGCGTCCAGATCGGGCAGATGGTTGAAATGTCCCGTGATCCCGCGCCGCTCCAGCGCCACCGCCATCGCCTCCAGGCGTTTATCGAGGAGATGAATGTGGTCCAGCATGCAGTTGACCGCATGCGCGACCGGGTCCGGTGTGTCGCGGGTGGCCCCGTAGGCGTCGAAGCCGATGCGCTTGGCGGTGTGGGCCCGGCGTTCCTCCGCGGCGCTGCTGGGCCGTTCCACCAGTCGCCCGGGGACGCCGACGACTGTGGCCCCCGGCTTGACAGATTTGTTGACCACGGCATTGGAGCCAATCCGGACGCCGTCACCGACCTCGATGGGTCCCAGGACCTTGGCCCCGGCGCCGACCACGACATCGTTACCCAGGGTTGGGTGGCGCTTGCCCTTTTCCCAACTGGTGCCGCCCAGGGTGACGCCATGATAGAGGGTGCAGTCGTCACCGATGATGGCCGTCTCGCCGATCACCACCCCCATACCGTGGTCGATGAAAAAGCGCCGACCGATCTCGGCCCCGGGATGGATCTCGATCCCGGTGAAGAGGCGGGCGACGTTGGCCACGACCCGCGCCAGCCATTTGAGATTGGCCCGCCACAGTCGGCGCGACAGGCGGTGCGCGATGACGGCGTGGAGACCCGGGTAGGTGGTCAGGATCTCGAAGGCGTTACGCGCCGCCGGATCGCGGTCGAGGATGCAGGCGATATCTTCTCTAATCCGTGCAAACACGGGTAAGTTCCCTCCAGAATCGGGGCCAGTCGCGGTCGTAGGCGCGGCGGTGGCCGGCAAGTACAAAACGTAACAAGGCGAGGCAGCGTGGCAGTCTGAATGACCGGCCTCAGACCTCCCCGTCCTCCGACCGCGAGGAGCGGCGAAAGCGTGCCGGGTCTTTGCGACCCTGGGCGGCGCTGAGGATGCCACGCAGGATATTGATCTCGGTCCAGTCCGGTTGGGCACGGAAGAACAGCCGGCGCAACCGGCGGCTCAGTTTTCCAGACTGCTCGGGGTCGGCATAGCCGATCTCCACGAGGGTTCGGGTCAGGTGGTCGTGGAAACCCGCCAAGGCCTCGGCCGTGGCCAGGTCGCGCTCCTCCCGGGGCAGGGTCTCCCCCCGTCCGGCGCGAAAGGCCTGGCGGATCTCATAGGCGAAGACCTGGGCCGCGGCCGCCAGATTCAGGGAGCTGAAGGCGGGATTGGTCGGGATATGCACCAGGTAGTGGCAGAGCGCCAGTTCTTCATTGGTGAGACCGGAGCGCTCGCGCCCCAGGACCAGGGCCACCTCACCCGTCCGTGCCGCCGCGAGCAGGTGCCGGGCGCAGTCCGGCGGCTCCAGCAGGGGCCATTCCACCGCCCGCAACCGGGCGCTGGAACCGATCACCAGATGGCAGCCAGCGAGGGCATCGACCAATCGGTCGTGCAGACAGGCGTTGGCGAGCAGGTCGTCGGCGCCGGAGGCCCGCGCCAGGGCTTCCGCGTCCGGGGGTGACTTGGGCCGGACCAGATGCAGGCGACTCAGGCCCATGGTCTTCATGGCCCGCGCCGTGGCGCCGAGGTTGCCGGTATGGGTGGTCTCCACCAGCACGAAGCGGATGTGATCCAGAAGTGTTGCGTTGTCCCCGTTCATGGGCGCGCCACTTCAGAAGAAGATGGCCTGCTTGTCAAGCCTGGATGCATGCCACGACGCCGGTCCCGCCTCTGGTCCCGCCTCTGATCCCGCAAGTCTGGTTCGCAAATGGGGTCCCGCGGTTCTGGTCCCGTAAGGCTTGCGGCGTCAACCCGACCTTTCCTGTCACCAGGCTTTCCGGTATCGTGCGTGGCCATGCAACCGACCCTCACCATCGCTACGCGCGCGGCTCGCGCCGCCGGACGCCTTATCTTGCGCTATTTCGAGCGCGTGGATCAGGTCCAGATCCAGGCCAAGACCCGTAATGACTTCGTCAGCGAAGTCGACCGCGCGGCGGAAGACGCGATCATTCAGGAACTGCGGTCCAAGTACCCGGACCACGCCTTCCTGGCCGAAGAGAGCGGTGCCCGCGGCCGGAGCGACTTTGAATGGGTCATCGATCCCCTGGACGGCACCACCAATTATCTACACGGTTTCCCGCAATTCTCCATCTCCATCGCCCTGCGCCACCGCGGGCGTCTGGAGTGCGGTCTGGTCTACGATCCCCTGCGCGAGGAGATGTTCACCGCTGAGCGCGGCGGTGGCGCCCTTCTCAATGACCGGCGCATTCGCGTCGCCAACCGCACGGGCCTGGACGGGGCGCTGATCGGCACCGGCTTCCCCTTCCGCGACCACCGCTTCCTGGACAGCTACCTGGCTATGTTCCGGACTATCCTGGAGAATACCGCCGGCATCCGCCGACCGGGCTCAGCGGCCCTGGACCTGGCCTATGTCGCCTGTGGTCGCACCGACGGCTTCTGGGAACTGGGGCTGTCGGAATGGGACATGGCCGCCGGCGCCCTGCTGGTGAGCGAGGCTGGTGGTCGGGTCAGTGATCTGCGGGGGGGTGACCGTTTCTTCGAGACCGGCAACATCATCGGCGGGAACCTCAAGGTTCACCGGGCCCTGTTAGTAGCCTTGCAGCCGCATCTCAACGAGTCCCTGGCCGCCTAAGCAAGCGTCCATTTTCTAGTTCCCGATTTGCGCCAGAGGAACTCTCCACTTCGGGAAGTAATTGGGGGACAGCGGCCAAATTTCCTCGTCCTGAACCTACCCGCCAGCCTGTCCCCCTGTCATGCATGAGCCCGCCTGCCTGCCTGGCATGGGATACAGGGGCCGTACCCAAGGCAAGTCCTGAAACCGCTCATCCTTCAGGGATGATCAGCACTTCTCCGATGCGCAACTTGCTGTCCTCCACCGCATTGGCACTGCGCAGTGCGGACAGGCTAATGGCATATTGCTGAGCGATCCGTTCCAGGGTATCGCCCTTGCTAATAACATGCTGTCGGCCTGCGCTCGCAGAATCGGCGGCTGAGGCACCTTTTTTCGGCCCCTGGCCGCCGCCCTTTTTCGCCCAACGGGTATCTGGCGGCGGATAGGTGGCAAAATAGGCCTTGATTCCACTCAGCAGCGCTCCTGCCATTTTGGCCTGATATTCGGCGCTGGTCAGGTGCTTCTCCTCGTCCGGATTACTGATGAAGGCCGTCTCCACCAGCAGGGAGGGGATGGTGGGCACCTTCAGCACCGCAAAACCCGCCTTTTGCACTTGGGCGTGATGTACGGCACCGACCTTTCGGAGGTTATTCAGAACCGCCGTGGCGGCCAGCTTACTGTGCTCCAGGGTCCCCCTCTGCGCCATCTCCCACAGTGTCTTGGACAGGGCCTGGGTCTTGTCGGTGAGATCGACGCCGCCGATGCGGTCGGCGCTGTTCTCCCGCTCCGCCAGCCAGTCGGCCTGCCGGCTGGTGGCACCGTCACTGGCGAGGATGAAGACCGAGGAGCCACTCGCCCCCTGGTCCACGAAGGCATCCGCATGGATGGAGACGAAGAGGTCGGCATCCTGTTGCAGGCTGAGTTCAATCCGCTTGTTGAGACTGAGATAGTAATCGCCGTCACGGACGAGCAGGGCACGCATGCCGACCTCCCGATTGACCAGATTGGCCAGCTTGCGGCCAATGGCGAGGGTCACGTCCTTCTCCAGGGTTCCCCCGGCGCCGATGGCCCCGGGATCCTCCCCGCCATGACCGGGATCGATGGCGATGATCAGATCCCGGGGACCCTGCCGACCACTGGCATCCGGCTTGGAGCCTGTGGCGGCATTACCGGCGCGGGGCTTATCGGTCTTGGGCGCCATATCCACCACCAGACGGTGGCCATAACGCTCGTTGGGTTCCAGGACGAAGCTCTTGGCGCGCACCGCTTGCTTGAGATCGATGACGATGCGCAACTGACCCTTGTCCAGCACGCCGCTGCGCACCCCCTTTACCAGCAAATCCGCTGGTTCGGCCAACGGCAACTTGCCCGTGACCCGGGCATCGGGGATATCGATGATCAGGCGGTCGGGGGCCGTGACGGGGAAGATCTTATGCTCTAGGGGAGCGTTGGCATCGATCACCAATTGGGTTTGATCGGGGGCGATCCAGAGGCGGGCGCCGCTGATCTCCGCGGGATCAGCCACCGCCAGCAGGGGAATGAGGAGCGTGAAGAGAGCGAAAAATCTGGACATCAGGACGGGGGGAATGAGGCACTCCAAGGGGATGACAAACGGAACGATAGCACTTCAATTTCACCTTATCCAGTAAAATCAAGTCAATGCCGCGACACCTCCAGAGGGTCTCCCGATTCGTCGAGCGCTGCGTCAGCCAGGTGCGCGGCGAGCGCCGCCACCAGGGCCGTACCCGCCGGGCCATGGGGTAAGAATTCCAGGACGCGGGCGTCGGCCCGGTAAGCCAGCCGGATCTCCAGATCCGCCGGCGGCAGCGCCAAGCCGCCTCGCTGGGGCCACTCGACGATCAGGACGCTGTCCTGGTCCAGGAGATCCCGCAGGCCGAGATAATGCAGCTCCTCCGGATCGGCAAGCCGATAGAGGTCGAGATGGAAGAGCCGCCAGCGGCCCAGGTCGTAAGGTTCCAGCAGGGTGAAGGTGGGACTGCGGACGGTACCGTTATGCCCCAGGCCGCGCAGGATGCCGCGGGTCAGGGTGGTCTTACCCGTACCCAGATCACCCTCCAGATAGACGATCAGGGGAGGCCTGAGCAAACCGGCCAGTTGCCGGCCAAGAGCCTCCTGGGCCGGCTCGCCCCGCGGTTCGAGCATCATGGCTGGACCTCAACTTGGTTAAGGGTGGGGCGGATGGCCGCGATCAGATCCGAAGCCAGCATGCCTTGCTCGCCCGCCCGCGCCGCGGCATCGCCGGCGGCGGCATGGAGGCACACCGCCGCTTCGGCCGCATCTTCCGCCGCCAGGCCCCGCGCCAGAAAGGCGGCGACCATACCGGTGAGGACATCGCCACTGCCGCCCGAGGCCATGCCGGGATTACCCTGGCTACAGACCCCCGGGGGACGTCGGCCCGCACCCATGACCAGGGTCCCGGCGCCCTTGAGCACCAGGGTGCCGCCAAAGGCATCCCGCAGCCGGCGGACGGCGCTGAAACGATCCGCCTGTACCTCCGCCGGGGAGCAGCCCAGGAGGCGCGCCGCCTCCCCGGGATGGGGGGTCAGGACCCAATCCTCCCGGCGCATAGCGTGCTGAGCCAGCCAGTTGAGGGCATCGGCGTCGAGCACCAGGGGCTTGCCCGCGGCCAGGACCGGGGGCAGCAATTCCCGCCCCCAGGGGCCTTGCCCCAGGCCCGGGCCGATGGCGACGACCGTGGCCCGCGCCAGCAGGGGCGCTAGATCTCCTGGGGTGGTGACCGCGGCGACCATGAGTTCCGGTCGCCCCAGGTTGAGCACGGCGGCATGGGCGGGATGGGTCGCCACCGAGACCAGGCCCGCCCCCACCCGCACCC
>SACH01000520.1 GCA_009928645.1 Gammaproteobacteria bacterium | reverse complement strand
CGGCCACGATCTGAGACCAGGCGCCGGTGATGGTGGGGTTGGTGGTTGCCAAGGCGCGACCTCCAGGGGGTGGGGTTGTCATGGCCATGGCCAGGGTCAGGCGGTGCAATTTGATGGTCATGGCTTAGGGTGTAGGGTGCCGCCACTCCCCACTGTCACGCGGGGAGAGGCGGCGGGGTGCTGACCTTCCTCGGAGTCAGTCAGCATTGCATGGCGCCCTTACCCATGCGGGCGCCGGTGCTCGGTGATGAAAGGGGCCGGACCTTGACCAGATCGGACAAGGGCCGGCGGGGTGCTGACCTCGCCGCCGGGAGGGCCAGCGGCCGGACCGTGAACCCGGCCAAGGGGGTCCGGCTGGCAGGCGGCGGGGCTTTCGCTCCACGCCGCAGTGCTCGGTTTAGGCGGCCTCCTTCTCGCGCCAAATCCAGCCGCCCCCATGGCCGGTGGGATTGGCATAGGTGCCGACCAGGGTTTCCCCATAGGGGCCAGTCTTTTCCATCGTATCGCCCACCCGCGGCTCAGGTGCCTTGCGCGGGGTGGGCGTCGGTTCGCCAAGGGCTTCCTCAAGATCGGCCTTCTGGCTGGCCAAATCGGCAAGTTCGCGGTCGATCTCAGCCAGCCGGGCGCGGCGTTGGGCCACGGGGGCGCCGGCTTGGGAGTAGTCGAGTCGATCCAGGGCGGGCTTGAGGGCCGCCATGATGTTGTCGACCCCCAGCAGCAAAACCATCAGCTCGTTATGGGTGCCGCGGGTGGGGAAGGGTGGAAACAGGGCGCGGGTGTCGAATGACTCAATGCGGGCCGCGGGGTGGCGCTGGCAGTCGGCAAGGATGGCATTCATCTCGCCATCGCGGAGTCCCTCCGCGGCGGTGGCCTTCAGATCGTCAAGCAGGGCCTGCTCCAGATCGTTGCGATTCAGGGGCGCGTGAAGCAGCTCCTGGCGCTCGCGTTGCAGCTCGATCAGGCGGTTGGAGATGCGGGCGCGCTCGCTGCCGATTGCGTTCTTGACGCGCTTGGAGTCCGTGACCAGTTTTTTAAGGTCGCTGACCAGGCTCATGGCTTAGGCGCTCCGGGTGGAAATCTGGTCCATGAGGCGGCGCTGCGCTTGCACCACGCGATTCTTTCCGAGGCGGAGAGCCCGGGCCGCGGCGGTCTCGCCGGGGGGGGCGGGCTCGGCTACTGAGTTAGCCTGGTCGAGCACGTCGGCAATGATGCGCGCCACGCTGGCAAGATAGCCCGGGTCTTCCTCGCAGGCTTGCTTAACCTGCTCCAGAGGGGCGATGGCTTCGGCGCGGGTCCGGGGCTGGCGATAGGGATTAGGGGTTGGCATGGTGGGCCTCGGTAGGGGGATGGGTCAGCTCGGCATCCAAGGATTGCCAGAGCGGGATGGAGTCAAAAAAGAACTGCCGGATGCCGTCGGCGTCGGTGCGGGCCAGAAGGGCAAGTTGAAATAGGGCGTCCGCCGCCCCCCGGCTGATGTGGCCGTGAATCCAGTTAGCCACGGGTCTGCACTGGCACGGTGCTGGCCTGGCCGACGTTGCACAGCTCGCGCTCCCTGCGGCGGCGCAGTTCGGCCTCCAGGGCGGCATCGGCCAACTCGCTCAGGCTGATGCCCAGCTCCGCGGCAACGATCTTCGCCAGGTGATGATGCTGCGGGGCCACCCGGATGACGCGGCGGGGTGATGTATCAGGTTTCATAATTGATAATTGTAACAAGTATCCAGCCCATTGCAAGGAATATTCAACTGATCGGTTGAATGTAATCAA
>SACH01000519.1 GCA_009928645.1 Gammaproteobacteria bacterium | reverse complement strand
GCCAATGGCCGAGGTAAATCCCGCCGTCAGGTGCTGACGGGCCTCCGCCAGGGTCAGGGGGCCGGTGAAGCGGAAGTCACCATAGGCGGTGAGGATCGGGGTGTTGAGGAGGTAAATCATGGCTTGGATTCTTGCACGGGCGCGGCGGGTCGCGCGCGGCCCGGCGGTTGGGGATGGATTTCCGGCGCCAGCATGCCCCAGGCCGGGAGGAATGTCCGGACCCGCAAGCTTGTGGCGCCCGGAGGGCGCTAGGGCATCGCGGGACCAGCCGCCAGATGGTAGGCGCCCAGGCCGAAGGTGGTGTTCTTGCCGGCATGGACCCATTGCCCCAGCCACAGCAGGGGCCACAGGCTGGACAGGCCGGGGCCGCTCAGGGTGCCCTCGCCCAGCAGGCCACCCAGTTCCATCAGGGTGTTCTGCCGGGAGGAGAAGCGGGTCCATTCGTGCCAGCGCAGGTGGCCATCGCTCAGGGTCAGGGTCGCCGCGGCAGCGAGCAGCGCCTCCCGTTCGGGAAAGCCGGTGGTGTCGCCATGGTGTTCGGCAAGCAGGTGCAGGCGGCCGTACAGGTTGAACACCAGTTCCCGCAGGCTGAACTGGGCCGGTCCCACCAGGGCGCCCTGGCGCTTGAGGCGCAGGGGGGTGAGCAGGCGCAGCCGCACCGCTCCGTCCGGCGCGGCCGGGACCTGGGGGGCTGCCAGGGGCAGAGGCGTGAAGCGCCCGTGGGTGACCTCATAGACCGGCTGCCAGGTGCCGCTGCCGGGGGTGGTCTCCTGCTCCAGGCGGACAACGCTGAACCGCGCCTGGGCGCGACCCAGCCCACGCTGGCCGGCCAGTTGCAGGGCATGGATCAGGTAGGGGACCTGGCGGATGGCCTCCCCCAGCAGGGTGATGCCCAGGGTGAGGCTATCCCCGGCGGCAGGGTCCCGCCCGGCCTGGGGGTCGATGTTGAGGAGATAGGGCCGCGGCGGGGCGGCAAAGCGCCGGCCGTCCTCCCCGGGGGGCGGGAGGGGCTCGAAGACCCGGGGATAGACGCAATGGGCCTGGAGCAGACAGCCATCGCAATCCCGGGCGCGGGTGACACAGGCCGCCTGGCGCAGGCCATGCCCGAGGAGCCCCCGCCAGGCCGAGCCGGCAAAGGGGGGCAGATGGATGGGGTCCAGGGCCTGCATCGCCACCCGCAGGCGGATCAGCGGCGGCAAGGTCAGGGCGGCGGGTTCCTGGGGGGTGTCGTCCATGGGGTCCTCCTCTTAAGCGGGCAATGGATAGCGAGCTTATCTACCCCATCCCTGGCCCCAGAACCTGGGCCGCAAGCTGGTGGTCAGTCCATCACGCCCCAAGCGCGCCTTAACCTTCCCTGGCATAGTGTAGCCTTGGGCGTGTTAGGCCACCCCCACCCCTCCTCTCAGGTTTACTACCGTTACCTGAGAGAGTCGGGCCTGACCCGCCCCTCCCCGCGCCAGCCGGAATGCCGACTGTGCCGTTATGGAACCTGCGGTGTCGGAACTGGACGCACTCTGTCTATATTCTCCAGGTATTCTCGTGCCTGGGGCGTTGCGGAGTTCCGCTCATGGCGCCACCGCGGGCGGATCAACCCAGCCGTCCCCCTGCAAGCCGCTAACCCGCTCGACCCGCCGGCGCAGCGCCTCGCCGAGGACCTCGTCCCGACTGTAAAGCAGGGTGAAGTGCGCCTTGGCCCGGGTGATGGCGGTATAGAGCAGCTCGCGGGTCAGGACCGGATTGGCCTTATCCGGCAGGAGCAGCGCC
>SACH01000518.1 GCA_009928645.1 Gammaproteobacteria bacterium | reverse complement strand
GCTGTTGCAGTTGCCGGAGGGTTTGGAGCGTGAATTCAAGCGCGAGCTGATCGCTTTCGAGGAGCAAGCCAACATGCCCTACATCACCAGTATCGAACGACTCGGCCGCCAGGAAGGCCACCAGGAAGGCCGTCAGGAAGGCCGTCAGGAAGGCCGTCAGGAAGGCCAAGCCAACATGCTCTCGAGCCTGCTCGCCGTCAAATTCGGTCCCCTCGGCGAAGCGGATCGTCGGCGCGTGCTCGACGCCGATGCGCAGACCCTCCTGGAATGGTCCACACGCCTGCTGAGTGCGAGCACCCTCGAGGAGGTCTTCGCCGCCGGGCCTCGGCCCGACGCGGCACACTGAGCCGGGGCGTCGGCCGAGACGCCGATCGCGTCGGTTGAGACGCTCCGGCACTGCGGTCTCGGAGGTCCCTTCGGACTCACGTCCGACCCACATCCCTGTCGCCCGGACGACGCCGTCCTGCTTGCCACGCCGCCCCCAACCGGCTAAGCTACCGCAGCCGTACAACGCCTGAACAATTTACCCCCCGCCCATACCCCGAAAACGACTGGGTAGGGCGGTAGCGTTTCCGAAGCGCCTCCGCAAGCCCGCCCGGGACCACCGAGCGAGGCCCCCCGCGAACGCCGCTTTCGCTCCAACGCTCCGAGACTGTATGGGAATTCGTCGTCGGTTGGGCTGAGGAACGAAGCCCAACGCCGAGGTCGAGGTCACCGCTGGATTGTTGAGCGTCCGACGTCCGCCCAGTCGACGCGGAACCGTCCTTTTCGATCCCGAGCGGAAACTCTTTCACAACCTCTCCGCACGGGCCTGTCGCCCCGACGCTCCACGTCGCGAACCCGACGCCCGACGCCAACCGTCGCGCCCCCGGCACCCCACACCGCACACCGCCATGACCGACGAGCTTCAATACCGTGTCCTGAAGCACATGGAGGCGCACCCCGACGCCACCCAACGCGATCTCGCGAAGGCGCTCGGCGTGAGTCTGGGCAGCACCAACTTCTGCGTGCGCGCCCTGATCGATCAAGGCTGGGTGAAGGTCCAGAACTTCCGCCGGAACGACAACAAGCTCGCCTACGCCTACCTGCTCACCCCGCAGGGCATCGAGGCCAAGGCCCGCATCACCGCGCGCTTCCTGCAGCGCAAGCGCGCCGAATACGAAGCCATCAAGGCCGAGATCGCCCAACTCGCCGCCGAGGTCGCATCCAACCCCAAAGGGTAGCGGCGACTTCAGTCGCCCCCGAGACCCCCGTGCCCAGTTGGCACGCAGAGGGTAGCGGCGACTTCAGTCGCCCCGACACACCCGCGCCGAGGCTGATGGGCGACTAAAGTCGCCCCTACACCCTCCCGACACGCCCGCGCCGAGATCGAAGCGAGGTAGCGGCGACTTCAGTCGCCCCGACACACCCGCGCCGAGGTCGAAGCGAGGTAGCGGCGACTTCAGTCGCCCCCGAGACCCCCGTGCCCAGTTGGCACGCAGAAGGTAGCGGCGACTTCAGTCGCCCCGACACACCCGCGCCGAGGCTGATGGGCGACTAAAGTCGCCCCTACACCCTCCCGACACGCCCGCGCCGAGGTCGAACAGGGGTAGCGGCGACTTCAGTCGCCCCGACATGCCCGCGCCGAGGCTGATGGGCGACTGAAGTCGCCCCTACACCCTCCCGACACGCCCGCGCCGAGGTCGAACAGGGGTAGCGGCGACTTCAGTCGCCCCGACACACCCGCGCCGAGGCTGATGGGCGACTAAAGTCGCCCCTACACCCTCCCG
>SACH01000517.1 GCA_009928645.1 Gammaproteobacteria bacterium | reverse complement strand
GACCGCAGGTCTTCGAGTAGCTGCGAGGCGGTCATGGCGTTGCTCATGGTTGTCCCTCCGATCGCAAATAGCGCTTTAGTTCGTCGTAAAAATTTTCGTGGGTCCCGATCTGATAGAAGTCGATCATCACCACTCCCACCGCTTGGCCGGCATGGCCTTGTTCTTCCAGCGTCGGCCGGTAGGCCAATAAATACTCCTGGCGCTGGAACTTGAACTTATAAACGCGGATGCCTACCAGGTCTCCCTGCTTGGGCTCGCCGATGTCCGGTGTTTCGCAAACCCCCTCCACCGCATCCTCGATGGCCAGTTGCAGGGGCTTTCGCGCCTTCTTGACGTACTGGCTGAAGGGTCGCTTGAAGATGGTTTTCATGAATCCATAATAGATCAATAATGATTAGATATCGAGCAACATGACCTGGTTGCGGAAATCGCGGAAATCGGGGACACGGGGAAATCGGGGGGGAAATCGGGGGGGAAATCGGGGACAGACCACGGTTTTCACTGGCGAGACTCGTGATTACCTGCTGCCCAGTGTCTCGCGGATGCTGGCCGGGCTGGCTATCGCGGGGGGGGGCCTGACCGGTCCGGCGCAAAAAAGGGCGCTACTACGAAACGAAGCCACCTCAAGCCCCTCCCCCCTGGCGGGGGAGGGGTTGGGGAGAGGGGGATGGGCTACTACGTTGAAGCCAAACCGCTGGAGTGGCTGCCCGTACTGGCCTGGGCCTGGGCCTGGGCCAGCCTGTCCGTGGCTGTGATGAGGGGCTGATGTCCATCTATTTGAGCAAGATCGTCGCCTTGTTGGCCCTGCCGTTGGGCTGGGTGCTCCTCGCCGGCGTGGTGGCCCTCGGCTTGCTGGCGGCGCGGCGGCGGCGGCCGGCCGGGGTGGTCATCGCCCTGCAGTTGGTGGTGCTGTGGGTCTGCGCCATGCCGTGGCTGGATCAGCGGCTGACGGGCTGGTTGGAGGCGGACTACCCGCCGGTGGCCCTGGAAGCAACCCCGGTGGCCGAGGTGGCGGTGGTGCTGGGGGGCGCCGTGGGCAGGGTTGGTGACCCCCCCACGGAGAATCTCAGCGGGAGTTCCGACCGGGTGTTGCGTGCCGCCCGCCTGTATCGCGCCGGTAAGGTCGAGCGGGTCCTGGCGGTCGGTGGCTCCCAGCCGTGGCTGGGAAACCCGGTGCCAGAGGCGGAGGCCATGCGCGATTTGCTGGTGGAATGGGGGGTGCCCGCTGAGCGGGTCCTGACCGAGACGGCCAGTTGGAATACGCGGGAGAATGCCCGGTACGCCGCCGCGATCATCCGGGCGCGGGGCTGGACGCGGGTGCTGCTGGTCACCTCGGCGACGCACATGCGTCGGGCGGTGGCTGCCTTCCGCGCCGCGGGCATCGAGGTCATCCCCTCGGCGACCGACTATGCCGTGGTGGGTCCTCAACCCCTGGATGTCCTCGACTTTTTGCCGGATGCCGGCGCCCTGGGTGGTGTGAGTTTTGCGCTGCGTGAATTGCTGGGACGGGCCTATTACTGGCTGCGGGGTTGGGGTGGAGGATAACCACCCTTGGATGAATGGGTCATTTGGTAAGCCCCAGCGACAGAGGTCAAGACGGCGACGGGCGCTCAAGGCCCTGTCCAGCCGTCTGACCCTGCGGCCGCTGTTGCGCTTTCTCTACATGTATGTATTGCGCCGGGGCTTTCTGGACGGCCGCGCCGGGCTGACCTATTGCCGATTGCTGGCGATTTATGAGTATCTGATCGTGCTCAAGACGCGGGAGATGCGGG
>SACH01000096.1 GCA_009928645.1 Gammaproteobacteria bacterium | reverse complement strand
CTTGAAGGCCGCGGCGATGCGCTCGAAGGCCGGCCAATCCCAGGTGACCTGGCCGCCGACCAGGGCGGCGACGTCGATGGCGTGGCCGGTGAGGTGACGCGAGTCGAGGGTGCGGCTGGCGCCCTCCTTGACCAGGTCCATCTGGCGCTGGAGGCTGCGCAGGCCCTCGGTGACGACGAAGTCGATCTCGCTGCGCGCGAGCGCTAGGTCACTGGTTCAATCCCAGTATCGCCCACCAATTAAATCAAAGAGATAGAATCCATCCTTACAGCATGGAAAGCTCTTCAGGTGGAATCCACCTCGAAAAGTTGAAACTCCCTCTCTCGGAATCATGACTGCGGCTCCTTTCGGAAGGGGTCTCGTGGTCATTTTTTTCTGATCGCATGGCTGGCGGTGAACGGTAAGGCCGCATGGGACGATGATTATCGCGCCAAGGTCCTGTTTGGAGCGTGAGTAATGCGCGCTCGCCCTGAGAGGGGGAGGGACTCCGGGTGGCGGATTGTGATAGCTGGGCGATAATAGCCCGGTGTCAATTTTGTCCGCGAGATTCGACTGATGATCGATCTGCATTGTCATATTCTGCCCGGCATCGATGATGGGCCTACGGATCTGGCCACCTCGCTGGAGATGGCCCGGGTTGCGGTTGCCGACGGCATTACCCTGACAGCCTGTACCCCCCACATCTATCCCGGGCTGTTCGACAATGACGCCAAGGGGATCGCGGCGGCGGTAGGCCGTTTTCGTGAACACCTTGAGGAGGCCGGTATTCCCCTGGACATTACTCAAGGGGCCGACATCCAGATCGTGCCGGAATTGCTGGATGGGCTCAGGACGGGACGGTTTCCGACCCTGCACGGCTCGCGGTACTTTCTCTTCGAACCGCCGCACCATACCGTGCCGCCGCGTTTTCTGGACACCGTCTTCGATGCCCTGTCCGCGGGATACGTGCCGGTCATCACCCATCCGGAGCGGCTGACCTGGCTGGATGATCACCACTACGGTTGGTTTCTGGAAGCGGCACGGATGGGGGCCTGGATTCAGGTCACCGCCGGCGCCGTGACGGGGCGTTTTCGGGATCAGCCCCAGTATTGGGCCGAGCGCCTGCTGGATGACGGGGTGGTGCATCTGTTGGCCACGGATGCCCATCATCACGCGCGGCGTCCGCCGCTGCTGGCGGAGGGGCGAGAGGCGGCGGCGAAATGGGTGGGTCCCGAGGAGGCGGAACGCCTGGTCAGCGATCGTCCCCGGGCGATCGTGGAAAATCGTGATCCGGGGTCGGTCGCGTCCCCAGCGGGGCTGGGTGGAGAGCGATGGCGGAGTTCAGTTGCCCGAAATCCGGCGGAAGAGGGGGGGCTATCGCGACTGATGAAGCGGTTATTGCGGAAATCGACCTGATGCGCGATTCACGGGCCAAGTTCTTGCCGCTTGAGGTTACAGCGAGCTTTTCAGCCATTCATGAAGAGTTATGCGTGCGACGGATGCGGAAAGACATTGATCGGGTGCTATCGGCCGGGTCGGGCTCAAACAAGATATGGGGCAGCGAAACAACCCTATCAGGCATGCGGGGGGCCGCCACAAATCTGGAAATGAAAGACGTTGCCGTGACTTCCGCATAAAAAAAGCCCAAGACTGTATGTCTTGGGCTTCTAATCCGCAACCCCCGAAAGGGTTAATGCCTTTTACAGGATAGGACTGGGCGGATTGTCATCATCCTTGTTCGTCTCGTAAACGATCCATCCGGTAGCGCCAACCACGACGACACCCGCGGTGATGGCGCCAGCAAGGGTCATGTTATTAGCGGCGAGCCAGGCATCCAGGGCTGACTGATCAGTAATGACGGTCTGCGCCTGAACCATGGGAGGGGTGTTACCGCTAGCCACCGCGGAGCGAGGATCGAAACTGTAAACACCGGCCCCCTGCAGGGCACAGGTACTCATTTTTTGGACGACGAGGACACCCATATCCTTGAGGGTGTACTGACAACCATCGGCAAAGCTGACGATGGCCGAACTGCCCTCCAGGACCATGAGACGGTCACCTTCTTTCAGGACCATGCCCTCACGGGCGGGCAGATAACGGGCATCCTGACTGGCAATAGCATTACCATCCACCCGGCTGATTTTAGCGGTTGGTACGGGCTCCGCAGCGGTGGCGAGACTCAGAAAGCCGAAGCTCGTCAGAAGAGCAATCAGGGGTTTGTTCTTTACTATCATAGCGTTTCTCCTGTTTTCAGATGCTGTGAATCTCGCTGGATCCTTGCTGATTAACTTTGCCAGCGCTTCTAACATGCTAGTTGGGGGCAGTAGTCAAAGTCAACCACCAAGGCCAGGCCAGTGGGTTGGGTGAATAGGGGCAAAGTTATTGAACAACCGTTTCCTGGGCCTGGGTTTCCCCGGAAGGAGATTCTCGATCATGGTCCGGAGACGGCGGGGTCAGTTCCGTACTATCGGACTCACGCTCCCGGGCACGTTCGTCCGCCTTGGCCACGGCGGACAGCCCGCTGGTCCGGCGAATGGCGAGGTCATCAAACCAGATCTCGCCCGTCACCCGTTGTTCGTGAGGGCGTGAACTAGCGGATTCGAGGCGGATCTCCTGGAGTTGGCACTGGTCGGGAACGGCGAAGTCCAGGGTAAAGTTGCGCCATTTTTCCGAGCCGAGAAAGCGCTCGCTGTGGCCGAGGACCGATCCGGAGGGTTGCAGGCAGGCAAGCGTCCAGCGCAGCCCGCCTTGGGTGGCAAGACTGTCGGCGCGGATTTTACCGCTCAAGCGGTAGGTTCCCGGGTCGAGGAAAAGGGACTGCCGAAGGTGGTGGAAACTGCCCTCATGGTTACGAAACACCAATTGCAGGGCGCGTTCACCGCTGACGCCCAGGGTAGCGGCGGTATTGGCGGTGACCTGGCGGAGGGGGGTCCATCGCCAATCGAACCCGCCGGTCCCCAAGGGGATCTCAAAGCCGCCGTTGTGCAACAGACCCATCTCCCGGCGTTCCCGCTCCGTCAGGCCGGTGATCCAGGTCAGGTAGGCCTCGGCGATCTGGCCGTCCTTGAGGAGGCGCTGCATATAGGCCTGGCGTTCCGGCAGGGTCAGGGGATGCTGGGGGGCCAGGGCACGCAGGCCGTAGAGAAAGCGGACCGTGTCCAGGTCCGTCGCACGCCTGGCGACGCGGGCAAAGAAATCGGGCCACCAGGACGGGAATTCCTGAGCCAGAGGGGCCAGGGCTACCCGGCCGACGGGGTCCTCCGCCAATTTCAGGAAGGTATCCAGCACGTCCTGATTGGCTTCTTCCCTGGCCAACAAGGCTTGTGACAGCAGTTGCAGCCCCCGCACCACCTGGCCGCGGTTCAGCCAGTACATGGCCGCCCGGCGCAGGACGGCGGCCTTGACCGGTTGGAGAACCACGGCCTGCTCGGCCAAGGCATCCGCGGTGTTGGTGTCCTCTCGTGCCAGGGCCAGTTCCGCGAGGCTGAGTAAGATCATGCCCCGCGTGGGGTCCTGCTTGAAGGCGGTCCGTAACTGGGCCTCGGCCAGATCGGGGGCGTTCGGTAGCTGGACCGAGGCATCGACGTACAGGGCCTCGGGGTGCTGGGGGCGGAACCGCAGGATCCGTTGCGCCGCGGCGAGATCACCCTTATCCACCTCGGTCAGCCCCTGGGTCGCCAGGCCCTGCAGAATGATTTGCCAGGTCAGGAATCCGGCAAGGAGGACCAGCAGGCCGCGCCAGACCCAGAGTCGGGTGCCGTTGGTGACGTTAACCGTGGGGTTCGGGGTCATTTGACCTGATGCTCCATTCGCATAATCTTCCATTGGCCATTCAGGGCGGTCAGTTCCAATTCAATAGTGCCGGTGAAGGTATCCCAGGCTTGGGACTCGTTCTGGCGGATCTTGACCTGGATGTCACCCCGGCCGGTCAACCGGCCGTCCGCGATCTCCCGCCAGCGGAAACCGGAGATTTCGGATTGCCGGTAGGGGGTTCGCGCGAAGAACTGGCGATAGGTGGTGCGCAACTGCGCCTGACCGGTGCCCTCAGTGAAACGGGCGTCCGGGGCAAAGAGGTTGACATAGGCCTCCAGGTCACCGGCGGTATAGGCCTGGGTGAAGCGGTGCAGCAGGCGATCGGCCTCCTTGCGCGGGGGCTTGGCCATTTGATTCGCGGCGGGCTGAGTATTGGTCGCCTGGGCCGGGGCCGGGATCGAGGATGGCGCCTGAGCCGGGACTGGTGCTTGGGCTGGAACCTTGGCCTGGGCGGACGCGACTGGCTTCTGCTGATTGGCCTGTTGCTGTTTCAGGGCCTCGAACTCGGCCTGGAGACGCGCCTGATCCTTGGCTATCTCCTGTTGTTTACGCTCAGCCTCGGCCTGGGCGGCAAGGCGTTCCGCTTCGCGACGCTTGGCCTCGGCTTGTTCACGCTGGGCCTGTTCGGCCTTGAGACGTTCCAGGGCCTGGCGCTCGGCCTTGAGTTTGGACTCGGCCAGGGCGGCCGCCTCCTGCTTGCGCCGAGTCTCGGCCAAGGCGGCCTGACGCTCCTCCGCTTGCAGCCGGGCTTGTTCCTGCTGCCGTCTGGCCTGTTCGGCCTTCTGCCGCTCCAAGGCCTGGCGCTCCGCCGCTTGCAGCTGGGCTTGCTCCTCCAGTCGTCTGGCCTGTTCGACCTTCTGCCGCTCCAGGGCCTGGCGTTCCGCCTGGAGTCGGGCCTCGGCCTCGGCAATCTGCCGTTGGTGACGCTCCGCCTCCGCCTGGGCTGCCAGGCGTAGCATCTCTAGGCGTTGGGTCTCTTCCTCGCGCTGGCGGGCCTGTTCCTGCTCCTGCGCCACCAAGGCCAGGCGTTCGGCCTCGATGCGCGCCAACTCCGCGGCGATCTCGCGTTGGCGTTGTTCGAGGGCGACCAGGCGCTCTGCCTCGCCCGGAGCTAGGGGTATGGTTGGGGGCTGGGGTGCCTGGTCGTCGACCACCGGCACGTTCATAGCGAGGGCGCGGGTGGGGGAAGGGGGCTCAGCGCCGGGGGGGATATCGCGGGTAACCGGGGTGGCAGGGGGCTCTGGACTGGAGACGACATTCCGGGCAACCGGGGTGACGGCGGGCGGTGTGGTCGTCATGGTGGGAGGGGGCAGAGGCGCGGCGGTGCCCTGAAGGTAGGAGGGTTGGCGTTCGCGAGGGGCTGAAGCCGCTTGCCGGTCGACCGCCATGTGCAACTGCACGGTGGTGGGACGGAGCAGATTGAACAGGACGAACCCGGCCACCCCCAGGATTAGCAACAGGGCGGCAGCCAGGAGGGTCCGGCGGGTCAGGCTCTTCCAGCGGGCGGGGCGGGAAACGAGGACTTCCCGGGGGGCGATTCGCGGCTGCGGCTGGAAATAGCGGATGAGTTCGGCGCCAATATCGGGTGCGGGCTGGGGATCAGCCTCCTCGCCCTCCTTTTCATCGCAGGCTGGTGCCTCGCCGCGAAGGGCGTGGTAGGCGCTGTTCAGGCGGGAAGCGTATTCCGTGTCCAGTTCGGAGAGGCTTGACCGCCGATCTGGATGGAAGAGGCGAATCAACAGTTGGTAATGCCGGCGGATTTGAGCCACCGGCGCCTCGGCCTCAAAGCCAAGCATGCGCCAGGGGGTGGCACCGGGGGCCAGCAGGATTTGGCGGATCAGGAAGCGCCCGGCGGCGAGGACCTCGTCTGGGCTGGCGTTCAAGGCCGCCGCGGTGGTCGGAAGATGGCGGGGGGCCAGGGCGGTGCCAAAGGCGGGTACCATGGCGGCAAACCCGGCCGGCAAGGGATGGCGGGTATCCGACAGGCGCGGATAGCGCAATGGCTCCCGGTAGTAGGCCAGCGCGAACTCGATCAACCTCCCATGCATGAATGACGGATCCTGAGTCAATGGATGCTAAACGCGAATACCGAATTCCATGCCAGCGCCTGGGACCACCGGGGAGGGATGACGAGGGCTGACCGAAAGAGCCGGCCTTAGGCTCCCGCCTTCTCGGGCAGGGCCTCGGTGTCGGATTTGTTCCCGTAGGTATAGGTGTAATGGTAATCGTAGCTGTAGCCATACCCGTAACCGTAGCCATAGCCGCCACCGGGTCGCCCAGCCATGGTCATAACGGTACCGATCACATGGGCGTTGGCGGCCCGCAGGCGCTTGATGGCCCCCTCCAGGGCCCCGGCGCGGGTCTCGGCGGTTTTGATGGCGAAGATGGTGGCGCTGGACAGGTTGGCCAGCACCAGGGCATCGGCCAGGCCGATCACGGGTGGGCCGTCGATGAGGACATAGTCGAAGCGCTCCACGGATAGGTGCAGCAGGTCCAGCATCTTGGCGCTGGAGAGCAGTTCCACCGGGTTGGGGGGCAAGGGTCCGCTGGTGATGGTGAAGAGGCGGGTGACCTCGGTGGCCCGGGCGATACGGGCGGGTTCGATGTCGCCGGCCAGGAAATTGGTCAGGCCCTCGGTATTGGGCAGACCGAAGGTGCGATGCAGGGAGGGATTGCGCAGATCGGCATCGATCAGCAGGACCTTGGCGCCGGCCTGGGCGAAGACCGTGGCCATGACCAGGGCGGTGGTGGTCTTGCCCTCTGAGGGGGTGGCGCTGGTGAAGTGGCAGATCCGCGGCGCCCCCTCGGAGGTGGAAAAGAGCAGGGAGGTGCGCAGGGAGCGGGCCGCCTCCGCCAGGGGGCACTTGGGATCGCGATTGACCAGCAGTCCCAGTTGTTCCCCTTCCAGGCGATGGTCCTCACCGCTGACCAGCGGCGTGAGCCCGAGCACGGGCACGCCGACCCGGCGCTCCGCGTCCTCGCTGGTCTTGATGCTGTCGTCCAGGGTCTCGAGGAGATAGGCCAGGCCCACCCCCAGCAGGAGACCCAGGGCCAGGGCGATGGCCAGGTTGCGGGACAGGCTGGGTTTGAAGGGTCGGGCCGGGATCACGGCGGCGTCGACCACGGAGACGTTGTTGGTGCCGATGCCGGCGGTGACGCCGACCTCCTTCAGGCGCTGGAGCAGGCCCTCGTAAAGTTCGCGGTTGGTGTCCACCTCCCGCTTGAGGGTCTGATGGTCGGTGCTGCGGTCCTGCAGGGTGAGGATCTCCTCCTTGATCTCGGCGATACGCTGGTTGAGCTTGGCCTCCTCACGCTGGCGGGTCTCATACTTCAGCCGGATGCTGTCGGCGATGGCGGCCACCTCCTTGGCGATGGTGCGGTCGATGTCGGCGATTTGCCGCTGCAGTTGCTGCATCTTGGGGTAGCCGGGTTTGTAGACCTCCAGGTTCTGCTCGTACTCGGCCTGGAGCTCCGCGCGCCGCCCCTTGAGCTTTTCGATGGCGGCGCTGTCCAGCATGCCGGCGACCCCGGGGTTGTCGGCATCGCTCAGGCCCATGTAGGCGGCCTCGGCCTCGATGCGGGCGGCCTCGGCCTTGACCAGGGAGGTGGTCATCTCGTTTAGCCGCGCCATCAGGGTGGAGAGGCGGTTCTCGTTGTCGATGATCTCGCGTTCGCGGGCGTATTCCACCAGGCGCTTCTCGGAGTCCTCCAGGTTGGCGCGTGCCTGCTGCAGTTGCTCCTGAAGGAAGCGGGTGGCATAGGAGGAGGCCTCGAAGCGACGCTCCAGGTTCATGTTGATGAAATTGTTGGCGAAGGCATTAGCCACTGCCGCCGCCTCCGCAGGGCGTGGGCTGTCATAGGAGATCTTCACCAGGCGGGAGTTGCGCACGGGGTCGATGGTGAGATTGCCGAGGAGGGCATTTTCCTGAGCGGCAGGTGAGGGCAGATTGGTTACTTCGGTGGAGTGGCTGTCGATGGCTTGGGTGCTGGCGCCGAGAATCCCGCCTAGCCAGGTTTGAAAGGAACTGAACAGTTCACCAAAGAATGATGGGGATTGGTCCTCGGGCTTCGGCGGGCTCTGAGGTTCGAGCCCCAACTGATCGATCACGCGTCGGGCCAGGTTTCGGCTCTTAAGGAGTTCGTATTGGGTCTGGTAGAAGTCGGTGCCGGAACGGGAGTCCTCGTCGGGGGCCACACCCTTGTAGTCGACGACCTGGCCCTCCTGGCGCTCGATCTGCAGGAGCAGGGTGCCGCGGTAGATGGGGGTGGTGGAGAAGGTGTAGATGAGACCGATGAGGATGACCAGTGCTGCGGCAAGGAGCACGGTGCCCTTGCGGCGTACCAGAATGCCCCAGAGGTGGCGCAGGTCGATGAAATCCTCATCGTCCTTCGCGGGGGCGGATGAGGCCGCGAGCGCGGTGGCGGGACGCAGCGCCAGGGCGCGCTGGCCAGGCGTTGCCAGGGGGCCCCGCGGGGGTAGGGCATCCGCGGGCACCAGAGAGGGTTGTGAGTCGCTCATGGCAGCTAGCCTTAGAGGGGGACGGGTGCGACGGCGAGCTTGCCGAAGATCCGGTCGAAGAAGACCTGGGTGCCGGAGACCGCGACATGAATGGTGTCACCGCCAACCAGGAGTGGGTTGGGGAGTTCGCCATCCTGGATCTCCTCGATATCGATGATATAGGCCGTCAGGCCATTGGGCGCGGATTTGCGGAACAGGACGACTTCATCCTTTGCCGTCTTCGTCACGCCGCGCGCCAGGGCGATAGCCTCCATCAAGGTCATTTTTCCTTTGATCGGGAAAACCCCGGGGGCGCCGACGTCACCGACCACCGTGACCTTTTGGCTGGCGGATTCCTCCAGGAACAGGTTTACCTGGGGGTTCTGGAGATAGTTTTCGGACAATTTGAGGGTGATGAGCTGTTCTGCCTCTTCCTGGGTCAGCCCTGCGACCTTAATCGCGCCGATGAGCGGCAGAAAGATCTCCCCGCTGGACATCACCCGCTCCTTGGTTGACATCTCCGGCGCCTGAAAGACCTCAAGCTGAAGCAGGTCGCCTTCGCTGATACGGGGAATGGCCGCCGGCCCTGGATCCGGGGGAATGCCCTTGACGGACGGGACCTTCCTGGCGTCACTGGTCGCGGCGGGCGTGGGTGCCTCATTCGTGAACCCAGTCACCCCGCCAGAGGACTTGCAGCCTTGCAGGACGATGAGGAGTGCCGTTAGGGCGGCGAGACGAGTGAGCGAGTGATGCAAAGGATTGACCCCACCGGCTGCAGAAGCGGATAACGACACGCTGGTTGATGATTTTTGGTCGCTTGGCAAGAGCTGACGTCTGCCGGCCGCGATCCTGAAAAAGGTGGCACCGGGGTGACACCTAACGATTAAAGTCACTCAACTTACCACACTCAATATTCGACTTGCCAGTGGCAAGACTGGTCTTGGGTCTTGACCGGGATGAATCAACGGCCTGGCGTGGCGTATGTCGGAATTTGTCGGAATTTGTCGGAATTTGTCGGAATTTGTCGGAATTTGTCGGAATTT
>SACH01000516.1 GCA_009928645.1 Gammaproteobacteria bacterium | reverse complement strand
CACCGTTGAACCAGGCCACCTCGTCAGCGCCCATGTCCCCACCCGTGGCCATCGCCCCGAACAGGGCCGCCAGCCGGGCTTGTGCCCGCTCGGGGTGGGCCTGCGCCGACTTCACCATCCGGGTAAAGAGGTTGTCGGGCAACAGGTCGATGTCTTCCGCGAACAGGCAGAACAGAATCTGTTGGGTGAAGTGCGCCACCCGCAGCGGATCATGCCCCCGCCCCCGCCAGGTCTGAGCCAGAGCACCCAGTTGGGCCGCCGCTTGTTCGGTGAGTTGCGCCCTGGTCTGAGTCGGGCGGAGCTTATCGGGCTTGGTGAAGGCCCACTTCAGGAGGTTGAACGTCGCATGGTCGCGGAGATCGTGGAGCTTAATCTCGTGGACCTGGGGCACCAAGTCGGTAAAGGCGGTATGGATGCGGATGATGTCGATATCCGACACGATGAGGAGCGGCGGGTAACGCAGGGCCGGCGTGTATTTCTGGAGTTGCTCAAACGCCTTGTCCAGGTCCTTGCCCGGGCTCTTGTACTCCCAGGCGAAGCAGCCTTTCCGCCAGACATCGGCCCACCCCTCGCCCCCGCCGGCCTTGCTGGCGCCCTTCTCGAAGCAGAACCATTCGCCCTCGGGATCGTCCCTGGCCGGGCTGGGGACGCCGACCAGGGTGCAGAGGTCGAGGAAGTGCTCTTGGGAGGCTTGTTTTTCCCTGAGCTTTACGCCGTCCCATTTGCGGATAAATTCGTCTGGAGTCATCACGCTTCCTGGCTGGGTGGATAAATGAACGAGCCACCAGGCTCAGGGCGGAGTGTAGCGGATTCGTGCAGTCAGGGGCATTCACCCGGGAGGGACAACTTCAACACCGCAACCAGGTCTTGCTACTGGCCGGATTCACCGATTCGGACCACAATCACCCTACCCGCGGGGGCCGACCTTTGCCCCGTCAATCGCGCGGTTAACCCCATCCACTCCCGGTCCCGCCCCGCATGAGACCCCTCAAATACCCCCTCGCCCACCTCTCCCCCGCCAAGGACGAACTGGTTGTCATCGAGATCAGCCGCGCCGCAGTGGACAGCGGCGATCCGCGCCTCACGCTGGAAAAACTGCAATGGCTGTCCGCCAGTCGGGAATCCTGCCTCCAGTGGGAGGGCAAGCTGACGTTCTACTTTGCGGGTTGGGCGCATGACCCCCGCGAGACGGCGGAGATCCCGGAAATCCGCGCCTTATTTCAGGCGGTCACGGCCCAGTGGCCCCACTGGCTCCATTTCTGCGAAAAGGTGGACGACACCGTGATGCACGTCCTGCGCCTGCTGTGTCACGGTCACTACCTGCGACGCCAGCCCCGCACTGTGCTGTGGCAATTCGCCGACCCGAACGAAATCCCCAACCAACTGATGCGGCTCTTCTCGGGCCAGAATGCGCTGTACGATCGCTTCCATCTGCCCGAGACCATCAACGAGCGCATCACCCAGGAGGTGGCCGAGTTGATCGAGAACACGTTTGCGGCGGGGAACTGGGAGTGAGCGCCCGGGCAATCATCAGCGCCCCCTCACCACACCTCCCCATCCGGCCACGCGAAAGGCTTCACCGGATACCCCAGCACCTGGGCGTGGTAGCGAAAATTCGCCTCCATCTCCAGCGTCCACTTCCCCGTCTGGATGTTGACCAATGACCGAGTCCGAAGCGGACGCTCCACTGGCCTCGTAGGCGCCCCGTAGCGCTTGGGAGCGCCATACACCAGTTGCCCCCCTGCTGGATTCCCCAGCAGGGGGACCTTGCCC
>SACH01000095.1 GCA_009928645.1 Gammaproteobacteria bacterium | reverse complement strand
GGCCCCGCCGTTGGAACGGCGACCGCACCGACGGTCGGGACGACGGCAGGACCCGCGACCGGACCCACGGCCAAAGCAGCGACCGAATCCACCGCCGAGCCAGCGACTGAGCCGGCGGCCGCCTATCGCTTCGTCATCATCCCCAAGGTGGTCCATCCCTGGTTCGACCTGGTGCACGATGGCGCCAAGCAGGCGGCCCGGATGATCAAGCAACAAACCGGCCGGCCGGTGACCCTGGACTACCGGCCCCCCCAAAAGGCGGAGGTGGCCGAACAGTCGCGCCTCCTGGAGCAGGCGATGGCGTCGAATCCCGATGGGATCGCCATGGATCTGCTCGATGACCAGGCCGAGCAGGCCAGCCTGGCCCAGGCCCGCCGGCAGGGCATCCCCCTGGTCCTCTTCGACTCCGAGCCACCGGCCGGGATGGACCTGCCCTACGTCGGCAACGATTTCTGCGAGCAGGCGCGACTGGCGGCCGCGCGCCTGGTGACCCTGTTGGGGGGCGAGGGCGAAGTGGCCATCATGCGGGGCGTCCCCACCGCCGTGAACCATCGGATTCGCGCCGAGTGCCATGAGCGGCTCTTCCAGGAACACCCCGGGATCAAAGTGGTGGCCAAGGGCATCGACCACGACGATATCGCCACCGCCCGGGAGCAGGCCAAGGCCATCATGGCCGAGCATCCCCGGTTGCGGGGTTGGGTGTCCAGTGACGCCGGCGGGGTGATCGGCATCGCCCAGGCGATCAAGGAGGCCAACCTCACCGGCCAGGTCTTCAACGTTGGCCTGGATGACCTGCCGGAGACCATCCAACTCATCCGCGAAGGCGCCGTCGATTCCTCCTACGCCACCAAGCCCCACACCCAGGGCTATTGGTCGATCATCAGCCTCTGGCAGGCCAGGCTGGGGGCCCCGATGCCGAAGGACATCGATACCGGCATTGGCATCGTCACCCGGGACAATGCCGATCAATATCAGGGCCGCTAAGGCTTTCGGTCCAACCCCTCCCCCCCTCTCCCCAACCCTCCCCCGCCAGGGGGGAGGGGGCAAGAGACTCAGTGGCTTGAGCCGCCGAAGTCCTCCTGGGGCCCGGGCGATTCGAACGAATAGGTGGTGAGTACCTCGTGAATATTTGAGGACGGCCTAAACTGATCTTGGAGAGAGCCGCGGCCAGCATCTTCCAAGCTCAGCGAGCATTGAGCCCAGTGAGCAATCACTCATACGGGCGCCAAGACCAAAAAATACTGTGCCAGGAGAGCCGATGAGCAAATGTAAACCCCCATCCCCGCCATCCCTCCCGGACTCCCTGACCCCGGAAGGGGCCGCCATCCTGCGCCGCGCTGAAGACGTCTTCCGCGAGCAAGGCCAAGGCCCGCCCCAGGAGGTGGGGCAGGGAACGGGGAATGGGCTTTGGCAGGGGGCGGCGCAGGAGTGGGATCAGGGGACGGACAAGGCCACCGATGAGGCGGGCCTCGTCGAGGATCTGCGCATCCAACAGATCGAGCTGGAACTGCAGCACCAGAGCCTGCAGGAGAAGGAGGAATTGTTCCGCGCCATCCTGGAGAACGTCAGCGACGGCATCAGCTACCTCGACCTCAAGACCCAGGGGTATCGGTTCATGAATCCGGCACTGGTGGCCCAAACGGGTTTCACGGCCGAGGAGTTCGAGGGCTTCACCTATCAGCACTTCCGCGACCGCATTCATCCCGACGACCAGGAGAAGATTGATGCCCAGCGAAGACGGTTGGCCCTAAACCAGGAACCGGAGAGCATCCAGTACCGCTGGCGGCTGAAGAACAACGAATATCACTGGTTTATCGAATCGAGCCGCTTGGTGCGGGACGGGGCAGGACGCCCGATCGGGCTGGTCGGTATCTGCCGGGACATCACCCGCCTCAAGCGCTACGACATCGAAATCAAGGCATTGAATGCCCGCTTGGAACAGCGGGTGGCGGAACGGACCCTGGAGCTGGAGGCCAGAATTGCCGAGCTTCAGCGGATGGCGGACCGCCTTAGCGAGAGCGAGCGCCGCTTCCGCGCCCTCAACGAGGGCCTGGAGCTTAAGGTCGCGGAGCGCACCGCCGAGGCCCGCACCGCCAGCGCTGCCAAGAGCGAGTTTCTGGCCCACATGAGCCACGAGATCCGCACCCCCCTGAATGCCATCCTCGGTCACGCCCAGCTTATGGAACGTGGGTCGCTGGATGAGACCCAACGGCCACGGGTGACGCGCATCCTGGAGGCCGGCGAGAATCTGCTGGCCATCATTAGTGACATCCTCGACTTCTCTAAAATTGAGTCCGGCAAGCTGCCCATCGAGACCCAACCCTTTGACCTGAAGGAAATCCTTGCCCGCATCGACAGTTTTCACGGCCGCCTGGCCCGCACCAAGGGCCTGTCCTTGCGCATCGACTGTCCCACCCTGCCCAGCGGTGCCTTCCTGGGGGACCCCCTGCGTCTGGGCCAAGTCCTCACCAATCTGATCGACAATGCCGTCAAGTTCACCCCTGCGGGCGAGGTCAGCCTGCGTGTCGGGATCCAAGAGACTGCTCCCGGCGCCCTGTGGTTGCGCTTCCAGGTGGCGGATACCGGCATCGGCATCGAACCCGAGGTGCTGGCCGGCCTCTTCCAGCCCTTCGCCCAGGGCGACGCCAGTATCACTCGCCGCTTTGGCGGCACCGGCCTGGGCCTGGTGATCAGCAAGCGGCTGGTCGAGCTGATGGGCGGGGAGATCGGCGCCACCAGCCAGCCGGGGCGGGGCAGTACCTTCTGGTTCGCGCTGCCCTTCACTCTCGTCCGCCAGGAACTGGCTGGGGGTGGGAAGGCTTCGGATGTCACGGCTCCGGGCGTGTTGGCCCCGGCCGGGGCGGCTATCGGCGGGGCAACCTTGGGCGAGGCGGCCCCCAACACCCTTACCTCTAGCCAGCGCCTGGCAGGCTGGCATCTGCTGGTGGTGGACGACAGCGAGATGAACCGGGAGGTGGTAGAGCAGGCCCTGCGCCTGGAAGGGGCCCTAGTCACCTCGGCGAACGATGGCGCCGCGGCCCTGGAGTGGCTGAGACGCGATCCCCTGGCCTACCAGTTGGTCCTGATGGACGTGCAGATGCCGGTGATGGATGGCCTGACCGCCGCGCGCCGCATCCGCGCCGAGCTGGGGCTGCGCGACTTGCCCCTCATTGCCCTTACCGCCGGCGCCCTGCCCCATGAGCGTGAGGCAGCCCTCGCGGCGGGGATGAACGACGTCCTGACCAAGCCCGTGCGGCTGGAGGCGATGGTGGCCATGATGCTTCGCCATGGTGAAACCCGAGGTCAGGTCGGCCCCCAGGCCGAGGCCTTCCCCGCGATTCCGGGGATCGACCGGGAGCAGGCGAGGGATATCCTGTGCGGCAACCGGCCCCTGTTCCTGCGGCTGCTGGGTATCTTTCTGGCCCAGAGCGATGGCCTGGTCGGGATCGTCCGGGAAGAACTGGCCCAGGGCCACAGCGAGGCCGCCGCCCGGCGGTTGCACAACCTCAAAGGCAATGCCGGGTCCCTGGGGGCCATGGCGATCATGGCCTTGGCCAGGCAATTGGAAGAGGCCATCGATGGCGGCAAGACCGATCTCGACGCGGACTTGACCGGGCTGGACCGTCAGCTCCAGGACCTACGCCTGGCTAGCGCCCCCTGGGTAGAACCGGCATCAAGGTTTCATTGATGTACCTCGGCTGATTTAGCTGATCTAACACTCAGAGCCAACCATTCCCCAGCTATTGTTGGAAATTCGTGCATCCAGACTCCCCACAACGTCCATCAGTGGGGTTAATACCCCATAGATAGCGATGCCTACCAGGTGAAAACCCGCCGCATGGAGGCCGCCACGGTACCCGTGCGATAAGGGGACAGGCTCGGGCGGTTGAGGTCCAGCCCTTCGATGCGAATCCGGTCGACACCCTGGCGGGTCAGGACCTTGGCGAGGAGAATCAAGGCGGCGATACCGGAGTCGAACACCCGGGTGACCCCGTCCAGGATCAAACGGCAGCTCGCGATGCTGTCGTCAATCGCATGGGTGATGGCCAGGAGGCGTGTGGTACAGCGCAAATCCAGCGGCCCCGTGACCCTGATGCTCAGCACTCCGTCCTTGATGTCGTAATCGATGTCGGCCGCCAGACCCAGATTTTCCCCCGCGACTTCGGCTCCGGCGTTGCCCGAGGGCAGCTTGATATCATCCATGCCAGTCGAGCACAGGCCAATGCAGACGGCCTCACGCCAGGGGTGCGGGTTCGAGGGTGGTAACAAGGTCAAGCCGCTGGTGTTCATCATCCCTTCTCCATACTTTCTGGTTTTTCTGAGGCTTTGGAAGGTCGATCCCTGGCAGGACCCCGGTGGGGCGGGACGCTATTGACTTGTATCAGACTCCTTGTCCCCTGGGGCACAGGTTATAAAGTCTTGCCTGCGTCGCCAATGAGGACCTTCCCCAGGGATACCTAGTAGATATACGTAGTACCAGCCCTACCCCAGCTTTCCATTTCCCGACGCAGACTGAGTCGGCCGATATCTACAAAACTTGGGGTACAGCCGCGGGGCTTCCCCTTTTTGGTGACCACGGCTATCCTCATCCCTGGGACCTATTGAAACGGAACAACTAGATGTAGGAGGGGCTATGAGCGCGGAATCTATCGTTTTTGTCGTCGACGATGATGATTTCCAGCGACGGATGTTGTGCGACCTGCTGGAATCGGTGCGCCTCAAGGTTGAGGACTTTGCCTCGGCCCAGGCCTTCCTGGCGCGCGGGAAGCCGGAGGGCCCGGCTTGCCTGATCGTAGATCTACGTATGCCAGAGATGGACGGACTGGAACTCTTGCAGACCTTACGAGCTCGGCTGGACAACTTCCCGGCGATCATGCTCAGTGCCTATGGCGAAATCCCGACCGTGGTACGCTCCATGCAGTTAGGGGCCGTGGACTTCCTGACCAAGCCCGTGAACCATCAGCACTTGTTGGAAGTGGTGCGCAAGGCCCTCGCCGCGGACCAGCATCAGCGTGACCAATTCGGTGACCCGCGCCTGTTGGCGCAGCGCTTGGAGACTTTGACACCGCGGGAACGAGAAGTCCTGGAGGGCATCATCCAGGGCAAGGCCAACAAGGCGATCGCCTACGAACTTGGCACCAGCGTGCGCACCGTCGAGACCCACCGCGCCAACCTCATGCGCAAACTGGAAGTCCGCGTGGTGGCGGATCTGGTGCGGATGGTCCTGCCTCTGCGTCGAACCTGATGCCCGCTGGCGGGTTGCCATGGGGCGATATCGCCTGACGGGGGACGAGCGCCCGTGCTTAGGCTGCCGCGATTAGCCGTGGCTCAGCTTTCAGGCTACCCAAGCGGACGCAATCCCTGCCAGCGGCCTTGGCGGCGTAAAGGGCCTGATCCGCGCGGTTGAGCAAGTCCTGGGCCTCCGAGAGATTCAATCCCAGCGGCGAGCGCATTTGGCCTATCACTGAGGTTAGGTGCACTTGGGGCCGTTTGGCGGGGAGGCTCATGGCGACCCCAATGCTCAGGGTGACATAGGGCCTGGCGATGGTCGGGGCTTGCGGGAGCGTAAGGGCTCTCAGATTGGCGCGGATTTTATCCGCCAAGCCGGCGGCGACCCCCAGAGAGGAGCCAGCCAGCAGGGCCACAAACTCCTCACCACCATACCGCGCCACCAGGTCCTCGCCCCGCGTCAGCGAACTGGCGATGCACTGGGCCACCTTGCACAGACAATCATCACCCCGGAGATGGCCGTAATGATCGTTGTAGGCCTTGAAGTGGTCGATATCGATCATCAGCACCGATAACGGCTGCCCATGACGCATGGATCGCCGCCACTCCGCCGCCAGGTGCTCTTCAAAAGCGCGGCGATTGGAAATACCCGTCAGGGGGTCATGACTGCTAAGAGAACGCAACAGATCGTTCTGGGCCTTCAGTCGGAGGTGTGTCGCCACCCGTGCGCGGACGATAGGCGGGTTGATGGGCTTATTGATGAAATCCATGGCGCCGGCCTTCAGCGCCCGAACCTCGCTGGTGTCATCCGTCTTCGCGGTCACGAAGATAACCGGAATTTCCGGGAAATCCCTTTGCAGTAAACAACAGGTGGCATAGCCGTCCATACCGGGCATAAGGGCGTCAAGCAGAATCAGATCCATCGGATTCCGCGCCACCATAGCCAAAGCCTCAGCGCCATTATGGGCGATATGACATTCCCCCATTCCTTCCAATGCGTTTTGCAGGATGATCAGAGCGATAGGATCATCATCGACGATCAGGATGTTGGTTGGTTGAGTCATGATTTCCGCGCCTAAACCCCGGTTAGAGGTACAAACTCTCTCTCACTTCTAAAAGGAGATGCATTCCCTCGTTGCGTGACTTGAATGACAACGATCTCGCCAAGCTGGTGCATTAGTTTAGCGAGGGTACGCGAACAGCTGCCATCCGTAATAGTACAGGCTATCCTGTCGGATACTCCTATCCGACAGGGCGGCATGACTGGCCAGCGCAACACCTGGTCCCCAGGTTGATGGCGGGATCAACCGTGAAGTTATCAAGCCGGTCCTGTAATTGTTCGGCTGGTATTCCCTCAGATCCATTTGCCCAGCAGGGCGGCCATCTCAGGGATCTTGACCGGTTTGGGCAGCACATCGTTCATCCCCGCGTCCAGGGCCTCCTGGCGTTGATGCGGCAGTACCCCCGCGGTCAGGGCGATGATTGGCAGCTCGGTCAGACCCAGCTCGGTCCTAATCAAGCGCGTCACGGCCAGGCCGTCCAGCTCTGGCATCTGCACGTCCATCAGCACGGCGTCATAGGCGTCGGGCCGCTGGCGCAACAGGGTCAGCGCCTGGCGGCCCTCCTCAGCCAGGGTAACCATGATCCCCTCCAGTTCCAGAGCTTGTTTCACCACCTCCCGGTTGATCTCGCTGTCGTCCACCACCAGTACCCGGCGACCGGCCAAGCCGGACACCGCGGGCGGCGGGTCGGCGGCGGCAGCCGGTGGCGGGGCGGGGCAGTGCCGGACTGGCAGTTCGAACCAGAAGGTGCTGCCCTGGCCCGGCTGGCTGGCAGCGCCGATCCGCCCCCCCATCAGTTCCACCAGGCGTTTGCAGATGGACAGGCCCAGCCCGGTGCCGCCATAACGGCGCTGGCGAGGGTGCCCGGCTTGGTAAAAAGGTTCGAACAGGTGCGCCAGGTCTGCGGCGGCAATGCCGATACCGGTGTCCTGGACTTCGCAGCGCACCTGCGCCTCCTGTGGGGATAGCACCTCAAGGCCCGCCCGCACCGCGACCTGCCCCTGGGGGGTGAACTTGAGGGCATTGCTCATCAGGTTGTTCAGGATCTGCTCCAGGCGCAGCCCATCGACCTCCACCGCCGCCAGCTCCGTCGGGCGATCCAGGTGCAAGCGCACCCCCTGCTTCGCCGCCAGGGGGGCAAAGAAATCCCGCACCTTGTCCAGCAGGGCCGTCAGGTCACAGGGCTGGGGGGTGATGACCAGTTGGCCGGCCTCGATCTTGGACAGGTCCAGGATGTCGTTGAGGATGAAGAGCAGGGTCTCGCCGGCCTGCTCGATGCGGCTGACCATGCCCCGCTGGCGTTCGTCCAGGGGCTCGCGCGCCAGCAACTGGGCTAGGCCGAGCACGCCGTTGAGGGGGGTGCGGATCTCATGGCTCATCTGGGCCAGGAATTCGCTCTTGGCGGCGTTGGCGGCCTGGGCCTCGGCGGTGCGCGTGGCGACCTCGCGCTCCAGTTGCACGTTGAGGTCCCGGTAGCGTTGTTCGCTGGCGCGCAACCGGTCTTCGGTACGCTGATGCTCACTGATCTCGGCGGTCAGCGCGGCGGTCCGTTCCGCGACCCGAAGTTCCAGGGTGCCATTGAGGTGCTGCAGCGCCGCTTCGGCCTGTTGGCGCGCGGTGACATCGCGGGCGAGGACGATAAATTCGCGGTCCATGGCGTCGGCGGGCCCCAGGGCGGCGATGGACAGCTCAAACCAGGAGATGCTCCCCGGGGGGAAGGGCAAGGAATAGAGGGCGCCCCGGTGGCGACCCTGGACGGCGGCTTCAGCCAAAGCGGCTTGGAAGATCGCGGCGGCCGGCGCGGGCAGCACCTCGCTCACCTTTTTCCCCAGGAACATCGGGGGTGGCAGATAAAAAAGCGCCGGGTCTTGGGGATGAGCTTCGATAATCTGGCTGTCGCGATCCAGCCGGAACATCAGGTCGGGCAGGACGTTGAGCATGGCCTCCATGCGTTGCGTGGTGTCGCGCAGGGCGAGTTCGGCCCGCTTGCGGGCATCGATATCGCGCGTGACGCCGAGGATTTCCTGGAACTGGCCGTCCATGCCCACCAGGGCGGAAGCCACAATATCGGTCCAGATGGGGTGGCCGTCCCGATGGGTCTGGGTCAGCTCCAGATGGAGAGGTTCCAACGGCTCGCCGCGCTGAAGCCGGCCCAGAAAGTTCTGGAACTCGGCTTGCACCACGGCCAGGGATGCCGGGGGAAAGATGTCGGCCCAGGTTTGGGACATGACCTCCGCCACGGAATAGCCCCGCAATGTGGCTACGGAGGGACTGATATAGGTGAAGCGACCATCGAGCCCCATGGTCCAGATGACGTCCGCCGCATTCTTGGCGATCAGGCGGTGCCGGGCTTCACTGAGGCGCAATTGCGCTTCCGCACGTTGACGGGCGCGGCGGTGGGTCTGGCGTTGCAGGTGCTGGCGGAGACGGGCGCGAATGACCTCGGGCGGGCCCGGCCAGTGGATAAAGTCACTGCACCCTGCCTGGAAGGCCAGCAGTTCCAGCTCCGGCCGGGCGTCCGCGCAGAGGAACACGATCGGCAAGTCCAGGTCCTCGCGCCATTGGCGCAGGGCGAGACAGGTGGTGAAACCGTCCTCAGTCGCTAACCCCGGCGCGAGGATGACCAGATCAACGAGCCGGTGGGTGAGTAGGTCTACCACCTGGGCGGGGGTGGCCAGGTGATGGACGTCACCGAGGCCGTCGAGGACCGGCGCGAGGTCGGTACACGCGGCGGGCGTGGGGGCAAGGAGTATCAGAAGTGGAACGGCCGCGGCGGAGGGGGAGGGGCCGGTGGCAGGGGGGAGGGGCGCCGGTGGCGGAGCGGGGGAGGCGTTTGCGGTCTGGGCAGGCGTCCCGGGATGGTGTGGCAACGGCGGACCGGACGCTGGTTTGCGGGTCGGCATGGTAAAGCCCTCTTGATTGCTCCATGAAGTTATTGATTTCCATATAGCGGCTTGCGGCCGCTTCCCAGCCGTATGGCCTGCGGTCCCACTCACCGACAAACTTTCGCGCGCTCACCCGCTGTCACGGGGGTGGCCGTCGCGTTGTTTA
>SACH01000515.1 GCA_009928645.1 Gammaproteobacteria bacterium | reverse complement strand
CAACTGCCAGGCCAGGTCGCCCCAGAGGGTGTTGAGGGCCTGGCCGTCGCGCACCAGGGGCTGGTTGGGGGAGGATTGGTTGCCGTCGAGGACCACCACCCGCGCCCGGGGCAGGCTGGTGACCCCGGCGGCGTCCAGGAGGGCGGGGACCCCGGGCAGGTCGCTGGCGGGGACCGTGGCGCTGGCGAGGTGATAGACCGCCATCTCGGTGTGGGTCTTGCCGCCGCCGAAGGCGGTCTGGAGCTGGATGACCGGATCGCCGCCGCGGCCGGTGAGGCGGTGGAGCACCGAGTCGAACAGCAGGCGCATGCCCTCGGTGATGTAGGTGCGCTGGAAGAACAGCACCGGGTCCTGGTACTCCGGCGTGGCCTTGCCGGCGTGGACCCGGGACAGGTCGGCCGCGAACTCGGCCTGCTGGAAGGTGCCTTTAAGGACGTCCTCGTGGGGTACGGCGATCTCGCGCCAGGGTTTGAGCACCATGCTGATTCCTCCCGGTTACAGTTCCAGTTGAATTTGCGCGCCGTGCAGGCCGGCCTCGCTGGCGGCCTGCTCGATGCCGCGCCAGGCGGTGATGAGGTCGTTGTAGGCGCGGGCGTCCTCGGCCCAGCCCTGGCGTTCGCACAGGGTATAGAGGCGGTAGGCCAGGGCGCGGATGGCCTCGCCGCGGGTGGGCATGCGCGCCAGCAGGGCGCCGGCGGCGACCTCGCCGTCCTGGTTGAGGGCGCGGATCATCTGGTGCAGGGCCTCCCAGATGGGGGTGCGGGCGTCCTGGTCCGGGGACCAGTCCTGGGGCAGTTCTGCCCAGCGCAGCAGGCGCAGGTCGCCCTTGCCCGATTCCACCACCCCGGCCTCGACCAGGCCGGCGGCGCTGGTGCCCTTGGCGCGGGCGAGGACGTCGGCGTCGCCGTACTTGCCGATGGCCCAGCCGTGGGTCTCGAACCAGTGCAGGCAGAATTGGGTGTCGTTGTCGAAGTCGTCCTCGGCGAGGAAGCGGTTGATGTGTTGCAGGGCGGTGCGCACGCTCATCGGCGTGCCGTCGGCCTCCAGCACGGCGGCGTATTGGCTGAAGATGGCCATGCCGGGGCCGATGATGGCCTGGGACAAATCCACCGGAGCCACCGGAGAATCCGCACCCGTGCCGCGCGTCATCTCGTCCAGGGCCTCGGGGAGCACCGCGTTCAGTTCGCGGATGAATTCGCGGCGGGAAATGGTCAGAGCATCGGCTGGGCGTTTGCGGCAGACCAGGACGATGGATGAGGCTAGAGCGTTGAGGTTGGCTTTTAGTTTATTCGCAGATTCCGTTCTGACAGGCCACGTTCCAGTTAGGGCAAAACCTGCCCGAATAAGGGCCTCTAAGAAAGTATCCCAACCTGTGTTAGTTGTTCCTTTAGTTGAATCTGTTTCTGCCTGCTTAAAGGCGTAGTAAATGGTCACGGGAAAGGCCGGATGAGCCTGTTCGGCCAGATTACGGATGGCCTTGGTCATGCCGTCCAGAAAAAAGGCTTCGGCCTCGGCCTTGCCACCATGGCGGTAGGGCGTGGCTACCAATTCTTCGGCCTTGGGCACGGCTACCGTGGCATAGAGGCCGGGGAAGATCGGCTTCAGGGATCTGCGCAGCCAGACGTAGAAATAATCAGACAAGTCAGCATATCCGATATTGTCGTAGTAAGGCGGATCTGTAGAAACTATTTTCGATGACGAAATTGTTTGGCTTTGAGCATCAGCTTGTCGAGCAAAGCCATTTGAGGAGGCTGCGGTTGCTTCTATCCCTTTAACC
>SACH01000514.1 GCA_009928645.1 Gammaproteobacteria bacterium | reverse complement strand
AGCCGCTCCTGGGCCTTGTCTGACAAGTGGTCGGGGATCTTAGGTTCCAAGTCTTCGGCCTGCCAGCCCATGGCCTGGGCGACGGTGGTGATGAAGGTTCGCTCTTCGGCTTGTTCCTTGAGCTGAATCTGCTCCTTGGCGCCCTTTTTGGCCTGAGCCAGCCCCAGTTCCTTGTCGCGCTTGGCCTGCGCCTTTCTCTGTTCCTGCTTGGCCTTGCGCCGCGCGGCGATGCTGTCCTTGAGGGTCTCGTCCGGCGCCTTGGGGCGGATGCGCATGTAGTTGAGCTTGCCGCCGGCGCCACCGATGACGTGATAGACCCCCGAGCCTTGGGTGGTCTCCTTGATCAGGACGGGGACCCCTTTTTCGTCGGGGCCGTGGGGCTTTAATGTTATCCAGCGCTCTCCGGGTCCAAGGGCCTTATAGAGGAAGGTCGCCAGACTTTCCCGGTGCAAATACGGGAAATCTGATCCCGCCCCACCCCGTATTCCCGCCCCAGACTGGCGCAGGTCTCCCCGGCTTTCCGGCTGGCTCTGATGCTTGCCACCTGCTCCCGCGTGAGCTTGGCTTTGCGATGCCGCTCCCAAGCCCCGCCCTTGGATCGCTGTCGCTCGAAAGCGTCCCTGCAATTGTCTGTCTGCGTACCATTCACCAGATGCGCCGGATTTACGCAACAGCGATTGTCGCACTGATGGCGTATCACGAAATTCTCCTTGGGAATTGGGCCATGAGTCAGCACCCAAGCCACTCGGTGCGCTTTTGCGTACTTGCTGATGGGCAAGACGCAGATCGTGCCGTAGCCCGCCAAGTCCCGCTTCCCGGTCCATTCCCAGCAATCCGTAAGCGGATTTTTCTTGATCTTGGCCAACAGGCGGCCCTTGGCTGCCTGCACGAAAGGCAGGCATTCGATATCGTGCAAAGTAAATGTCGTCATCGCAGATTGCCTTCATAAACGCATGTGAGACAAACGAAAAATTATCATCTGTCAGCGCATACATTTTACCCGAAGGCATGATGAGGGTGATGGACATTTCTTCATAATCCCCATACGCGCCACCGGCATATTTCATTTTGGTCGCCTGAGATTTAAGTAAATCCTGAAGCATGGGTAACGCGGTAAACATCAGGCGCTCCTGTGCACCCGCATCACCCGCGTGACGGATGGCAGGGCCTTGTGCAAGGGATACTCCACCGCCGTGTCCGGCGGGGGCTGATCAAACTCCCAGACGTCCGGCGTGCGCCGGTCGATCAGGCGCAGGGTGTGGAAGTGGTCGGGGTGGACGCGGGCGTTGCGGGCGAAGGCGCCGCGGACGGCACGCAGGACAGGCACGGCGTCGATCCACCAGCCGCTGTCGGCGTGGAAGACAGGGTAGCCGGACTGTCGCAGGCGGAAGGCTTCAGGCTCGTAGAGGGGGTAGGCGTAGTGACCTGATAGGTCGCCGACGGATCGCAACGTGGATAGTGCGTGGTCAAGTGCCTGCTTGTGCGTGGATAGCGCATGGGGCGTCTCCGTCAGGGGCGGCAGGCCAAAATGATTGCCCTGCTCGTCATGGACATTCAAGTCGGCGGGTTCCGTGCGTCCCGCCAATTCCAGGCCGCGTTGGAAGCGGGTTTCCATCAAATTGCGGTCGGCATCCGAACCGGCCATCCGTGGCGCGCGACGGTAGGTAGCGGTCTCGCTCAGGGTGCGCCGTTCGTTGGCGCTCAGGTCGCGAATGGGGCGTTCAGTATACCCGCGCGGGGCGGCTAGAGGGTCCGCCACTAGGGCCGGCGCGGGGGTCGCGG
>SACH01000094.1 GCA_009928645.1 Gammaproteobacteria bacterium | reverse complement strand
AGTGGGTTAGGCGCTCGCGCCACCAAGTTGTTCAGGGCTTCCCGTTGCTGCACCCTCTACCTTCCATCCTCCGGGGCACCGCACAGTCCGACCGGACGGATGAACTGTATCGTCCGCCTACCGGGAGGCGGGTTTCGGCGGCGTGGACCTTGGCGTTAAGGGAGTTCTCGTTGCCTAACGACATCTCCTAGCTTTCGGTGACCATATGAGGCCAATTCTGCATGGCTGCTTTTGGGTGATCAAGCGCTAGGGTGGTATGGTCTAGTTCTTATTTTTTGGTAATTAACTCTGGATGACCGTCGTTTGATAAAGCGGCGCGTGATTGCTTCAACCTTGCGTTAGCGGCTTTCATTTCCTTGATGAATTCGGTATGCGCGGACAATCTATACTTTATATCTATGATTTTACGCCCGGTTTTGTACACTTGAAGGCGTTCCCAGTTCATCAATACTTTTGCATTTTTTAGTTCCGCTAACGCTTCTTCGAGCGCCTTGATATTGGCCGATTCGCGAGTGTAGTTCAGAAGATTGCTGTCACGTTTTATAGTGGTATAACGAATTTCGTATGCCTCCATGAAGCCGGCGTTCGTGTAATTAAGAGATAGACGCTTGTGGAGCCATCGCGATAGGGGCGCGGCTAGCGACATTAAGATGCCATAATTAAACTGTCGATAAGATAGATCATTGATGCTTTTTGATATTAGCACGGGCAATCGCGCGACCCATGTCATTGTCGAGTCTTCGAGATATTCTTTCCGCGTTATGCGAAATATATCAGACAGGATTGGCGCTGAATAAATTGGATCAGTTGATTCATCTATATATAAAGCTATGTGCGTTCTGGACAATATCTCAATAGAGCGCTTAATCTCATTAAGATTTCGAGTTTTTCCTCTTGCTTTAAGTTCTTTGCGGATCATCTGAAGTGAGAATTTTACCCAACTCACTGAGTCTTTTGGGTCATGAACACCGCACCGCTGGTCTGCGAATATTTTACGTATAACCTCCTCTACTAACTCCTCATCCGTAGTGGGGTAATAATCAATATATCCGTTTTCTGTTTTTATCGAAGCAGGCTGAATAGATACACGGCAGGTACTTTCAACCCGCTGTCCATTACGCCTTGAAGAAAACACGAATCTGCGTTCAGAAACAGGAAGCCGGTTATCCGGGCTCCGCATGGCAATTTGGGCGCGCGCAGAAACAGCATATTTGGGAATCGAGTCCCACAATTCGATAGTGTTGGAAAGCTCTGCTGTTTCACCAAAAAATGTGGAGAATAGGTCATATTGTAAACTTTTCTGTAAGTTTAGTGGCGGCATTTGAGTTATGGTGTTTGTCATTGCTGCTCCTTAGATTTGTGAACTGAATAATAGCGGCGTCTCATGCCGCATATGGATTCGACCACGTCCTGCTAATTTACGGTAAAAGCGCGTGAAAGGACCGCCGTCCGTGTGCCGTGACTAAGGCGACGGACAACGAAACAGTAGCGCAAGGCCCGTTCAGCGTCATGGTTGCTCAGGGGCAGACCGGGGGTGGTGTAGCACATGGAAGATTGCCTCCCAATCGTTGAGGAGTACCACCGCCCACGCCCGGGTCTAGTCATGAAGATGACTGAGCCGCGCCAAGGACGGCTGCCGCAGGCGGTTCAGCGGTGCCCTGGGTATAACGCCACCGCTGGGTCGCCGAGGAGCCTTCGCGGGCGAAGAAGCAGCGACCATGAGGTCCACCCGCGTGGTCCGCGCCTGGTGGACGCAGGCGATGCCAGCGGCATCATAGCACTGTACCAGCGCTAGGGAGATGCGCCCAAGACCGCAGCTGGCGTGACTGGCCGTTGCTCATCAGCCAGCCGGTGACATCGTTCAGTATCGGGGCCACGGTGTCCTTATTCCGACCGGCAGGGACATAGAGATTCGTAGTGGTGGTGATAAAGACCCACCGTCAGAGCAGGTACAGCCAGTCGGACTGAGGTTTGTCGGCATGCAACAGACCCTGGCATGGTTGTTGATGAGCGGGGCATTCGCCGGAGCGACCACTGCGCCGATTTCGTGCAGGGTCTGGTGAGGAGTGCCGAAGCCACCCGCGACCGCCGAAAGCGCAGGTTGATCGCCACAATCAGGGTCGCTAGATCCGGCCCACCAGCCTGTGCCCGTGGTTGGCCTCTGTGTGGCCAAGGCGCGGAGCTCGCGCTGGCCTTGGTGCCATGTCCACAGTCTCCCAGCCGGCGGGACGGTGCGGTGGCAACCTGTACAGAATCTGGCCATAACCGCAGCAGCCCTTGCCTGAGGCGGCTTTGGTGGCGGTGACCACCGTTTGTCTACAGACTTATCAACAGCTCCTGTTGATAGATCCCGTTCAATCGGTTACGTGCTTTTGCGCCCCGTCGCGGCCGATGTTTCACGTCAGGCACGACGTTATCTTCCGAACCCGTTGAAAAGAGAAGCTGCAATCGTGGCGGATCGTGCCAGCGCGCCCTGTTATCTCGTCCTCACCACCACCCCTCCCGCAGGGTCCAGCGCCAGCCAGCGCTCATGCCCCACCGCATCGACGCCGAAGGGGGCGCGCCCCTCCCCCACCAGGGCGCGCAACTGGGGGTCGGTCACCACCTGCCCGTCCAGCATCTTGGGGATGACGAACGTGCAACCCTCGCGCCAGCGGCCACAGCCAAAGGCTGAGCGGCCCTCGATTAACACCCCTTGGTGACACTGGGGACAGGGCACCGGATCGGCCTTGAGCCCCGCCGCCGTCGGTGGCGGCCCGGTCACCGGCGCCATCCCGACGTGAGGGGGCGGTGACGCCGGTTCCGGGTGATCGCTCGCGGCGGGCGGGAAGGCAAAGACCGTCTTCCCGCTGCCATCCAGCCGCACGGCGGCACGAAAGGTACGCCCGGATTTCGCGCGCAGCCCCTCAATCGGGTCCGTAACGCCACGCGTCAGCAGGGTCTGCAGTTCTTCCGGGCTCAAGACATGTCCGGCGATGGTTTTCCATACCGTGAAGCCACAGCCCTCGCGCCAGCGGCTACAGCCGATGGCTTTATCCGTGGCGGTAATCTCGCCCTGCTGACAGATTGGGCACCGCGTGAGCGCCAGCCCGCTTAACAGGGCATCGGCTGACGCCTCCCCCGCGCCGCTTGCCGGGCGCCCGGAATGGCCGCCCCGCCGCCCGCCGGCTGTCGTGCCCTTGCCGGTCTTGGCACGGGCCGCCTCGACGTGGGCCGCGGGCATCACCGCGCCCTGACTGACCCGCGGAATCAAGGCGGTGACGAACTGACAAATGTCCTGGTAGAAGGACGTGGCATTCGCGTTACCCTGCTCAATGTCCTTGAGGCGTTGCTCCCAGGCGGCGGTCAGTTCGACACTGCGCAATTCCTCCGCCACCAACCCAATGAGCGCTCGCCCCTTCTCCGTGGCCCGCAGTTGTTTGCGCTGCCGCTCCACATAGCCGGTCCTGACCAGCTTTTCGATCGTTTCTGCGCGGGTCGCCGGGGTGCCCAGTCCGGACCCTTTCATTGCCGCGGCCAAGGCATCGTCATCCAGCGTGCGCCCGGCATTTTTCATCGCGCTGAGCAGGGAGGCATCGTCATAGGGCCGCGGGGGCTGCGTCTCTTTTTCGCGCACCTCGAGCGCGTCCACGGTGACGGTCTGTTGTTCGCGCAACGGTGGCAACGCCGTTGGCCCGGCTTCACCCCCACCCTCCGCGTCGGCCGCCGCCCCCGCGGGGGCCGACCGGCGTACCTCGGCACGTTTCCAGCCCGGGTCCAGTTCCACCGCACCCTTGGCGATGAAGGTGGCCCCGCCGATCGCCAGGGTGACCAGTGTTTCCTCGACCCGCTGAGGGGGGAGGAAGATCGCCACAAACCGGGTGGCGACCAACGCGTAAATCTGTTGCAGGGGTTCCGGGAGCTGGGCGGGCGGGGTCTTGGCCGTGGGGATGATGGCGTGATGGTCCGTCAGCTTGGTGGTATCGACGTACGCTTTGCCCAGGGTGTGACCCGCGGCGAGGCGCTGACGCGCTTCCGCCGCGCACGGATGGGACACCGCGGCCAGGATCTTCGGCAGTTGCGGGAGCATGTCCGTACCGAGATGGTGGCTTTCGGTGCGGGGATAGCTGATGAGCTTGTGCGTTTCATACAGGGCCTGGGCCAGCTCCAGGACCTTGGCGGCGGTAAACCCATACCGGCGGTTCGCCTCGCGCTGCAGGGTGGTCAGGTCATACAGGGGGGGCGGATGGTTGGTCCGCACCTTCCGCTCAACCTTGACCACGGTGCCCAGGTGCTGCGGGGCGATGGCCTGGCTGATCTCACGCTGCCGGCGTTCGGCATATTCCCGGTTATCGAGGCGGCTCTCGCCGTCCTCGACATAGGTGGCTTCAAAGCCTTCCGCCAACCGGGCCACCAGCTCGTAAAAGAAGGCCTTGGTGAAATTGGCAATGGTGGCGTCGCGCGCCACGATCAGGGCCAGCGTGGGGGTTTGGACCCGCCCGATGGTGCACAGCACCCGATTGTGGACCGTGTAGGCCCGCGTGAGGTTCATGCCCACCAGCCAATCCGCCTGGGCGCGCGCCCGGGCGGCGGCGGCGAGGGCCTCATAGTCTTGACCCGGCCGTAACCGGGCGAAACCGTCGCGGATGGCTTCGTCGGTCAGGCTTGAAATCCACAGCCGGCGCAGAGGCTTACGGCATCCGGCGTGCTCGGCAATCAGCCGGAAGATTAATTCGCCCTCCCGCCCGGCATCCGTGGCGCAGATGACCCCGCTGATGTCGCGGTCGCGCAGGAGCGCCTTGACGATCTTGAACTGGGCCGCCGTACGCGGGTCGGTGGTCAGGCGCCAGTGCTCCGGCACCATGGGCAGCTGCGCCAGGCTCCAGCGCGCCGCCCACGCGCTGCCGTAATCATCCGGCTCGGCAAAGTGCACCAGGTGACCGAGCGCCCAGGTGATGCACCAGCCATTGCCGCGCAGGCAGCCATCGCCGCGGGTACCGGCCCCCAGGACCCGGGCGATGTCACGGGCGACGCTGGGCTTTTCCGCAATCACTAATTCAGTCATGGTGTTACCTCTCGCCGCGAGCGATTTGACCGGGACGCCGCCGGGGGCCGGTGGCGCGGGTGAGCTCCCGGGGCGGCGGTGAACGGGGCTGGCCGCCGCGGCGCTCATGCCCCCAGTCACGCGCGCTTACCGTGAGCGGCGGTTCGCTAAGTCGGTAATGGTACATGAAAAGGCGTGAACACCCTATGCATGCGGCCACTCTCTCGCGTCCCGACCCGAATATCACCGATTTTCCGCCGCCGGAATCGAGGTGGATGGCCAGCAAAGGCTACGGCTATACTGACGAATCCAGGCCCCGTCACGCGCCCCTTGGCCACGGGCGAAACGCGGCCCGATCCGCAGGACACCCGGCGTCTGTTTACCGTGGCGCAGGACCTGTCGTACCGGCTTTTGTCCTCCGCTTTGGCGCGTGTTATTCTGTTGAAAGGTTTCTCCTTACCTGCCATCGCTCGTCGGCGTTTTCCTGGCTAATCGGCCGGTCTCGATCACGATTCTGCGCCGCCTATCTCGCCGGATAAGCGGGCGGCCGTCGCCAGCGTGATGCGCGCTTTGCGGGGCGAAGCGTGGGGGCGCGTCAGGGTTGGGAGTGTTTTTCTGAGGTACTGATGGTAATCGACCTTCCCGTGGGCAGTTATCTCCTGCCCGAATCGTATTATGGTCTGGATCGTATTGAACGGGTCTCCCCTCTCGGGGCGGCGGACGAGCAGTGGGCGGTGCGCTGCAATGGATTGTGCTTGTCGCGGGCCCTGGAATGGAATCGCGAGCCGGTCCCCAGCAGTAGCGCGCGGACGCCCGCGTGGTGTGGGCAGCATCGCTACGCCTCGCCGGAAGAGGCGTATCGCACCTGGCAGTGCTGGCGTGAGCGGGTGGCCGACGATGGTCGCTGAACTCCGCCCGGACGGCCCCTCGCGCGAACGGGTGGTCGCGCTGGCCGCCACCCTGCGGCGCCTGGGCGCGGATATGGAGGAGACCGCTCTGGTCCTGCAGCGCTTTCCCACGCGTCGCCGCTGGGTCACCCATGGACTGGAACTGCAGGGCGCGGCCGCCATGGTCCGCGATTGGGCGGTTGGGCTGGAGCGCGAGGACGCCCCTTGAGCGTCCGCCCCGGCGATCGCCAGGGTGAACCGGGGCGCTCGGTCCTGGGGTTGCCCGCCCGCGGCGCCGGGCGCGCACGGGCACGGCCGCGTGTCCGGGCCAGCGACCGTCCCCGCCTCACCTGAGGGCACGGTGACGGCATGAGTGTCACCGGTGATTTTTATTGCCCGTCGTGTTGCCAGTACCATCCGCTGGCGCAGCGGGGCGAAAAGCGGAATAACCAATGGCGCTGTCGCGCCTGCGTCGCGCGTTCCCGGGCCCATCGGCCGGACGTCCAGGCGCGCAAGGTCGTGCGCCGGCGCGCGCTGGAGGAAAGCGATGCGAGTTGAAACCTACCGGGTATTGTCTGAGGCCGTCGCTCTGGGGATCGCCAAGACCTGGCGCAAAACCCTGGGCAAGATTTCCTTCTCTGAGTTTCCCGACCAATTTCAGCGCCGGTTTTTGGCCAAACTCGTCCCGGTGGTGATGGTCGAAATCCTCGACTTTATCACCCTGGAAGAAACCCCGGTGAATGCCCGCAAACTCATGGCGCGGTGCGTGCTGTCGGGTTCACGCGCGGGCTGGCGGCGCGCCTTCAAGCACACCAGCACGCCCAGCCCGGAGCGAGTCCAGGAGGCGATCCATAGTGGCATCCTGCTGGAGATCCATGAGTATTTTTCTTTCGATAATGAAAGCGATGGCGAGTCGTCGCTGAACTAATCCAACCCGCTTCATTTTGACCGGAGGGCCTGACGATGACTGAAAGTGAATTGATCGCGACGCTGGCGCTGGATACCGGCCTGCCGCAGACCCGGGTGCGGGAACTCTTGCAATCCGCCAGTGAGCATATTGGCGCCGTGTTGCGCCATGGCAACGAGGTGGTGCTGCCGGGGCTGGGCAAGCTGAAGCCGGTCGTGCGGGAGGAGCGCCAGGGCCGCAATCCGCGGACGGGCGTCGCGATGGTCTTTCCGGCCCGCCACGGGGTGAAATTCCTGCCCGGCAAAAAGCTGCGGGAGCGGCTGAACCCCCCGGCGTAAGCCGTGCCCGGCGGCGGGCCACGGCCGGCACGCCCGGCGCCTGGCCGCGACCGGGTGGCCCCTCGTCGCGGGATCCGCCCCCCCGGGTCCCGCGTCCCTCGACCCGATTGGCGCGCGTAGCCCCGGCTTCCGCCGTGGGGCGCCTCCGCGCTTGGCTACCAGGCACTGCGCAGGATTTTTTTGATGTCAATCACCCATAAACCGCTGCTTGGCCCCTGTGATTCCTACCAGTTGGAGCCATTCGCCTACGAATGGGCCTGGACCATGGCCCGCGCCCAGGAAAACAATAACTGGGCGCCTGAGGAAATCGCGGTCGGGCCGGATGTGGCCGATTACAAGGATTTGGCGCTGGACCCGCGCCATCAGCATTTGTTTGAAGCGGTGATGGCCCAGCTCACTACCTTTGACATCGAGCGCGGCGACGACGCGGCGGAGACCTTCCTCTCCGTCTTCCAGCCCGCCGAGATCCGTCATTTCTTCAAGCGCCTGGTATGGGAGGAAGGGCTGCATACCCGCAGCTACCGCTACGTCATCGAAAACCTAGGGATACCCCTGACCATCTACGACACCTGGAAGGTGGTGCCGGCGATGAAGGCGCGGGTGGAAATGGCGCAGGCAATGTCCGCGCCGGTGCTGGAGGCCTTGGGCACGGCCCTGGCGAATCGCTGGTCCGTCACCGAGGTCTTCGCCGACGACCTGGAAAACCAGCAAGCCCTGCTGCGCTCCCTGGTGTTCTGGTTCCTGATCTTCGAGGGCGTCTGGTTCTGGGTGTCGTTGCTCGGCCCGGTCCAGCAACTGGCCCGGCTGGGGCGTTTTCGGGGCGGGGCGGAACAATTCGCCTATATTGCCCGCGACGAATCGCAACACATCGGCTTCGGCGTGGCGCTGATTCGCGAATTCATGGCGCAATACCCGGCCGCGCTGACCGCGGAGCTGATAGCCATCATCACCCAGGACACGCAGCATGCCCTGGCCCTGGAAGGCGAATACATCGCCTATTGCCTCAAGGATGGTCCGATCCTCGGCTACTCGGCCCCGGAGCATCTGGCGACCGCCAAATTCTTCGCCAACATGCGCCTGGGCTCCGTGGGTCTGCCGCAACCGTTCAACGACGCCTATCACGCCTTCCCCTGGATGTCAGAGCAGATGGAACTGAAGAAGGAGAAGAATTTCTTCGAGACCCGGGTCACGGAGTACCAGACCGGCGGCGCCCTGATCTTCGATGACGATCGTTCCGCGCACGAAGGCTGGGATGACCCCTTGCAGGGCTGGTCGCCGTCGCGGGGGCGGTGAGATGGCCAAGACGCTTTGCATCTACCATGCCCACTGCGCCGACGGCTTCGGGGCGGCCACCGTCGTCCACCAGGCCCTGGGCGCGGCGGCCGTGGACTTTCATCCCGGCGTATACGGTGACGCCCCCCCGGACGTAGCGGGACGGGAGGTCTTGCTGGTCGACTTTTCCTACAAGCGCGAGGTGTTGCTGCGTTTGGCCGCCCAGGCACGCCGCCTGGTCGTGTTGGATCATCATCGCTCGGCCGTCGAGGAGCTGGTCGACTTGCCAGCCAATGTGCAGACGGTGTTCGACCTGGACAAATGTGGGGCGATGCTGGCCTGGGAGTATTTCCATACCGCCGCTGCCCCGCCGCTGATTCATCACATTCAGGACCGTGACCTGTGGCGCTTTGCACTGCCCGGCACCCGGGAGATTCAGGCGGCCCTCATGTCCTACCCCGCCGACTTTGCCCTGTGGGCGGGCTTCCTGCACGATCCCGGCGCCCTGGCCCGGCTGGTCAGCGAGGGGACCGTCCTCGAGCGGCAGCGGCGCACCGACCTCGCCACGCTCCTGCCGCGCTACCAACGGCGCCTGACCATCGGCGGCCTGGCGGTCCCGGTGGCGAACCTCCCGCCGGCCCTGGCCAGCGACGCCGGCCATCTTCTGAGCCAGGGCGAACCGTTTGCCGCGTGCTATGTCGATGGGCCCGACGGGCGGCGTTTCAGCCTCCGCTCCGCCCCCGACGGGCTGGATGTGGCGCGCATTGCCGAGCAGTATGGGGGTGGCGGCCACCCGCATGCCGCGGGTTTCATCGTGCCGCGTGATCACCCGCTCGCCCGCGCGTAACCGGCAGCATTGGAGCTATGAACTGATGCTTGATACCTGCCCATAGTTGTGCAAAGCGGTACCCATGAACAAGCAGTACAGCATAAGCGAATTCGCACGACGCATAGGTC
>SACH01000513.1 GCA_009928645.1 Gammaproteobacteria bacterium | reverse complement strand
GAGCTTTAACGGACAAAGATCTTCACGCACAAATCAAATTTTTGGCTGAAGTGATTTTGGCCCCTTGGATGAAGTCTTCCAAGGCACGGTCAAGCTGTTTAAAGGCATTGGCCAGTGGGCGGTTAGGTGCCTTGGGGCACCCGTCAAACAGTTGGGACAGCCCGGGGCGCAGCAGGCGGTTGTTCAGCTTCACGAAGAGCATGGCTACGCGGCGCCCTTGGGGGCTGATCTGATACCGGTGGCTGTTGGGCAAGCGTTCGATCAGTCCATGCTGGCGCAGGCGGCGCAAATCATAGGTCGCCTGGTGAGGGCTATAGTCCGCGGCGGGGATGCCCATGAGTTCCGTCATCTTCTCGCGCAACCAGCCGTGGCGAAAGTACGGGGGGATGAAGAACAGGCACAGGGCCGCCATCAAGGCCATGACCCGGGGGTCGCCGAAGGTCAGACGCGGCACGGCTTGACCCGCGATCATCCGCGGTTGGGTGAGCGCATCGAACATCCCCTCGGCTAGGGCGCAGTCCTGGCTGATGGTTTCAATCTCCAGCAAGCGACGATTGGCTTGGAAGCCGATGGCCCGCAGGGCGGGCAGGTTGACGAGTTTGCGTCCAATGCCAAAGTCGCGGGTGTTGTTGATGGTGGTCTCGGTGCGCAGGGCGTGGTCGAGCTTGAAGTACTGCTTGATCTTCGAGTGCTTATAGCTGACATGCAGCGTGGGGATGACCCCTTGGGTGAGGACCCGGGTGCGGAAGATGCCCGGGGTACGCTGGGTGATGCGCCGGTGGAAGATCAGGCTGACCTTCTCGGGACGACCCAGATCGAGGTTCTCCCGGATCAGTTCCTCGAACAGATGACGCCCGGCCACGGGTCGGTCGAGGACCTGGGTGCGGGCGAATTCGGCCTGAAGGATCGACAATTCATAGCGGAAGCCGGCGGCACGATCCGCGGCGGTGAAGGGCTGGGGCAGGCGCGCGAACCACTTGCGCACCACCGCGTCGATCTTCTCCGCCGTCAAACCGTCCAGTATCCCTTGCAGGGCGGCCGGGTCCGCGCACCGGAGCAGACCGTTGTCCAGCGCCTCAAAGGCAATCCCCGCCTGGGCCAACTGGCGCTTGGCGAACTCATGCCCGTTGAGATTGATGCGGGCGGTGTAGGGAAAGTAGGAAGAGAATTTGATGAACAGGGGGCCGAAGTCCTCATCCACCACATAGAAGTAGTACTGATTGCACATCACGTCCGCGCGACTCAGCCAGGGGAAGCTGTCGCCCGTCAGGGGGTTGTGCTTCTTGCTGACGCGGAAGGTGCTGAACTTCTCCTGGGCCACGCCGATGTAGAGCACGCCCTCGCGCAACAGGGGCGCGGCTTGTAGCCGTCGCTGGGTCTCCTCGTCCTTGCTCTGGTGTTTGCGGAAATGCACCATGTCGATCTCCTCCGTCGCCGCAAAGTTCGCGATTGCCGTGACAAAGGCCTGGCTCATGGGGGCCATCAGCAGGGTCGAGGCCACCTTGGCGCCCCGGTGCTGGCGGAAGAAGTACGCCACCCCGCCTCCGGTCTGCAAGCGGGGCTGATAGGCATTCAGATACAGCCGGTCGATGCCTTCGACATCCAGGGTCACGTGCTCAGTCAGCAATTCGCCAATGGTTTGTCCTATCATGATGGCAGGCCCCGGTTGACAAGGGACTTAGGGTCCCACTCGCCGCTCAGGCGTCTCTATACAGTAGCTTAGGCTACTGGCGATCAACCGGGGCCTTTTCATGCCTCGTCGGTCTGAGGCGAAGCCTCGCTAA
>SACH01000512.1 GCA_009928645.1 Gammaproteobacteria bacterium | reverse complement strand
GTGGTTCGGGAGGCCGACTATGCTTGGGGTCCTCACCGAAAGCCGTCCGTGCCGGGGGTGCGGCGATAGCCGTCGCCGAGAAGTTGGCGGCGGCCCCGGAAGCGGTGTTCTCGGCGGCCAGAATGCTCGGTCCGACTAACGGGATCAGCATGAGCCAGGTCAGACTCGCGGGTACCAGTCGGGGAGGGGCGGAGGAGACGGAAAGGCAGCGGGACATGGACAACATTCCTTGAGTGGCTATGAGGGCTTTAGGTAGCGGGAGGGGGCATGGGGCCAGCTCCTCTGGCTAGCCTTGCCATTGATAGACCTTGATCGGGGTCACGAGCCACTGAAGCGCTTCCTCCCTCGCCCCCCCCTGGAGAGGGAGGGTTGGGGGGTAAGGGGGGCTGAATGACCAGCACGGCCACGGCCGTGACGGGGAGGGAGAGCAAGCCAACGGGAATATGCTCCTGAAACTCCGGGATAGTGCGGATACTCCGCCGGGCGGAGTGTTACTTGATGTGAAATAGTATTATCAGCGTCGGGAATGAGCAACGAGGAACCGTCGCTTACCCGGGGACCGCGGACAAGCTCCTGATGTCCTTACAGGATGGCAGTGGCAGGACCTGGGCCAGGGCAGCGACCAATCCGCTACCCTGCCGGTGTGGTAGGGAGCGGGGGGTCACTGGAGCCTATTTTGAGAATCATTCCTATTTGTGTCAAGCGGCCGTGATGACAAGGCGAACGTCTGAAAAGGCGAACGTCCAAAAAAAAGGAAGCCCCGGTCAACCCGGGGCTTGCGCTTTATCTCCTTGTAAGCTCCGCTCTCACATCCATGCGGTGAGCGGTAGCGCTACAGGTGGGAGTGCCGAGACTCAGGCCAGATCGAAGCGGTCGGCGTTCATGACCTTGGTCCAGGCGGCCACGAAGTCATGGACGAACTTCTCCTGGTTGTCATCCTGGGCATAGACCTCGGCATAGGCCCGCAGGATAGAGTTGGAGCCAAACACCAGATCGGCCCGGGTTGCCGTCCACTTGACCCCGCCGGTCTTGCGGTCACGAATCTCGTAGAGGTTCGTGCCGGTCGGTACCCAGTTGTAGGCCATGTCCGTCAGGTTGACGAAGAAGTCGTTGGTCAGGGCGCCGACGCGATCGGTGAAGACACCGTGCTTGGTGCCACCGTGATTGGTGCCCAGCACCCGCATGCCGCCGATGAGGGCCGTCATCTCCGGGGCGGTCAGGCCCATGAGTTGGGCGCGGTCGAGGAGCATTTCCTCCGGCTTGACCACGTAGTCCTTCTTCTGCCAGTTGCGGAAGCCATCGTGCAGGGGTTCGAGGACCTCGAAGGATTCGACGTCCGTCATCTCCTGGGTGGCATCGCCCCGGCCGGGGGTGAAGGGCACGCTGACGTGGTAGCCAGCGGCCTTGGCCGCCTGCTCGACCCCGACGTTGCCCGCCAGCACGATCACGTCCGCCACGCTGGCGCCGGTCTCGGCGGCGATACCCTCCAGCACCTTGAGTACCTTGGCCAAGCGCGCCGGCTCGTTACCTTCCCAGTCATTCTGCGGGGCGAGACGGAGACGGGCACCATTGGCGCCACCGCGCTTGTCCGAACCGCGGAAGGTGCGGGCGCTGTCCCAGGCGGTGCTGACCAGCTCGCTCACGCTAAGCCCGCTGGCAGCGATCTTGGCCTTCACCGCGGCGACATCGTAGTCGCTGCGGCCGGCGGGGATGGGGTCCTGCCAGATCAGGTCCTCGGCCGGCACGTAGGGGCCGATGTAGCGTGTCTTGGGGCCCATGTCGCGG
>SACH01000511.1 GCA_009928645.1 Gammaproteobacteria bacterium | reverse complement strand
CTACTAGCGGGCACTTGTCTACTAGAGGGCACTTGTCTACTAGAGGGTACTTGTCTACTAGCGGGCACTTTTCTACTAGAGGGTACTTGTCTACTAGCGGGCACTTGTCTACTAGCGGGCACTTGTCTACTAGCGGGCACTTGTCTACTAGAGGGCACTTGTCTACTAGCGGGCACTTGTCTACTAGCGGGCACTTGTCTACTAGAGGGTACTTGTCTACTAGAGGGCACTTGTACACTAGAGGGCACTTGTACACTAGAGGGTACTTGAACACTAGAGGGTACTTGTATACTAGCAGGTTAGTATACTAGAGGGTCAGTAGCCCCCCCTACTTGTTGACTACCCCCCCACACCTACTTGTAGGCCGGGATCGGTGGGTGGGACCGAACCGATTAAACCTTGGCCAAATTGAGTTATGTTTGGTTCATATGGCTACAATATTAAAACGCATCATGGAAACCTATTTAGCTGCCAGTTAAACCGTGCCGGCCATCCTCCCCCACCTACCCCCCCCTTTCGGAGGGAGTATGGGCCGGGATCGGTGGGTGGGACCGAACCGATTAAACCTTGGCCAAATTCAGTTCTGTTTGTTGCATATAGCTACAATATTAAAACGCATCTGGGAAATCTATTTAGCTGCCAGTTAAACCGGGCCGGCCATACTCCCCCACCTACCCCCCTCTCCTTTCGGTGGGTGTATGTAGGCCCGGGGGTGAGTGGATGAGACCGAACGACCCAAACTTGGCCGATTGTACTTTTGTTTGTTCCATAGGCCTACAATGGCTCAGGCCCATCTCAGCAACCGCTTGCTGTCCGGTAAATCACGCTCAGTTCATTCGCCTACCTCCCCCCCACTCCCCGGGGCCAAGTCGGTCGGCCCCCGGGGTGACCAACGCCCACCCGGCACTTCACCCCTTGAGAGAAACCAACTTCTGTAACTTCCTATCACCATTAAATAATATCCCGGATCTGTTCCAACAGTCAGTTTGGTCAACCGAAGCCTGGAACACACAGATCTAGGGTCTTCTTCTTAGCGAGTCGTTTGTTTCGGCCGAAAACAGGGTTTCAGCCTGCCTCCACTCATCAAAGTTGAATCTTCAGCTGGGCACCGGCCTGGTGAATCAGGTGTGCATTCACTGACCAGCCAAGATTTGTTTCACGTCATTCGGATGAGGTTTGAGGATTCTATGGCCTAAAACCTCCCACCGCCTTGAGCGTTCGGACCCACCGAACGCTATCAAGGAAGCAGGTTTTCGGGTATAGTTCTACAACCACTCAGCCCAATCGACTTCTGTCTGTCCCTGTGCACGTGTTTACACATAAGACACACTGCTGATGCAACGGATGTCAGGAAAACCAGGCCAGTGAGGTCCACCCGTCCACCGGCACCTTGAGCGTTCGGACCCCGGACCCCCCGACCGCTAGCAAGGGAACACCTTTTCGGGCCTAACTCAGTGGCCACTTCACCAAAGTCTCTTGCGTTTGTTCCTGGGGATATCTAAACCTGCAGGGCACACTGCAGGGCTTTTGCTTGTGATTGAAACCTGGCCGGTGAGGCCCCACCTTACAATGCACACCTCCACCTTGGTCACCGAACGCTGCCGAAACAACACCTTTTCGGCCCTAACTCTTCAGCCACTCACTCAAACACACATCCGTCTGTCCCTGTGGATGCCTAATTATAAGGAGCAAACTGTGGCTGCAAAGGACGCCCAAAAAACTGTGCCGGTGGAGTCTCACCGCCGACCATCACCTTGAGCGTTCGGACCCACCGACCGCTAGCAAGGG
>SACH01000510.1 GCA_009928645.1 Gammaproteobacteria bacterium | reverse complement strand
AGCCAGCCCTCCAGGGGGAGACGGCCGCTTTCCAGGGCGTTGAGCAGGCTGATCAGGCCCGCCAGGAAGGGGATCAGCCACAACACCACGGGCGCCACGGGGGACTCCGCCGTCAGTTCCGCCGCGGGCGCCTCGTACCGCAGTTGCAGGGAGCCATGCTGGCAGCGCTTGACGCAACCGCCGCAGAGGTTGCACTGGGTCACCGATTCCATGGCGAAGGGCGACAGGTGCATGGGACAACCGGCATAACCGGCATCGGGGACCATGCAGTCCTTGGTGGTGCAGTCCGCGCAGATGTCCTCCCGGGGGCGCACCTTGAACAGAGCGGCCCGGCTATAGACCTGGCTCAGGCCGCCGATCGGACAGACATAGCGGCACCAGACGCGGCCCTGGAAAAAGAGGCTGAAGACGATGGCCCCGGTGAGAATGCTGAGCAGCAGGATGGCGGTCTGGCGGGGCGAATCGAGGATACCCCGGGTCTCCTCCAGCCAGGACAAGAGGATGAAGGCGATCAGGATCAGCCAGCCGCCCTGTTCCTTGAGAAAGTCCGGTACCGCCCGGCGCAGACCGACCAGGCGCTGGACACCATCACTCACCTTGGAAAAGGGACAGACCCCGCACCAGAGCCGCCCGGCCAGGAGGAAGAGGAGACAGAGCAGGGGCCACCACACCAGCCAGACCAGCAAATTGGCCGGGTTGTCCTTGTCCGCCGGCCCAAACAACAGATAGCCGACCACGGGCACGAAGAACAGCACCGACAGCCATTGCAGCAGGCCGGGATACCAAGGCCCGCGCATCAGACGGGTGAGCAAGGCGGCGAACTGGGCCATGTTGATTTCCTTTCCGGCGTGAGGGGTGGGCAGGGTCATGAGAGGCGGCCGTCCATGTTAGCCGACTGGCGACAGCCGGAACCTTACCAAATGTTACCGGGCACGATTTTCCAGGGGCTGAATCACCTCGGGCATAATAGGCTGGCATCCAGCCGGTTACCCAGGGAGTTATCGCCATGTTGAAGACCATCCGCGCCAAAATGCTGCTGGGTTTCGGCCTGGTGCTCACCGCCGTCCTCAGCCTGCTCGGTTATTTTTTGTACGCCGAGGTCAAGGGCACGGTCATCCCCCTGACCCAGGAATTCAGCCAGGAGGTCTTGCGCGCCCGTTCGGCGGGTCTGGGCAATCTGTTCCGGGGCTATCTGAACGACATGCGCATCCTGGCCCGCGATGCCGTGTTTCGCAGCGGGGACATGGCGGCCATTCAGCGCGAACTCGCCCATCGGATGCTCGGCATCAATCCCGATTACGAGATGGTCTTCTTCGCCGATGCCCAGGGCCAGTACGTCGGCTCCATCGGCGCGACCGGGCAGGTCGCCGACCGCGGCTACTTCAAGGCGATCATGGCGGAGGGCCAGGACCAGGTCATCAGCGAACCGGTGGTCTCCCGGGCCACCGGGGCGACGGTCTTCGTGGTCGCCGCCGCCGTCACCGATGATCAGGGCCGGCGGGTCGGTCTGGTCGCTGCCACGGTGCTGCTGGATACCCTGTCCCAGATCGCCGGGACCATCGGCATCGGCGAGCATGGCTTTGGCTGGGTCATGGACCATCAGGGGCTCTTGATCGCCCACCCCAACGACCAGTTGCGCATGCGGCTCAATCTCCTGCACGCCGGCGCCCAGGGCTATCAGGGCCTGGAGGAGATCGCCCAGACCCTGGCCCGGGGCGAGGGGGGCGTGGGCACCTACCGGCGCCCGGATGGCACCCTCTTCGCCACCATCTACAACCCCATTCCCAA
>SACH01000509.1 GCA_009928645.1 Gammaproteobacteria bacterium | reverse complement strand
GGCCAGATCGGCGCCGATGGTCGCGGTCAGGTCCTGATCCAGCGCCTCGTCGCCGGTGGCGGCGAAGTCCTGGCGGCAACGGTCGCTGTCACCCATGAAGGGGTAGTAGGCACAGATTTCCTCGCCAAGCTGGCGGTTCAGGGTCTCCAGGCAGGAGCGGTCGGTGCATCGGCCCCGTTCCGCCAGCAGCCGGCGGTAGCCGGCGCGCAGTTGGTTCAGGTCCCTGGGTTGGTCGGCGATGGTGTTGAGGGCCAGGATCTGGTTGTAATGCCGGTTGAGCAGGGCATCCCGCGAGGCGGGTAGTGGGTTGTCGCCCTGGTCCGTTGTGGGTGTTGGGGGTGGGGCAGACGGATCAGTCGGATCAGAGAGATTATTGGATGGATCAGACGGAACGGACAGGCCAGACTGACCGGGCTGACCAGCGAGGCCAGGCAAACGAGGCTGGTTGAGCTGACAACTCGTCGGGCCGGTGAGGAGTAAGATAATGGCCAGGCTTGCCACCAGGGGCAGGCCGAGTGGCCAGGTCGCTCTGGTGGTCATGTCCTGGGATCGGCCATGTCAGTGAATTGCGGTACGTTCATAGCTGCATCCCGAGGTAATCACCAATTAGAAGATGTGAAATCAGAGACTTGTAAACTTAAACGAAGCCTTTGGTTGTTGGCTAAAGTGTACCCTGGTACCTAGATACGACCAAGGGTGTATGCCTGAAAAGATGTGAAGAGGGATCAAAGTTGTTTGTCGCGGTAATTACAGTGTGCGCTGGCTTAGTGAGTGCCGGGGTATTGGCGTTACTCATACCTCAGGCCCCTCATCTGGGGCTGATGGATCTGCCGGGGGAGCGGCGGCGGATCCACCGGGAGGCGATCCCACGCATCGGGGGGCTGGGGGTATTTGCCGGCCTGATGACCGTGGCCTTGCTGATGTCGCTGTGGAGGATGACGTCCGGCCTGGGGCCCGAGTTTCTGAGCGGGGTACCGGAGACTGCTGGGGGGATGTCGCTGTCGTCGTCCGCGCCGCTCTGGACCCGGTCCGCCATCTTCGGTTTGCTGGGGGCGGTCCTGGTGGTGGTGGTCGGCGTGCTCGACGACCACCATCACTTAGCGCCGCGGGTGCGTCTCTTCGCCCAAGCGGGGGCGGGCCTGCTGCTCAGCCTGGGGGGGGGCGTGCGTCTCGATTCCCTGGGTGACCTGTTGGGGTTCGGGCCCGTTGATCTGGGGCTGCTGGCGGTGCCGTTCACGGTCTTTGCCGTGGTCGGGGTCATCAATGCCTTCAACATGGTCGATGGCATCGATGGCCTGGCGGCCGGGCTTTTCCTCATCGCCCTGGCTGGGCTGCTGTGGCTAACGCCGGGGCTGGGGCTGCTGTCGGGCCTGCTCCTGGGCACGGGGGCGGCGTTGGTGCCGTTTCTGATCTGTAATCTGGAGTTATCCGGGGTACCCGGCTGTAAGGTTTTCCTGGGCGATGCGGGCAGCCAATTGCTGGGCTACCTCCTGGCCTGGGCCTGCGTGGCGGGTAGCGCTAACAGCGGGGGGGGGGCGGATGCCGTGACCGCCCTGTGGCTGTGCGCCCTGCCCCTGGCCGATACCCTGGCGGTGATGGGCCGGCGGGTGCTGAATGGCCAGCATCCTTTCAGTGCCGATCGCGGCCATCTGCATCATCTGCTGTCTCGCTGGTTTCGCAGTACGCGCAAGGCCCTGGTGGCGCTCCTTGCCCTGGCGGCGCTGCTGGCGGGGTTGGGGGTGGCTTTGCAGGTCTGGCAGGTGCCGGAGTGGATGCGCTTCCTGGGGGCCATGCTGATCTT
>SACH01000508.1 GCA_009928645.1 Gammaproteobacteria bacterium | reverse complement strand
CGGGTGGCCTCTGGCGGGGGTGTCGACCGCAAGGATGCGGTCGTCAAGCCTCCAGGGATGGATGCACGGCGTCCCCCGCCAAAGGCCACCCGACCCGGAAAGCCCCAAGTTTGTTGACGACGCCCATGAGGCCCTTCTCTTGATAAGCATCAGGGATTGACGAAGGCCAGCTCCGGCTCGACCCGCCGGATCAACCCCAGGCTGTGGAGTTGCTCCGCCAGGGTGCGCCAGCGCTCAAGGGTCATAGTCCCCAACTGGTCATCTTCAAGCCCGCCGCGGATCAGGGGCGCCTGAATCACCGCCGCCTCGGCGAAGGTGGTTGGCGCCATGGTCGGGTTGAGGGCCTGCATGACGTGATTAGCGGGGGCCGGGTCCGCCAGATAGGCCCGCCAGCCCTGGCGGGCGGCGCGCACCAGGGCTTGGACCCGCTCCGGGTGCTGGTCCAGGGTCTGACGGCGGGTGATGATCAGGCCGGTGTAGGGGTTGAAGCCGATGTCGCTGAGCATGAAGACCTGGGGGTCGGCCCCGGCGTGACGGGCGACGATGGGCTCGGAACTGACGAAGCACTGCTGCGCCATCCGCTGATCCTGGAGAAAGGGGGCGATGTTGTTGTCGTGGGGCACGACCTTCATCTTGCCCAGCCCGTATTCCCGGTCCAGCAGCTTGAGGAAGGGGGTGCCGGGGATGACGCCCAGGGTCCCGCCGGTGAAGACCTCGGCCAGGGACTTCAGGCCACGGCTGGCGTGGACCATGATGCCCTCGGGGAAGGACTGGTAACCGGCGTAGATGGCCACCAGGTCGACGCCCCGGTCCCGGGCCATGAGCAGGCTGTCGGCGCTGGTGATGCCGAACTCCACCTGGCCGGCGGCCACCATCTGTTCCACCGGCGACTGGGCCCCGCCGGGACGGATGGCGACCTCCAGCCCCTCGGCGGCGAAGGCCCCGGTCTCCTGGGCGGCGTAATAGCCGCCAAACTCGGGCTCCGGGACCCAGTTGAGCTGCAAGGCCGTGCGGTGCCGGTCCGGGGGATCGGCCGGGTCGCCAGAACAGGCGGTCAAGGCCAGGGCCAGCGACAGGGCCAGCGACAAGCCCACCAGGGCCAGGAACCAGCGCCCCGCGCGAGTCGAGAGGTTGGACATGGAGCGCCCCGCGCGGGTTGAGAGGTTGGACATGGGCTACTCCCGGGTTTCGGCGATATGCCAGTGCCGCATGGTGAAGCGGCTGATGAGATTGACCAGGGCGAAGAAGACCAGCCCCAGAAAGGCGGCCATCAACACCGCGGCGAAGACCTTGTCGGTCTTGAGTTCCTTGATGGAGACCAGGACCAGGGTGCCGATCCCGCCGCCCTGGGAATAGTCATCGGCGACGAATTCCCCGACGATGGCGCCAATGACCGCCAGCCCCGAGGCGATGCGCAGCCCGGTCAGAAACTGGGGCACCGCCGCGGGGATGCGCAGCTTGAGCAGCGTCGTCCAGGTACTGGCCCGATGGAGGCGGAACAGGTCCCGCAGGGCGGGGTCGGTGGAGAGCAGACCGCTCAGGGTATTGGCGATGATGGGAAAGACCGAGACGATGAAGCTGACGGCGATGATGGTCTTGAGGCCATAGCCGAACCAGATCACCAGCAGGGGGGCGATGGCGACGATGGGAACGGTCTGGAAGAAGACCGCGTAGGGATAGAAGGCGCGCCGGATCCCGTCGTTGATGGACAGGGCCAGGGCCACCACCACCCCGAGCAAGGCGCTGGCGAGGAGGCCGGCGCTGGCGGCGAGGCTGGTCTGGAGGATGCTCCGGCCCAGTTC
>SACH01000507.1 GCA_009928645.1 Gammaproteobacteria bacterium | reverse complement strand
GACCTGCCCGGGGAGCAAGCCCTGGTCGCGCGTCTCTACGCGGGCGAGAGCGATGGCTTCGAGCTCGAGAAGCGTTATCTGCGCCCGGACGGCAGCCCGATCTGGGTCGACTTGACGGTGGCCTCGGTCGCCGTCAGCGGGAAGGATCAGCCGCTCCATCTCTGCCTGGTCGAGGATATCAATGCCCGCAAGGCGGCCGAGGCCCAGGTCCTGGCGAGCGAGCGCCAGTTGCGCCGGATACTCGATAACATGCCCACGGCCATCGCCGTCTGCACCTTGGGTCGCACGGGCCGGATCACCTATCTCAACGAGCAGTTCGAGCGCACCTTTGGCTATCGGCTGGAGGATATCCCCAGCGTCGGCGACTGGGCGCGGCGTGCCTATCCCGATGCCGCCTATCGCCAGCGCTCGCTGGACTGGTGGGTTGGGGCGGTGGAGACCGCGGCGGCCGCCGCGGGCCAGGTCGAATCCAGAGAGTTCCGGGTCACCTGCCAGGATGGCACCGAGCGGGACGTGGTCATCAGCGCCACCGTCCTCGATGATCTCTTGCTGGTCTCGTTCCTGGATATCTCCGCGCGCAAGCAGGCCGAGGCCCGCCTGGCCGAGAGCGAGGAGCGCTTCCGCCAGGCCTTTGAGGGTGCCAACACCGGCATGTGCCTGGTCGACCTCCAGGGGCGTCTGCTGCAGGTCAACGCCAAGATGAGCGCCATCTTCGGCTACCGCCGCGAGGAACTGGAGGGGACGAGCGTCAAGGACCTGGCGCTACCGGAGGACCAGGCGGTGAGCGCGGCCTTTATCGGCGAGGCCATCCATGGCGGTGGCGACAGCGCCACCTTCGAGAAACGCTATCGCCATCGTCAGGGGCATGTCATCCATGGCCAGGTGGCCTCGTCACTGGTGCGCGATCCCCAGGGCCAGCCCCGGTATTTCATCTCTCAGGTGCAGGACATTACCCAGCGGAAACAGGCCGAGGCCGCCCTGGCGCGGTCCATGGCGGACCTGGAGGCGGCCAATCGGGAGCTGGACCGGCTCGCCACCACGGATATGCTGACCGGGATCGCGAATCGCCGCTCCTTCGAGCAGGCCGTGGCCAGCGAGATCGCCCGCGCCGCGCGGTATGGCGAACCCCTCGCCCTGCTCATGTTCGACCTCGACCACTTCAAGGCGATCAATGACGTCCACGGTCACCTGGTGGGCGACCAGGTGCTGATCGAGCTGACCCGCCTGGTTCGCGCGCATCTGCGCGCTGCCGACATGCTGGCGCGCTGGGGCGGGGAGGAATTTGTCGTGCTCCTAGCCCACTGCCGGCTGGACGAGGCGCGGCAACTGGCAGAAAAGCTCCGTCTGCTGATCGCCAACCATCCCTTCGACACGGTTGGCAGCGTCACTTCGAGCTTCGGCGTGACGGAATATCGCCCTCCTGAGAGCGCCGATGCCTGGCTGGGGCGCGTCGATGAGGCCCTGTATGGGGCCAAGACGGCGGGCCGCAACAGGGTGGTTTCGGCGTGAGGGAGCGGCTCAGGTACCTCTCCCCAGGTCGATGGTCTGCGGACTGGCGTGATCGGAGGTAAAACAGACGCTAGATCGATTCGCGTAACGCTGCGCTTATTGGCGCCAAAAGGCACCACCGAAACGCCTTTAGCTAACGGTCTGCTTTCGGGTTGGAGAGGGGACGGCCCGCAAGATGGGGGGACTTTCCGCTCCCAGCGTGAACCGGGCCTGAAGCCGCCCCTGACCAGTGTCTGCTTTCGCCGGGCTGGCGAATGGAAACGGGGGGGCCGGGCGCTGACTTGCTGGCAAGCG
>SACH01000506.1 GCA_009928645.1 Gammaproteobacteria bacterium | reverse complement strand
CTTCCGGGGCGTAACCTGGTTTGAGGATGATGGAGAGTCTCTTGCTGTGCTCGCTGGCGTCGAAGCGGGCGGCGCCGAAGTCGAGGAGTTTGATGCGCCCGTCTGCGGTCAGGGAGATGTTGTCCGGGGCCAGGTCGCGGTGCAGGAGGCCTTCTTTATGCACCGCCCGCAGGGCGTCCATGACGGGCATGAGGAGTTTGAGGGCATCCGCGACGCTGATCCGGCCGCCCGGTTGCTGGTCCAGGTAGTGGCGGAGGGGGATCCCGTCCACGTAGTCCATGACGCAGTAGCCGGTGCCATGGGCGCGAAAGAAGTTCTTGACGGTGACGATGCCGGGGTGCTGGTCGAAGTGGGCCAGGGCGCGGGCTTCTTCGAGGAAGCGCTCGAGACCGTAGGCGAACTGCTCGCCGGCGGGTCCCGTGTAGATGGCGAGGCTGACGCCGTCCGCGCCGCGCCCCGCGCTGTCACGGGGGAAATACTCCTTGATCGCCAATCGCAAGTGGAGGTTGTCATCCCAGGCCAGGTAGGTGATGCCGAAGCCGCCGTGACCCAGGACCCGGCCGATGCGGTAGCGCCCGTCCAGTATCCGGCCCAGGGCGAGAGCGGGCGGGGAGTTGTCTAGCCCGGAACGCCAGCCACACGCTGGGCACGGCATGCCGACGAGGGGAGCGAAACAGTGCGGACAACGGCTAGGGTCTGGGGCTGTCATAACTCGAAACCGAACACGCTGAACACGGGTCGAGACAGGCGGTTTTCTACGCGTAACGCTGTCATTGGTAATCCACCTCGAAACTGATGGCCGGGGTGGCGAGATAAAAACGGGCGCCCGGCGCCAGTGACTGGGGTTGACCGGCCTGGATGCGAGCCGTGTCCCCGGGTTTCCCCGGTCCAGCGGCCAGAAAGACGCCATTGGTGGACCAGCAGTCCTCGACATAAAAGCCACCCAGGGCGGCGTCATGGCCCACCACGGCATGACGTTGGCTGACGGCGCTCTCCGCCGCGGGTATGACCAGTTGCACCAGCGCTGGATTTCGCCCGATGGCGATCGGTCGCGTCGCCAGGGGGAGGGTCTGTCCGGCATAGGGACCCGCAACCACGCGGAGGATGGGTTGGCGGACCGGCGACTGGACAGGTGGGTGGAGGGGGGTCTGGGCTGATGGTGTTGGAATGGGCGGGACTTCAGACTGGGAACGCCGCTGTCCCATGGCCCGGGTCAGACCGGCATGTACCCGCGCCCGCCCCGTTTGGGTGGAGAGTTGGTAGAGGATGGCCAGGAGCAGGAGGCCCAGCAGACCCAGGGCACCGACCAGGACCGGTTCCCGATACCACCAGCGCTCCAGGGCGGTGATGCGGCGCTGACTGACGTGATAGGGGATATCGGCCCGGTCCAGCAGGGGCAGCAGGGCATCCACCGCGACGGCCCAGCCCAGGCCCTCGCCCACCACCACCCGTTCCAGGCCGAGGGTGCCTTCCTCGTTGACCGTGGGGACCATGGCCAGGGCCTTGAGGGTGTTGATCCCGACGACCCGTCCGGCCTCATCGAAGAGGGGACCGCCGGAATTGCCGGGGTTGATCGCCGCGCTGATCTGGACCAGCGGAGGACCCGTCCCATCCCCGCGGGGCAACAGGCGGCCGATGATCCCTTCGGTCAGGGTGGCCGCGCTGAGGGCTTGCAGATCACCCTGGTCATCGGCGCCCCCGGGATACCCGACGGCGACCACGGGGTCCCGCTGTGCCAGCGTGGCGAGGGTGGCAAAGTGGGCCGAGGGACGGGAGCCGGGGCGATGCAGCTTCAGGCCCGCCAGGTCCTTAGC
>SACH01000093.1 GCA_009928645.1 Gammaproteobacteria bacterium | reverse complement strand
CGGATCGGCGGTGAATTGGATGGTCAGCCAGCGGTCCGGGCCTTCGCCGCCGATGGCCGCCCCGATCTCGGCGCGAAAGGTATCGAGCTCCCCGATCGCGAGACACAGCTCCGCTGGCAGCAGTACCCCGACCTCGATGAAGCGGGCCCGGCCGGCCTTGGAGACATAGCTGCGATAGCCCAGGAACCCGTGGCGGGCGACAAAGTCCGCCATCACTCCACACACCTGGGCGTCCAGATCCGACGGACTGATCAGCAGAATTTCCTGGAGGGATTGTCGGGCCTCGCGAAAGGGCAGGGGCAGGAGCAGGAGCGACAGGAACGCCAACACCGCCGGGTCCACGTAGGGAATCAGGTGCTCCGCCGCCGTGCCCTCCATGGCGAGGGCGGCGATGAAGGCCAGAAACAGGGCGAGGGTGATGAGGGCGGACATCAGCCAGGCCTTGACATCAAGCTGGACCAGGCCGGAATCGATGCGGTCGGCCTGCCCCTTGAGCCACCACCACATGCCAAAAGCGATCAGGGCGACGCATCCGGCATAGATCAGGGCGATGCCGAATTCCGGGTCATAGCCCCCCTTGAGCAGGCTGTTGACCGAGCTGAGCAGGGCGTAGCCGACGAGGAAGATCAGGACCGAGGATTTCAAGGCCATGACCAGCGGTTCCAGATGCCAGAAGCCGTTCTGGAAGCGGTGATTCCCTTCGCTTGCCACCAGCCGGGCGACCACCAGGGTCAGCCAGGTGATGGCGACATCCACCAGGGAGAAGACGCCATCGAAGAGGATGGCCGTGGACTGGGCGAGGAAACCGAAGAGGATGCCGAGCCCGGCGGTGGCCAGGGTGGCGTAGAGAGAGATCCGCAGCAGTCGCGCCTCAAGTTCCGAGCGCAGCAGGATGACCCGATCGATACTGGCCATGTTCAGCCCTGCCCTCCGTTGCGCACCAGGGCACCATCCTCAAGCGGCGGGGTGAGATCCCGCGGGAATCGCGGTCTGGCCGCGCACTGAATGGACTGCGGTATCGACATCACTGACGGTCTTTTCACAAGATTAGAGCGGGCGGCAAAAGGTGGGCGCCAGAGGTCCCAGAAGGTCAGGGGTTGCGGGAAACGGGCAGGGCCGAGGGTTTATGGCCCAGCCAGTCCAGGATGCGCCCCTGTTGGAATTCGTAAAAGGGATTGTGGCGCTGGCGCAGCAACCAGTTGCCGGGCAGCTTGAGCACGCCGTTTTCCCCCCGGATGGCCAACTGACCGAGAAAGACCTGGCCAGGGTCCTTCGGGGGGTACCGGCCATAGAGGGGGTCGTCGGGGGGGAAGGGCAGGGCGACATGGGAAAGGGCGATCACATCCTCCGGCCAGGGCGCCGCCAGGGGGGTGCTGGTCGCGAAGCCGGCGGTGAAGGGGGGCTTTTGTTCGGCCAGGACCTCCCGACTGTCGGGGTTCAGGTTGCGGACAAAGGTCACGGTGAAGGGCAGGGTGGCATCCGCCAACAGGTGCTTGGTGAGCTCGCCGGCGTCGGCGACGATGAGGGGGGCATCGAGAGCGAAGCGGTTGATGTCATACAGCACCAGCTCGTGGCCCTCCGGGGCCAGGTGGCGCAGCAGGCTGTCGGCCACGGCCTGGGCGGAGACCGTCGCGTCCACCGCCGAGAGCAGGACCAGGGTGGGGGGGAAACCGCTTAGGGGCTCCTTGGCCGCAAGCCGCCTCACCCGGGCCGTCAGGTCCTGGGTCATGCGGTGCACCTGGAGGCTGGCATTGGCGGTGAAGGAGTTGAAGCGGAAGGGGTCGAACTCGGGCATGATCGCCGTCCAAGCGAGGCGCTCCAGGCCGGGCAGGCGGCCCAACCGCTCGACCCAGGGGGTCAGGTCGGCGATCCGGGCCAGACCGACGGCCGGGGAGATCAGCACTAGGCTGGCGGGCTTGGGCGCGGTCGCGATGGCGCTGTTGCTCGCGCCGGCGTGGACATTCAGGCTGTAATCCAGCGCCAGGGCGGAGCCCATGGAGTAGCCAACGATATGGATGGGCTTGCCTGGCATGACGCCCGCCAGGTGGGCCATGCCTAACCGGGTCGCCGCGGCCAGGTCTTCCCAGGTCACCGTCAGCAGGCCGGTGGGCAGGACGCCGTGCCCCGGCAGGCGCAGACCCAGCACCCGATAGCCCGCCTGGCCCAGGGCCTCACCCAGGGCGCGCAGGCTGTAGGGCCCGTCGGACATGCCATGCAACAGCAACACACCTGCCCGGGGGTCCGGGGGCACGATCTCGTAAGTCAGGTTCCAATTGGGCACCCGGGTGCGGGGGTCGCTGGCGCTGCCGGCACTGTAGCGCGCCAGGGCCTGCTCCGGCCCCTGGGGGGTTTCGGCATAGACCTGTTCGTCCAGTTCGGCGTAAAGCCGTGCCTCCAGGGCCTGATAATCCGCCAGGGTGCGGACCTGGTCGGCCTGGTCGGCGGCGAACTCCCCCGCCAGCTCGATCTCATGCCAGGGTTGCAGGGGCGGACCGTTCAGGGCCCAGAGGACATAGAGGACGTGGGCGCCGGCCAGAAAGCCCAACAAGGCGATACCCAGGTACAGGCCCAGGCGCTTGGCGGTACTGAAGAGGGGGTTCATGGCCTGGCTTGCTCCGGCAGGAGGGGCGGTCCCATGAGGATCGCCAGGGGTCGGGTGTGCGGGCTGGCCTCCAGGGCCGCCATCAAGGCCTTGGTGAGGGGCACGGAGAGGAAGATGCCGACGGTACCGAAGAGCCAGCCCCAGAACATCAGGGACAGCAGGACGACGAAGGTGGAGATGCCCAGGCCCCGCCCCATGATGCGCGGCTCCAGGATATTGCCGATCAGGGTGTTGACGGTCAGATAGGCCAGGGCCACCCACAGGACGGTACTGACGTCCGTCTGCAGGAGGGCGAAAATCAGCGTCGGAATGGCCATGAGGAAGGAGCCAAGGAAGGGTACAAAATTGAGGATGAAGGCCAGGACCGTCCAGACGACGACGAACTTAATATCCAGGTACCAGAGCCAGAGGCCAATGAGACCGGCGGTGGCCAGGCTCGCCAGGGTCTTGATGATCATGTAATGGTTGACGGCGCTCAGCAGCGCCTGAAGTCGTTCCTCACCGGCCGGCGTCAGGTGGAAGGCCCGCCGCAGCTTGTCGGGCAGGGAGCTGGCCTCCAACAGGAGAAAGATCACCGTCAGCAGGACCAGGAGGCCGGTACCCGCCAGGCTGCCGACGTTGGAGAGCAGCAGGCGCAGCAGGACCCGGATCTGGGAGAAGTCGAAGATATCCGGCAAGGCCATCAGCGAGCCCTCGATCCCCATCTCCTCCAGCCAGGCCCCAAGCTCGTGACTCAGCAGGGCGAAGCGTTCCTGGTAAGTCGGCAGGCTATCGCGCAGGCCCTCCAGGGCGCCGGTGGTCATGAGCAGGAGGATGCTCCCCAGATCCATGAGCAGAAAGAAGAGCAGGGGCAGGGACACCCAGGTGGGCACCCGCCAGCGGCCCAGCCAACGCAAGGTCGGGGTCAGGATGATGGCGAGGAAGATCGCCAGCAGCAGGGGGGCGAGGATCGGCGCCGCCAGCCGGGCGCCGGCGACCAGAACGACCACGGCCGCGGCGATGACAAGGCCACGGGCCGGACCGGTGAAAGCGTCATAGGCTGAGGGCATGGCGCGCTCCGCGGGTAGGTGAAAGGCCGCCGGTCATGAACCCCGGCGGGGGAAGGGTAAGGGCCAGGTTCGGGATCGTTCAGCGGTCCCGGGTCAACACCGAGTAGCGTTTACCCTCGGGGGTGCGAAATTCGAAACGCAACCGGTTGAGGGGGGTAATGGGGTTGGCCAGACGCAGATAGATGTCGTCGAAAAATTCCGGCACCTCAAGGCTGAAATTATGGAAATTGCGCGTCCGGTTCACCGCCGTCACGTCGACCAGGGTGACCCGGTCGTCGTCGGGCGTCACCAGATCCATGAGCTCCGCGACGCCGTCCAGCATCTCGGCCTGGTCGATGGTCAGGGTACTCTCCCCCAGCCGCCGCTCACGGTTGACGAACCGGCTTAGGAGCAGGGCACGGTCGTTGGAGGAGATATAAACGGTGGTGTTCCGCGCCACCGCGGAGAGTTCCTGGCGGAAACGGGCGTTGAACTCCTGCTTGCTGACATCCGGGGCCGATAGCACCAGCTCGTCGATCTCCACCGCCGCGTCGGCGAAGGCCGGGTCCTGGTAGAGCCGGTGCACCGCCTCGACCACCACCTGGGAGCCCAGACTGTTGGCCAGGATCCAGAGCCGCTCGGGGCGGATCTCCGCGGTAATGAAGCGCAGCACCGCCGCCAGGTCGGCCCCGGAGGCCGTGGCAACGGCCTGGGCGCGCCGGTAGGCACTCAGGGTGGGGCCCTGATTGCCCGGCCAGTCGAAGACCATCACCGGGGCGTCGATATCGATAACATGGGCGAGAAAGGCCGTGCCGCGCAGGGCGAAGTCGATATCGGTGCGCAGGCCGTGGACCAGCAGCAGGAGGCCGCGATGCGGTGAGGCCGCGACCAGGGGCCGCAACTGGTCGGCGAATTCGCCCGGCTCCAGGGAGCGGACATCCTGCACCTTGATCTCCTCCTCCAGGAACCAGCGGCTGGCATCCAGCCAGCGGCCAAGGCCCAGGGAGGGCTCGATGAGGGTATCGAAATAGCCCAGCCGCCAGTCGTCGGCGCGCTCCTGGCCGAAACGCTCCACCAGAGGTTGCTCCTCCGTACCAGGCACCGGCTGGCGGTTGGTGGCGAAGAAGAAGCGGATGGCGCCCTGATCCCCGACCCGCGCCACCTGCATGTGGCGGATGTCGGCATTCTCGGCCCGCTCCAGGGCGGCGGTGGTCGTGGTGTAAAAGTAATAAGCGGAGCCGACCGCCAGCAGCAGCAGAAGGAGAAACAAGGCCCACAGGAGGCGCTTGGTGGTACTTTTCATGGCGGTGCACGTCCTGGCTGTTCGCCGGCTTCAGGTGCCGCGGCCCACCGGCGGAAAACTAAGGATCCGTCGCGCCGCGGGCACTCATGACATCAGCTCACTGAAAAGGGTGCGGTTACGGAGGCTCATCTCGTTCTCGATCTGTCTGACGAGCCCCAGACACTTGTCGGCGGCGGAGGAGAGCTGGAGGCTTTTTAAGGATATGAAACCGAAGTCTAGCCTAAGATGCGGCAGGCGGATAGGCAGCACGGCCAAATCCCCGCGCTGCAAAGCCGGCGCAATCAGCACCGGGGCCGTCACACTCCAGGCATCGCTCGCGGCCACGATGGCCCGGGCCATGGCCGGGTCCTCAACCTCCGTGACCGGCGGTGGGGTCTCGCCGTCCCCCAAGCCCCCCTGCGGACCCGGCAGGCAAGTGGGGATCCTGAACGGGCCATGGACCGCGATTTGCGGGTAATCCCTGAGGTGCTCAAGGGACAGATTCGGTCGCGCCAGCAGCGGGTGCCCGCGCCGGCAATAGGCGACCACCTCGTGCCGACCCACGAGTTCCACCTGCAGCCGCTCGTCGGGCGTCAGGGCGCTGATCTCGGCAAGGCCGACATCGGCGGTCCGTTCCAGAAGCGCGTCGGTGACGAAGGACAAGGGGCCCTGGCGGACTTTGCAGGCGAGTTGCGGTTGGCGCCGGAACAGCTCACCCAGGGCCCGATGGCCGTAAAACTCCGCCGCGTCGGCCCCCAGCGCCACGGCCAGGGTGCCGGAATCGCTCCCCTTCAGGCGGGCGATCTCCCGTTCCAGTTCGTGCGACTCCGAGAGCAAGGTGGCGCTGCGCCGCAGGACGGCCACGCCATAGGCCGTAGGGGTCACCTCGGGCCCCTCGCGGTCGAACAGCACCACCCCGAGGGTTTCTTCCAGACTGCGTATGCTGCGGGACAGGGCCGGCTGGGAGAGGTGCACCGCCTCCGCGGCGCGACGGAAATTGCCGTGCCTGGAGAGAGCCTGCGCATGAGCCAATTGTCGTAGTTTCACCATGATCTGAAATGGGGAACGGTGTCGGCGAGCACCCGGGGCACTGACCGCTTAAAGTCGTCAGTAATAGAATCGAAACCGCCAGCGGCTTGACCTCCAGCAGGGTGTGCTGGCGGGTAGTCAGCATCCCAGTTTGCTACCGCCCCCTGGACTGGGCCTGACTAGAGCCATCACTACCCATGGCGCCTAAAGTATCTTTGTCGGGTACGGTTCAAACTGAGCTTGCCGCGACCAAAAATGAGCACCCCGCGACTATTGGCGCCTAGGACCACCCAGTCAGGCCACTCCACGGCACAATCCCTCACGTGCCATCCCCTCTGACCGACAAGCCATGCCATGCCCGACACCATCGCCCGCCTTCTGATCATCGACGACCAGCCCGCCTCGGTAGGGTTGTTGCTCGCCTATCTGGAGGACAGCGACATCGATCTGCTAGTCGCCCTCAATGGCGAGGATGGCCTGCGCATCGCCAGCGAGGGCCAGCCGGACCTGATCCTGCTCGACGTCCAGATGCCCCTGATGGATGGCTTCGGCGTCTGCCGGCGGCTCAAGGCCGATCCTCGAACCCGGCACATTCCGGTGATCTTTCTCTCCGCCGCCATCGAGATCGAGGACAAGCTCCAGGGCTTTGCCGCCGGCGGGGCCGACTACATCACCAAGCCCTTCTCGGCCCAGGAGGTACTGGCGCGGGTTTTCCTGCAGCTCGGGGACCGCCAGCGACTGGAGACCCTGGCCACCCGGCATCCGGAGGAGGCCGCCACCGCCCCGATCACCGGCTCCGCCGAGAGCCGCGACCGCCGGCTGTTCCGGGAGGCCGTCGCGCTGCTGACCCGTCAGTTGACCGACCCGCCCGGGCTCGTTGAACTGGCCCATGCGGTCGGCACCAATGAACGGCGCCTGACCCACCTCTTTCGCCAGCAGGTCGGTATGAGTACTTACGAGTACCTGCAACAACTGCGGCTGGAACGGGGCCGTAGCCTGCTGCGGGAGACAGACCTCCAGGTACAACTGATCTCGGACCAGGTGGGTTATCGCAACGCCGGGGACTTCTCTCGCGCCTTCCGACGCCATTTCGGGGTCACCCCACGTCAGTACCGTCAGGGGCGACTCGACGCTGATCCCCAGCCAGCGGAGAGGACTTCCTTTCAGGAGGGGTCGCCAACCCCTTGATGATGAAGGGCTCCGCTCGCGTGTTTTGCAAACTGTCATGAGACGGCAGGCCGCACCGGATCATGAAAGACGTTCCCGTAACATTCACGTTATTGCCGGTGAGGAACGCCGCACCCGCCGACCTCCGCCTTGAGGATCCGCGTCAGTTCCGCCACGACCGCGGGATGGCTGGTCTCGCGATGGCCGGCGGGCACCACCACCTCGGAGTCGGCCTCCGGCAAGTGGGCACTGTGAAAGGCCACCACCCCGTCGGAGCTTTCCGCCACCGGGCCGCGCCGGCCCCGGTCACCGATCACCGAATGCACGGGCACCACGGGTACCGTCTGGCTCAAGGCCCGCAGGAAGGGCGAGGTCGGGGAGAGGTCGCGAATGCTGTTGGGAAAGAGGCCCGCCGGGTCGTGGTCCAGGGTGTCCAGGGCCTCGGTGACGCCGCTGCGCAGCCATTCCGGCAGGCGCAGCAGGCGGGAGACCCAGAGGCTGAAATTCCAGCTCGCCACCTGGCTGCCGCGATGCGGGGTGAAGAGAAAGACCACCCGGCTCACGTCCCGGCGCGGGTCAAAGATCAGGGCCCGGCGCACCGGACTGTCCACGGGCAGGCCGCCCACGCCGGGGATGACCGCCTCGGCCGCCGCCCGATCCAGGCCCGACACCTGGGCCCGCGACAAAATCCCCCCCATGCTGTGGCCGACGAGGACCAGAGGTTGCTCGACCCGATAGCGCCGATAGGCCGCGTCCAAGGCCTCCCGCAACTGGAGGGCGGAGAGGGCGATGGGCTGGGCGGTGGGGTAATAGAAGAACCAGAGCTGATACCGGTCGCGCAGGCAGGGATCCGCCAGGAGCTGCCGCACCAGGGGATTCCAGGCCGTGGGCGTGGCCATGAGGCCATGGACCAGGACCAGGGGGCGCTTGGCGGGGTCATAGGGCTCCAGGAAATAGATGCTGGCATACCCCTCGAAGCGGTCGGCGCGCAAGAGATGGCGCAGGCCCAGGAAAAAGCCCGGCCCCAGGTTCCTGGCGGCGGCGAGCGGCGCCTCCAGGTCCATCGCCACGGGCAGCCGCCGGCCCGCCACGTCCACCTCGGCCACCCGGCGGGGATCGAGGAGGCTCAATTTCATCTGGCTCGGGTCCGCCGGGTCCGGGAGCGCCACCAGGGTCGCGGGGACCTGAAAACCATGGCGGGGGGCATGAGGATCCTCCGAGGCGATGCGGGCCACCGCCGGCAGGCCGAGGCCCGGACGGTGCAGGCCCGGAGTATCCAGCGAGTCCGTGGCATTCGTGAAATCCGGGAGATCCGTGAAATCCGGGGTGCGGGACCGGGATTTGGTGACCGGGGTGATGAGGGCCAGGTCCGCCGGGATCAGGCGCCGGGGTGGGTCCCCGGCATCCAGCGTCAGGCCCGGTCCCGCTTCGCCGGCAAGGGCAGTGGGCAAGATGGCCGCCAGCGCCCGACGGTAATCGGCCCCAGCCCGCTCCCGTTCCCGTGCCGTAGCCTCTGGCCGGATCGTATCTGCCAGGGCGACCTGGAGACGTTCGATCGCTGTCTCGCCCTGCGTGGGCATCAGGCCCTGACAGCCGGCAAGCAACAGGACCAGGGCCCCGCATAGGGTTACCCTGACCAACCAGCGAGCAGGTGGCACCGGTCCCAGTCTCAAGGCCCCGCGCTCATGCGCTAACTGACTCATTCACTATCCAGCCCTCTGGCGGCAAAGTAACCTTGGGTTAATTCTAAAGACATTGTCAAAATCAAGTCTTGGCCTTCTCACCTCCCCCCTTCCGCACCACCAACGGACGTGTGTCTGGTATAAACCAGGCCCGCCCCGTCAAGGCCACCTTTTCAGGCAGACCCATGAACCCGGAACTCATCATCGTCCTCGTCCTGCTCGCCGCCGCCATCCTCATGTTCGCCTTCAACCGGCCGCGGCCGGATGTCGTCGCCCTGATGATGATGCTACTCCTCCCCCTCACCGGCATCATCGACATCGGCGAGGCCATCGCCGGTTTCAGCAATTCCAACATCGTCCTCATCGGCGCCATGTTCGTCGTCGGCGAGGCCCTGGCCCGCACCGGGGTCGCCAAACGCGTGGGTGACTGGCTGGCCGACAAGGGGGGGCGGCATGGCTGGCTGTTGACCCTGCTTATCATGCTGGCCGTCGGCCTGCTGGGGGCCTTCATGAGCAGCACCGGGGTGGTCGCCATCTTCATCCCGGTGGTCCTGCGCATCGCCGCCCGCACCGGGATCGATCCGGCCAAGTTTCTGATGCCCATGGCCTATGCCGCCCTGGTCAGTGGCACCATCACCCTAGTGGCGACCTCCCCTAACCTCATCATCAACTATGAGCTCATGCGCAGCGGGGTGGAGGGCTTCAATTTCTTCACCTTCACGCCCTTTGGCCTGCCGATCCTGGCCGTGACCATCCTCTACATGCTGGTGGCCCGGCA
>SACH01000505.1 GCA_009928645.1 Gammaproteobacteria bacterium | reverse complement strand
TGTCTTCAGCGTTGCAGAAACCGGACACCGGAGCCAGGCGGCGGGCCGGGAGGAGGGTGGCGTTGTCTTCCCGGGGCGACTCGACTAGCCTTCAGTATGCGCAAACCCCTTGATCAATAACAGACATGAATTCCGACAAGATCCGACGAAATCCGACATTTGCCCAAAAGTTTTTTATGATCTTCGTGGGTCCAACTTATGACCTTGAGCCATGGCCCTGACCCTGACCTTGACCTTGACCTTGACCCTGACCGTGACCGTGACCCCTGACCTTGGCCAGGTGGCGCGAGGGGCTGAGGGGGGACGGGCGTGACCGGCGTTTGGCGTTGGGGACCTTGAGACCGATGCGGACCCTGGGGCCGGTAGACAGCCGCGGGGACTCGCTCCTCTTGCCAGGGGCCCTGTCCTTCGTCCTGGGGGTCGGACTGCTCTTCACCCTGCCCGAACTGCCGCCGGGGTGGGCCCTGGCGTTACCGGCGGCGGGCCTGGCCTGGCTGGCCAGCCATTGGCCGCCGGCGCGGCTGCCCTGCCTGCTGGTGCTGGGCGCCCTGTGGGCGCACCTGGCGGCCGAGCCGTATCTCGAACAGCGCTTGCCCGCCGAGCTGACCCGTGCCGACCTGCGCCTGGAGGGGCGGGTGGCCGCCCTGCCGGAGGTGAAGCCGGGGGCGACCCGCTTTCGCTTCCTGGTCGAGGAAGCCTGGCGGGGGGAGGAGCGGCTGGCCTTTCGCGGACCGGTACGCCTCTCCTGGCGGGGGGCGCCGACGTTGCGGGTGGGGGAGCGACGGGCCTTGGGGGTGCGGCTCAAACCGCCCCACGGCTTCGCCAATGCCGGTGGTTTCGATTACGAACGCTGGCTGTTCCAGCAGGGGCTGCTCGCCACGGGCTATGTCCGGGAGGAGGGCGACTTGGGGCTCCTGGCGCCGGGTCCGGGGCCCTACCTCCTCGATCGCTGGCGCCAGCGACTGGGGGAGCGCCTGGGGGGACTGATCGCGGACTCCCCGGCCCGGGGGGTGATGCTGGCCCTGGTGTTGGGCGAGCGCGCGGCGATCCCGACGGACCAGTGGACCCTGCTGACCCGCACCGGGGTCAATCACCTGGTGGCCATCTCCGGGCTGCATGTGGGCCTGGTGGCGGCGAGCGTCTTCTTTCTGACCCGCTGGGCCTGGTCGCGCCGGCCGGGCCTGGTCCTGTGGCTGGCGGCGCCCCGGGCCGGGGCCTTGGGCGGGCTGGCCGCGGCCCTGCTCTACAGCGCCCTGGCCGGGTTCGCCATTTCGACCCAACGGGCCCTGATCATGCTGGCGGTGGTCCTGGCCGCCCTGCTCTGGGGGCGGACGCCCCGCCTCTGGACCGGGCTCACCGTGGCCCTGGCCGGGGTGCTGCTGCTGGACCCGGTGGGGGTGCTGAGCTATGGCCTCTGGCTATCCTTCGGCGCCGTCGCCGCCCTGCTCCTTGGGCTGGGTCACCGCCTGCCGGCGGCCGACCTCTGGGGCCGCTGGGGCCGGGCGCAGTGGGTGGTCACCCTGGGCCTGCTGCCCCTCTTGCTGCTGCTCTTTGGCCGTGCCTCACTGATCTCGCCGGCGGTGAATCTGGTGGCGGTCCCCCTCTTCAGCCTGCTGCTGATGCCCCTGGTGCTGGTCGCGGCCCTGCTCGCCCTGGTACCCGTGCCGGGGCTGGACCTGCCCTGGATCTGGACGGCCGACCTGTTGGCCTGGCTGCTGGAGGGTCTGACGGCCCTGGCGGCCTGGCCCTGGGCCGCGGTATCCCTCGCGGCGCGACCCACCTGGGCCTGGGTGGCGGCCTTTGGCGGCGCCCTGCTGCTGCTC
>SACH01000504.1 GCA_009928645.1 Gammaproteobacteria bacterium | reverse complement strand
CCCTATTCCTCTGCGTCCCGGCGGCCGCCACGGCGTTTCTGGACAATCCTGGCGCGTCCAGCCCCTCCGCCTCCGCCCCCCAAAAATCATCAGGCGGCATGATCGTCCCCCTCGGCCATCCGCGCCTGCAAATACGCCAGGGCCTGCCGCCGCCGTTCCTCGATCACGTCCCGCCGCGCCTGCGCCACGCTGACCCCGGATTCCGGCTTGTTCAACTCCACCCGCAACGCCGCCAACCGCTGCCGGGTCGCCTCGTCCTGGGGCAAGGCCACCACCTTCCCGCTCAGCAGCCCGGCCAGGACCGCCCCCTCGGGGGTCACCGCCGGCCCCGGTAAGTAATGCCGCGCCTGCTCCTGGGTCATGAGCCCCTCGCGCACCGCCCGTTCCACCGCCGCCTGCCGTTGCGCCGGATCATGCCCGACGCTGACCTGGTAACGGGGTGGCTCCGTGGTCGCCAACAGCAGCGCCTCGTAAGCCTTGAGAAACGCCGCCCGCGCCCCGTAGCGATCCCCGCTCACCCAGATCGGCCGCGCCGCCTCCCGCGCCCGGGCGATCTCCGCCGTCCACACCAGGGTGGTGTCCTCGTCCAGCGACTCCAGGGCGATCGCCCAGGCCGCCTCCGCGGGCAGATGCCGGGAGCCCGCCCCCAGGCGCGCCAACAGGTCCGCCGGCTTGGGGAAGAACCGCCCCCGGTCCGGATCGCGGCGATGGGCCTGACAGGCCGCGGCGATGGCGTCGAGGGGATACGACCCCAGGTCCTCCCAGTACAGGCGCTTGAGGGTCACCGACACCTCCCGGTCGTAGATCACCCCCAGGTCGTCCAGGATTTCTGAGAAGCGCTGCTTGTCAGGCGCAGACATGGCGGCACTCCCCCTCGATGCAGGCCCCCTCGTTCACCCAGGCGTCCAGCTCCGCCTGCTGGGCCGTCTGCCCCGCCACCCGGGCGATGAACGCCTCCACCCGCTGGGCATCGCGGCAGATCAGCCCGATGTCGTCGTACACCAGGTGGCGGTCGTTGTGGCCCTGATGCCAGGGCGATGCCTTGCAGCCGTCGATGGCCTGTTTGAGCTGCTCCACCGAGTAGCCCTCCTTGAGCCGCGCGCCGATGGCCTTGCGCCGTTTCACGTCCAACCTGGCCTGGGGATGGCGCATCACCGCCCGCCAGTGGTGGAAGACATCGCTGACGGCCGAGGGGACGGGCGGGGCGCCGGGCTTGGGGGCCAGGGTGGTCCTAGTGGACCCTGGAGCCGGTGGGGCCGCTTCGGACCGCCCCAGGTCGGGTTCGCCAGAGGCGAATTCGACAGTTGCTTTAGCAACTCCTAAAAACTCGGAAGAGGAAGGGGAAGAGGAAGAGGAAGAGGAAGGTGCGTGACACTGCTGTGACTCCACCGTGACGCCCGCGTGAGTCACGTAAGTGTCACGCGTGACATCGTTCTCCCCGGGCTCCAAGGTTTCCACGGACTCCCCGCGCCGCCGCCCCTGACGACGGCGCCAGCCATCGCGCGTGGCCAGCATCTTCAGCACCTGGGCGGTGATCACCGGGTGGTAATAGCGCCCATCGGCGTGCAGCACCCAGCCGCGCAGGATGTGATGGCGCTGGGCGGTGAAGAACGCCAGGGTGCAGCCCAGACGGGCGGCGATCAGTTCATCCTCCCCGGGGAGGGAGCCGCAGGGGTGCTGCGCCCAACTGGTCAGCCAGGACATCACCATCCACGGGCGGATTTCCGTGTAGTTCCGGCAAGCGTGCGTGACCGGTTGACAACGGGATGAATAGGATGTCGCTGGTGCAAAGCAATCACCGGAGACACCATGACGATAGACACCG
>SACH01000503.1 GCA_009928645.1 Gammaproteobacteria bacterium | reverse complement strand
AACCGCAGCAGGATGTCCCCATCGCCCAAGTACTCGTCGTCCAGGAAGCGCGCCCCTGCGTCCAGCAGCCCCCGCGCCGGTAGGCGCTTCAATCCCCCTTGCGTCGTCTCGATCCAGTTCTCCATCCCGTCCAGTTGGTTGAAGTGGGCTGCCTCAACGGTCTCAGTATGCAGTGGCATAGGTAAAACCTCATCGGCTATAGCAACTTGTGGCTCAGCCAGCACAACCAGCACGACTGGGCTGAACGATTCCCCCGCCCTTTGGTACACCCAGCGGGGCACACCGCCCCGGCAAACTGCTTGCTAAGGCTGCTTGTGTATAATGTATACTATACACATGAACTTCGCAGCATACATCCGTGACCGGCGGGAAACCCTCCGCCACCATGACCGGCGTTACTCGGTCCGCCAGGTGGCGCAACGCATTGGTGTGCAGCCCGCCTATCTGAGCAAGATCGAGCGGGGCGACTTCGCCCCCCCATCGGAAGAGAAGATCCGCCTCCTGGCGGCGGAACTGGGCGAGGACAGCGACGTGCTCCTGGCCATGGCCGGCAAGGTCTCCCAGGACCTGCAAGCCGTCATCCGCGCCCGCCCTCGGCTCTTCGCCGATCTGATTCGCCAACTCAAGGACATGCCCGACGACGCCATCCTGCGGGTGGTGCGTGAGGTCCGCGATGGCGACTGGTAATCACGCCCCGAAGGTCCAGCCATGATCGAAACCTATGCGGATGTCTTGGCGTTCAGTTTCCCGGAGGTCCACTCCCACGCCATCTGCAACGTCGATTTCGAGCGTACCCTGCGCATCCCGGACGACAACCGGCCCTATCCCCTCCCGGCCGGCCTGGAGCGTTTCCCCCTCCATCATGTGGATGACTACCGTCAGCGCTTGCCCGCCTCCTGGGCGCCCCATGGTGGGGTCTTCCTGCCCATGTATCAGGCGGAGGCCCTCTGGATCAACTTTTCCAGCTACTACCTCGGCAGCTATCCCTGCGCCGTGAAGATCGCGGCCGGCAAGGTCAATGTCCTGACCGGAGATCCCTGGCACCCCGCCCTGGTGGCCGACCCCCAGGATTATGTCGTGGTCCCCGAGCAGCGGTGGCTTGACGGCTATGCCGTCGGCCAGGGTCTGATTCGCCAATTCGTCGCCATGCCCCTGGGTGAGGGGTATTCCGCCGAGGAGCAGCTCACCGCCAGCGCTACTCATGGCGGTCTGCAAATCCTGGTGTACCCCATGAAGCGGGAGCGTTATGCGGAAGTGGAGGCCGACCGCGCCCGGGAAATCGCCCTGAACAAGATGATGTTTGGGGAGGATGTCCGGTTCTGCAAAGCGCCAGCCGGGGACGAAATGGGCCTGGCGCCGGGGGGGCTGATGATCCAGAAGGTCGTCGCCGACCCCTATGGCCTCGACGTCTGGGACCAGACGATCAGCGCACGCTGTTTCGTCCACATCGTCAACAGCCTGACCTACCACGCCATTACCGGGCGCCATCCACCCCACAAGCCACCGACCGCCAAGGAATATGCCCGGGCGAAAATCCCATGGTTTTCCCATTACGCCGCCGATAAGAAAGCCTTGCCCGGGTCACGCCTGCTGGCGAACCTGGACAGCTTGGCCACCAAGTTTTTCAAGAAGGGTCAGGGCACCTTGCCCGACAACGATCCGACCAAACCCCGGCCCGTGGTCAGCATCATGGATACCGCCAAGGTTCGGGAAGGGGAGTTTTGAATGCTGAAAATCCGCGAGAGGAGCAAAAAATGAGAAGCCTGCTTGTGATATTCGCCATCCTTAGTGCTCTAGTCGTGACTGGCTGCGCGACGGAGTATAAGGTC
>SACH01000502.1 GCA_009928645.1 Gammaproteobacteria bacterium | reverse complement strand
CTGGTGACGTGAGCCGGCCGCGGATCGCGCGCAGGCCCCACTTGGCGACGAGGGGGAAGACCCCCAGCAGGATCAGGGAGCCGAGTAGTTTTGGGGACAGTACATCGCCCAGGTCGTCCACCTCGGCGATCTGGGTGCCGGCGTTGACGTAGATCAGGATGCCGGCCAGCATCCCGGCCTGGGTCACCGCGTAGAAGGTGCGGGTCGTCATGGGGGTGAGGCCCATGACCAGGTTGATGATAAAAAAGGGGATGACGGGCACCAGGCGCATGGAAAAGAGGTAAAAGGCACCATCCCGGGCGACTCCGGCATTTACCAGGGCGATACGCTCCCCGAAATGGCGCTGGACGAGATCGTGCAGGACGAAGCGCGACAGCCAGAAGGCCAGGGTGCTGGCCAGGGCGGCGGTGAAGGAGGCGATGAGCACGCCCTGCCAGAAACCGAACAGGGCGCCGGCCACCAGGGTCATGAGCGCCGCGATGGGGAGAAAGAGCGTCAGGAGGCTGAAGGCGGCCAGGTAGCTGGCGATGCCCAGCAGCAGATGGTCTGCCAACCAGGCCTCGATGGCCTCATGGCTCTCATGAAAGGCCTCCAGGGTCAGGTATTGGTCCAGGCCCAGGGTCAGGAAGGTCAGGATCAGTGCCCCCAGGAGCAGCAGCGGGAGGATTCGTTTCATAGGCTCCATCCGCCTGGGGCGGTTGGCCACGCAACGGCGGGTCCCGAGGCCGGGATGCTCAAGCGCAGGGCGGGGCGGGCTTTGCTGACAGCGGGGTGGGGATGCCCCCGGTCGGGGGCACCCCGCGGGGTGGCCGTCTCAGGCCGAACGGGTCTTGGCCGCGTTATAGGCCTGGGTGGTGCGGAACAGCAGCCAGAGGCCCATCAGGGTAGCCAGGACCTCCGCCGCCATGACCATGACCAGGGCGAAAAGGCTGGCCATGTCGATGGCGGAGACGAAGGTGCCCCCCCCCATCTGCACGGTGGGCACGCCACCCTGAGGGGCGGTCAGGAAATAGAAGAAGATCTGGCCGACGTCGAACAGCATGACGAGGATGGAGAAGACGATACCCAGGGTGCTGGCCACCAGACCGGTCCAGACCCGGCCGATGACCGCGTCGCTGTCGGGGCGGGTGGCGGGATCACCAATCTCCCGGCCCAGGCGACGGTAGCCACTGAACCACCAGGTGGTGAAGACCAGGACCAGAATGTTGGCGTAAGTCAGCCATTCGATGACGCGCGACCCGGAGCGAGTGCCCGTGAGGTTGCCGGCGAAAAAGAGGATGAAGACCATGACCGCGATGGGGAAGGTGGCGAGCCAGAATTGCGACCAGAAGCCAACGCGCCCGGTGCGCTGAAAAGTAACGGCCAGGGTCTCGAGCTTGGCGTATTGGGGATCATCCAGGGTTTTTTTATTGAACATGAGCTTCCTCGACCGCCAGCGGCGGGGTGTTGAGCGGGGGTGAAGAGGTTGCCGGGGTGAAGCCGGAGCCAGGCCATTCCAGCCAGGTATCTAACAAGTTCAAGGACTCAGGACTATCAGGTTGGAAACTATTCGAGCGAGCTGCCATGTCTGGTGGCGGGATGTTAGTCCTCCCCCTGGCTCCCGGCAAGCCAGGTCCGGCGTAAGGACCATGGCGGGCCGTGAGGGTCAGAATGCTGGCCAAGGTGAGCAGCAGGGGTCCGGCCAGGCGGCCATCGGGGACGAGGGCCAGGCTGGTCATGATGTGACTCAGAAGCCCGGAAGCGGCTGATCGAGGAGATCGTTAAGGGCGACACCGATGCCTACGGCGTTCTGACTCCAGTTGTAATCGATCATGCTGTCGCCATAGCCGGT
>SACH01000501.1 GCA_009928645.1 Gammaproteobacteria bacterium | reverse complement strand
CCTGGGTAGAGGCCGAGGAACAAATTGGCCTTGTCGGCGCCGCCGACGACGAAGGCCGGATGGGTGCCGGTGCCTAAATTTTGACCGCTAAAGGATTGCCGGGTACGCAAAGGCACGACGCGCATGTACGACGGCTGGCCCTTGGCGGTGTAGAGCACGGTATTGAGGCCGCCCGAAGCCGCCTCCACGCTGCGCCGCAGGGCGTCGGGGATGTTGATGGTCAGGGCCATGGCTTACTCCTCCCCGCCAGGGGTCGCGGACACGCCGGGCCGGGGGATGGCCCCGTCGCGGATCAGGGCCTCTTGCAGGCACAGGCTATAGACCAGGGCATAGGCGTCACCCAGGGTCGCGGTGGCGCCGGTCGGTGCCCCGCTGGCGGGATCGCGCAGGGTGATGGGGTAGCTGAGATCGCCACAGGGCAACTCCAGCACGCCCACCGGCTCGCGCAGCTCGCGGCCATCGGCCAGGGCGACGACGCGCTCCTCGCGCATACTGACGACCGGGACGGCATTACGGGTATTGTCGATGTGAATCTGATTGAAACGGTGCCAGGACGTGCCAGCAACTTGCGATTCTTGGTAATCGGCCATGGAGGGCTCCGGGAGTAAAGGCTGGTAAAGCTAAGCAGTGGGTAGGTGGCGCTGACGCAGACTGTGGCCTTGTAGGGCCAGTCGGCTTAGGTCCAAGTGGCGATGGCGACGCGCTGCCAGGTATTGGTCGCCACGCAGACGTAAAGGTATCCGCTGGCGTACCGTATCTGCCCGGCCACCCCCGGCGCCGAGGCGCTGGCGGGGACGTTGCTGGGTAGGCTGCCGCTCAGGGTGCGCGCCGCTTGGCCCGCCAGGTCGGTGGCGTAGGCCACGGCGCGGGTCAGCTCCTCGTCGTACAGGACGCGGTTGTCAGTCTCGGTGGTGAGGTTGGCCGCCGTTGCCGCCCCGGTGATGCGGCTGTCATCGCCCGCCGCCACCGTTCCCGCCGTGGTGCCGGTGTTCTTGGTGGCGCTGTCGCCCAGGCCAAGGGTGCCACGGGCAGTGGCGGCGTTGGCGTCGTCGATCAGGGTCTTGCCGTAGTCCGAAACGCTCGCCGCCGTGGCCAGCGCGGCGTCAATCTGCGCGCCGGTGTAAGGGGATTGGTAACCAGCCATCAGGGCTCTCCGATTATTGCAACAAGAAACAGCAGCGCCGTCATAACGGCCCGGTCGTCAAAAAGGTATTACCCGCCGCCGTCAGATAATCCTCGCCGGCGGAGGTTTGGTATTGCAGGTCGCTGGCGTCGACGTGGTACTCGCTGCCCGCCAGGGTCAGGTAGGCCGTCGCGTCAGTGGGCAAATAGGGTGCTCCCGAGGCCGCTACCACACCGCCCAAGACCCCCGCGCCCAGGGTGCGGGTTAAGGCGTGCGTGCGGGTCAGGCGTAAGGCGCGCACGGTCACAAGGCCCAGGCGTTGAGCACGACGTTGACCGTCCCCGACGAGGTCCGGGCATAGACATACCCCGGCCCGATCAGCGTCCGGTTCAGGCTCTCAAACTGATCGCCGCGTAGCACATGCCCCTTGACGGTCGGTGCCTCCTCGGTGTCCTTAGTGGCAATCTCGACATCCACGCGGGTGGAGAAGGGCAGGGTAAGCAGGAACTCATAACCGGCGTCGACCAGCTTGCTCCAGTTGCCGTTCAGGGTAGGATTAGTCGTCGCCATCGGCGGTTACCTCGACGGTTTTACGGGGGCGGCCACGCCGCGCCGGGGCGACGGGTACCACCTCGATGGGTTCAACGGGAGGGGGCGGGGCCTTCACCGAGTCCAGCAGGCGTTCACCGACCTGGGTCAACTGCCAGTCCTG
>SACH01000500.1 GCA_009928645.1 Gammaproteobacteria bacterium | reverse complement strand
AAATACTCGGGGTGGCGCCGTCCGGTAATGGCCACCGTGACGCCGGCAGGCGGGGTGGTCGGAGGCTTGGCGGGCGGCTTGGGCGTCGTCCACGTCAGGGTGCCATTGGCCCAGCCGGTTGGCGGGGTGCCGTCGACCAGCTTGCCGTCGCCAGCCAGCCAGGTAATGCGGTCGATGGACACCGGGTTGAAGCGCAGGGCATTGGTCCCGGCTATGAGGTTGAGGCTGAACGGCTCGGTGCGGTCGGTCATCACCACCCGGTCGTACTCGCCGATGCCGTAAATGGGCTGGTCGCTGGGGATGACCAGCATCACGTCGCCGGCATCCAGAATCGCCATTGGCGCGGCCTGGCGCATGATGTCGCGGGAGACGATGCCTGCCGAGCAGGCCGTCGCAGCGGCCCACAGCCGCCCCTTGCCGGCGCAGTGCGGGCAACTGGGGTCAGGGCTACCGGAGTAGGGCTGCACGCAGGGACAGGCGCTGCTGGGGCGCCAGGCGAGGTCCTGGCCAATCTTGGACAGGAAGCGGTTGAAGCGGGCGGGGTTGAGGCGCATGGCGGCGGCGGACCGTCACACCACCATGAGCTGCACGCCGTGAATCACCTGGCGCAGGCGTTCCAGGCTGGCGTCGATGTCGCCCTGGTACTGGTCAAGCTGAATGCTTTGGCTTTCCGACAGCCCGTCCGCCGAGATGGACCCCGAGGTGGCGGGGAAGCTGGAATGGAGCACGCGCAGCACCGCCATGCGCAACACCAGGTCCGGCAGTTCCGGGTACTGGGCGGCGGCATTGCGCAGCCCGGCGGTGTAGCGCAACTGAATCATCTGCGGGATGGTGCGTCCGGCACCCATGATTTGCATCACCCAGGCAGACAGCGGGGCGGCGAAGGCCTGCGTGCCCGGGACCAGGCGGATGTGGCCGTACTTCTTGTCGGTGCGAATCCAGTCAGCGGGGACGGTGAACACCCCCGAGTAAGGCTGGGGGTAGACAAAGCGCATCGACTGCACACTGATGATGGGCCGATGGCGGGTGACCAGGTAGCCCCACCGCTCGCCGGAGAAGAAGTCGCCTTCCAGGTCATAACCCGGCTCCTCGACCCAGGGGGTGCCGGCATCATCCAGGGCGTCCCGTTCCGCGTCGGTGGCGGTTTCGGGCAGGACGACGGTGGGCGTCAGGAAGACACGCAACGCCAAGGCGGCATCGGCCTGGGCGGCCAGAATCTGCGTCTCCAGATAGCTGTCGGACAGGCTCAACCCGGCCAGCAACGGCGAGCTGAGGCGGTCCTGACGCAGGTCGGCGAGGGTTTGCTCAAGGTCGGGGAATAGGCTCATGCGGGCAGTCTGGCGTCACGACTGGGGCACCGCCACCCAGCGTGTTGCGACCCCTGCCCCTCCCCGGGAGGCCCCCTTATCGGCGCAGGTCGGTCGCTGACGACCCGCCGTGGCGCTCCAGCAAGGCATTAAAGGCTTGGGCGACCTTATCCAGATCCGAACGGCGGCCCAGCAGGGGAATCGGTACCGGGTCGGGTCGGCTCATCTGCACCACCAGGGCGTCCAGTTGCCGACTGAGACTGTCCCCGGTCAACCACGCAAACAACAGCGCCAAACCCAGCAAGCCAAACGCCAGCAAAAACAACTGGCGCTCCAGTAGGGCCACGTCTTTCATGATGCTCCGGGTATCAAAGGCGACCCCCACCGAGCCCACCACTATCCCGGCGACCTCGATGGGCGCCTCAAAGATTTCCTCGCCAGGATACGGCTCCTCCGCCAGGCTGTGGCAGCGACACGTCGACAGGCGGTTGCCCTGCGCATCAAACACACAGATGCGAATCATGCCGTCC
>SACH01000499.1 GCA_009928645.1 Gammaproteobacteria bacterium | reverse complement strand
ACCACCACCAGGCCGGCGTCCGGGTTGCGGAAGCGGATGACGTGGGGCTGGGTGGGATCGACCTCGCGGCTGCGGCAGCGGCCGTCGTAGCGCGGCTTGAGCTTGGCCGCCATCTGCTCCTCGCGCAGGGCGTCCAGGCGCTCCTTGGGGCAATCGCAGCGATAGGCCAGGCCCTTGGCGAGCAGTTCGTCGATGACCGCGTTGTACCGGTCGAAGCGCTGGGTCTGGTAGAAGGGCCCCTCGTCGTAGTCCAGCCCCAGCCAGGCCATGCCCTCCAGGATGGCGTTGACCGACTCCGCCGTCGACCGCTCCAGGTCCGTGTCCTCGATGCGCAGCACGAAGCGCCCCCCGTGGCGGCGGGCGAAGAGGTAGGAGAAGAGGGCGGTACGGGCGCCACCGACGTGTAGATAACCAGTGGGGGACGGAGCGAAACGGGTACGGACGGTCATGGCAATCCACGGATAGGGCGGGAAAGGCTGGCATTCTAGCAAAAGCCCGGGCGCCGGCCGCCAATCGAAAGCAGGCGGCGCGGGGGTAGCGACCCAAGGCCTGCGCCAGCAAGCGCGGGCGCGCGACGGGGGGCGTGACGGAAAGGGAGGTTGGGCATGTTCGCCGCTCAGGGCCCGGCGAAGGGGCCCTCCCGGCCAAGGGTGGCGCGCCCCCGCGAATGACAAAGGGACAGGGGCAGATACGCTCCATGGCGTATGGTCTTTGGTGCGGGTTAAGGATTACACTTCCTCAGCCCGGCCCCATAAGGCGGGCAGACACCCCAGGGACGAGCGTAACGATTCGAAACAAAAACAATAGACATAACCATGCCCATGCCTACTCTCCAGAGGACCTGCATCGAGGTCGGGAGATGACCAAGGCCACGCCCGGCGCCGCCTGGCCCAAGGCACCACCCGCTGGCGCTAGCCTCCCCACCGCGCCGGACTACCACTGGCTGAGCGGGAGTTTTCGCGACCCCGCCCTGGAGCGCCGCTTCCTGGATGCCTGCGAGGGCCACTTCGTCCGCCGCGACCGCTACGTGGCGGCCATCATCTGCGGCCTGGAATGTCTGCTCATCGGCCTGGATATCCACCTGCTGGCCGACTACCCCGAGGTCCTCTTCTGGCGCCTGGCCAGCCGCGGCACCTTCATCCTCTCCCTCCTCATCATCATTACTTTCATATTCAATCACCTGCCCATCAGCCGGGCTTCCCAGTACTTTTTCTTGTTCTGCATGCTGTCCAGCAACAACGTCATGGCCAGCTACCACCACCCCGCGCTGCAGGGGATGGCGACCCCCGGTTTCCTGCTGGCCATCTACCTCTTCACCATCACCGCCTACTACACCTTCCTCTCCCCCTGGCGCCTCACCCTGCTGGTGAACGCCCTGCTGTTCGGTCTGCAATTCGTCCTGTTGCAACTCTGGTTCGACACCAGCGACACCCTGTTCCTTTACACGCCCTTTCTGATCTTCGGGCTGATCAGCTTCTCGCACTACACCGCCGTCAGCCAGGCCCGGCAATACCGGCAAGTCTGGCTGGCCGCCGAGGAGGCTCGACTGCGCCAGCGCCGAGCGGAGGAGGCCCAGGGCTTTCGCGCCCGCCTGCTGGAACTGATCGGCCACGACCTGCGCCAGCCCCTGAGCGCCCTGGGTTACTACCAGACCGCCCTGCGCTATCAGGCCGAGGCCCTGGAGCCGCGGATCGCCAGCCAACTGGTCCGCGTCAGCGGCCAGATCAACCAGATCAATCAGCAACTCAGCGAGATGCTGACCAAGGCCCTGGAACTGGCCCAACTGGATTACGACGCCATGCTGGCGCGTTGCCTGCCCCAGAGCGTCGCCCCCCTGGCC
>SACH01000498.1 GCA_009928645.1 Gammaproteobacteria bacterium | reverse complement strand
CTTCGCCACCGGCCGCACCACGATCTTGCAGGGAGGGGTACACCTGGTGATCTTTGGTCTCTTTCTGATGATCACTGCCGTGCCCTGATGGGCCACAGCCACCAAGGCCAAGAATGCCGCCAGGGAGCTGTATCAGGGCTTTCTCCATCGCTTGCAGCAGTTCCGCGTCCTCGACCCGGCCTGTGGGTCGGGGAACTTTCTCCTGCTCACCCTGCTGGGCCTGAAGGACCTGGAGCATCAGGTCATCACCGAGACCGAGGCCCTGGGCCTGGGGCGGCAGTTTCCCGCCATCGGGCCGGAGAACCTGCTGGGGATCGAGATCAATCCCTTCGCGGCGGAACTGGCGCGGGTGTCCCTGTGGATCGGCGAGATTCAGTGGATGCTGAATCACGGCTTTGCCCTGTCCCGGTCGCGTGAGAACTGGCTGAATCCGCCAACGTGGGTGGAGCAAGTGCCCGAGGGCTGCCCAACAGGCCACCCAGGCCAAAAGTCACTTTCTGGCCACCATGAGTCACGAGATCCGCACCCCCATGGCCGGGATCATTGGCATGGCCCAGTTAGCCCAGCGCCATGCCCAGGATGAGCGGCAGCACGACTACCTGGACAAGATCGAGCGCAACGCGCGGGCCTTGCTTGGCCTTCTCAACGATCTCCTTGACTTCTCCAAGATCGAAGCGGGCAAGATGCAGATCGAAACGATCCCCTACGCACTTCGCCCACTGGTCGAGGATGTCGTGCATTTGCTCCAGATCCCCGCACGGGACAAGGGCCTGACCCTCCGGGTCGACCTCGCCGACGACCTGGCCGACCGCTACCAGGGAGACCCTTTGCGGATTCGTCAAGTCCTCACCAATCTGTTGAGCAATGCCGTCAAGTTCACCGCGACGGGCGAGGTCCACCTGGCCATTCGTCAGCCCGCCGTGGGATGCTTGCGCTTCGACGTCAGCGACACGGGCATCGGCCTGACCAGCGAGGAACGGCAACGACTCTTTCAGGCCTTTGCCCAGGCGGATTCCAGTACTAGCCGCAAGTTTGGCGGCACCGGCCTGGGTCTGGCCATCAGCAAGCAATTGGTGGAATTGATGGGGGGACACCTTGAGGTCAGCAGTGAACCTGGGCGGGGGAGCTGTTTCAGTTTCGAGATCAGGGCCGCGGCATGCCCGGTCCTGGCCACTGAGGCTGGCCCAAACCCGCCTGAGGCGGAAGGCCGGCAGGGCGCGGATGCGCCTGCCAGCGGCCAGGGAAACCTGGAGGATCTGAACGGTTTTCGTATCCTGCTTGCCGAGGACAACCCGATCAATATCCAGATCATCCTTGGGCTCCTGGAAGGGAGCGGCCTGATCATTGCCGTGACCGAGAATGGCGCCGAAGCGGTCGCACGCTTTCGGAATGAACCCTGGAACCTGATCCTCATGGATATCCAGATGCCGGTCATGGATGGCCTGGAGGCCAGTCGCCGCATTCGTGAGCTGGACCCGCGGATTCCCATCATCGCCCTGACCGCCAACATCGGGTCGGAAAACACCGACCTGATCCTGGCGGCAGGCATGAATGCCCACCTAGGCAAACCCATCAACCTTGATGAACTAATGGGTACCCTGCGGCAATTTCTGCCAATGCCCGGTGCTCATGGTGGCGTCACATAAGTCAACCTCAATCGCGCGCGCGGCGGTCGCACCCGATGGGCCTAGAGCGATCGGCTCATTCCTGCCCGTCAGGAAGAGGATCATTTAAAGATCCAAGTAACTCCCCTGGCCAGTCAGCGCCCTGTTCGCCTGCACGGGGACCCGGTGGGTCAAGTGGCCCCCAGGGGATGAAAGGGCCAGGCGCGGCATGAACATATTCGA
>SACH01000497.1 GCA_009928645.1 Gammaproteobacteria bacterium | reverse complement strand
CCGCCGTCCGCCGCGCCCCCATCGTGCGCCCGCGTCCGCGGCTGGTGGCGCGCCCGGCAGATCCGGTTGCGGCGCCACCCAGCCCGGACAGCCTGGCCCCAGCTCTGGAACGGCTGCGCACGCGCTGCCAGGGCCGCACGGTCTTTGTCCTCGCCTCCGGCCCCAGCCTGACCCCGGCCGATGTCGCCGCGGTCCGCGCCACGGGCGCCCCGGTGATCGTCAGTAATACCACCTTCCGCCTGGCTCCGTGGGCGGACGCCCTGTTCTTCCAGGATCGAAAGTGGTTCGTCGCCCATAGCGTCGAAGTACGCAAGGTCTTCAAGGGCCTGACGTGCAGCGGCCAGCCGGTCAGCGGCCCCGCCGCCGGCGGCCAGCCGGTCATCAACCTGCGTCATCTTGGCATCGACACCTACCGCAATTCAGGCGCCGGGGCCATCGCCCTGGCCATCGCCGCCGGGGCGTCCCGCGTCGTCTGCCTGGGGCTCGATTGCCAGGCAGGCCCCGACGGTCAGCGTCACTGGCACGGCGCTCACCCGCCCGGCCTGGGCAATGCCGTCTCGCTGCCGCTGTGGGCAGAGCGTATCGACCACTGTGCCGCCTTCGCCCGCCAGCGCGGCGTCCCAATCCTCAACGCCAGCCGCGCCACCGCCCTGACCTGCTTCCCGCGCGTGGCCCTGGAGACGGTCCTGGCGGAGCCGACCCTGGCCTCCGGGCCACGCCTGGACCCGGCAGAGATCACTGTCTATACCTGCGTCCTGGGCAATACCGACCCGCTCTATGAGCCGGCGGTGGACTGGCCGGGGCGGATGATCTGCTACACCGACCAGTCGGGCTTGACCAGCCAGCGCTGGGAGATCCTGCGCCTGCCGCCCCAGGCCGCGCCGACCCGCGCGGCGCGGCGGATCAAGGCTCTGAGCCACCTCTACACCGACACCCCCTGGTCGCTGTGGGCGGATGCCAGTTTTGTCCTCGCCGCCGACCCTACCACTTTGGCGATGTATGGCGAATTTGTCGCCTTCCGCCATCATGAGCGCGCGCGCATCAGCGATGAGGCCGCCGCCATCATCAAGCTGGGCAAGGCCCGGGCGGAGGACATCAAGGTGCAGTTGGCCGCCTATCAGGCCGCCGGCTTCGATACCGCCGCCCACCCGCAACGGGAGCTTTCCGAAAACAGTTTGATCCTGCGCCACCACACGCCGGAGGTGATCGCCCTCAATGAGCTGTGGTGCCAGGAGACGCAGACCCGCAGCCTGCGCGATCAAATGAGCCTGGACTACTGCGCCTGGCGGCTGGGCCTGCCCATCGCCCGCTGGCCCGGCACCAAGCACACCAGCCCGATTGCCACCTATCGCCATGCCAAGCGGCCGGTCAATGACTTCTAGGCCCACCATCACCCTCATCACCCCCACCGCCGACCAGCCGACCGGCCTGGCCCTGGCGGAGCGCTATGTGGCGCGGCAGACGTTGCCGCCGGATCAATGGCTAGTCGCCGATGATGGCACCGTCCCCGCCACCCTGACGCTGGGGCAGACGCACCTCAAGCGCCACCGCGCCGGCGAGGGGGCCGCCAGTCTGGCTGGCAACCTGCTGGCCGCCATTCCCCATGCCACGGGGGACATCATCGTCATCTGGGAGCACGACGACTGGTATCCCGCGGACTACCTGGCAACCTGCGTTGCTCACCTGAGCCGCCCCGGCGTCTGGATTACCGGCACACGCCGCCAGCGCTATTACCACCTGCCCAGCCGGCGCTGGATTGTCATGCGCAACGTCGGCTCGGCTTTGTGCAATACCGCCCTGCGTGCCGAGGCTTTGCCCATCATCGCCCTGGCCGCTAGTAGCGCGGCGC
>SACH01000496.1 GCA_009928645.1 Gammaproteobacteria bacterium | reverse complement strand
TCCAGCCGATGGAGTTCCCGGGTCAGCGCCTGCAGATTGATGAATTCGATCCGCGTCTGATACTTGGCATAGACGACCCCGATCCCGGAGGCGACCACGGCCAAGGCCAGCAGGGCGATCAGGAGCAGGTCCCGCAGGCTCATGACCGCCGCTCCGCCACCCGCAGCACCGCGCTGCGCGCCCGGGGGTTGGCCGCGACCTCGGCCTCCCCGGCATGCAGGGCCTTGCCGACGGGCTCCAGCCAGGCCTGGGTCGCGGTCGCCCGCAGCGGCACGCTGCGCGGGACCGGCTGACCCCGGGCCTGATCCCGGATGAACCGCTTGACGAGGCGGTCTTCGAGGGAGTGGAAACTGATCACCACCAGTCGCCCCCCCACGGCGAGAAGGTCGCGCACCGCCACCAAGGCGGCGCCCAGTTCGTCGAGTTCGCGGTTGACCTGGATGCGCAACGCCTGGAAGGTGCGGGTCGCCGGGTGCTTGCCCGGCTCCCGTGTTGGGCAAGCCGCCGCCACGATCGTCGCCAGCCGCCCGGTAGTGAGGATGGGCGCCTGTCCGCGCGCGGTGACAAGGGCGCGGGCGATACGTCGGCTGAAGCGCTCCTCGCCGTATTCGTGCAGGACCCGGGCGATGTCCGCCTCCTTAGCCGCCGCCAACCAGGCCGCGGCCGTCTCACCGGAACTGTTGTCCATCCGCATGTCCAGGGGGCCATCCGCGGCGAAACTGAAACCGCGTCCGGCCTCGTCCAACTGGGGCGAGGAGACGCCGATGTCCAGCAGCAGACCATCGACAGCGCCCAGGCGCTCATGGCGGCGAACGATCTCCCGCAGACGGGAGAAGGGGGCATGTTCGACCTTCAGGCGTGGGTCCCGCTGCGCCAGGGCCTCGGCTGCGGCCACCGCCGCGGGATCCCGATCCAGGACCAGGAGGCGGCCGGCATGCCCCAGCCGGGCGAGAATGGCGCGCGCGTGCCCGCCCCGGCCAAAAGTGCCGTCGATATAGAACCCATCTGGGCGAATCGCCAAGGCCTCCAAAGACTCCTCCAGCAAAACGGGCCTGTGCCCGGTGTCAGCCACGGGGCAGCTCATCGAATCAGATCGACAGGGACGCGAACTCGGGAGAGGACTCCAGTTCCACCAGATCCTCCTCGTTCAGCCATTGGTCACGGCGCGCCACCCAGGTGTCCTCATCCCAAAGCTCGAATTTATTGCTCTGCCCGATCAGGGCCACCCGTTTGTCCAGGTTCGCGAACTGTCGCAGCTCCGGCGGCAGTTGCACCCGACCCTGGCTGTCCATGTCCACGTCATGGGCATGGCCGATATAGAGGCGCTGCAACTTACGAGCCGTGGGGTTGAAGGAGGGCAGCTTCTCCAGCTTGCGCTCAATCTCTCGCCAGTTGGGTTCTGGATAGATCAGCAGGCAGCGATCGGTATCGATAGTCACCACCAAATGGGCCGCGCAACAGGCCTGCAACTGCTCGCGATAACGCGCGGGCATGGCCAGCCGGCCCTTGGCATCCAGACTAAGGGTGGAAACCCCCCGAAACACTGCCGCCCCCCTGATGGCGAAATTGCTCCCTTTTATTCCACTTCACTCCACTTCTGTTCCCATACTAGGCAACCGTGCCCCACCCGTCAAGCCAGGACGTAAATTTTCCTTACGCTTGTCAGCAAGTTAGAGACCTAATTGCATCTATTTCACCACAATCGGGAAGATGGCAGAATTTCAAGGGGATACCCCATAGACTTCATGCCGCCCCAAAGGATCGCGGATCTGGCCGTTCCGCACCCAACCCCCCGGCTTGGCTTGGGAGCCGGCTTAGGAGCCAGTTGCGCGGTTTGACATCAGCCCACCGCCTCT
>SACH01000022.1 GCA_009928645.1 Gammaproteobacteria bacterium | reverse complement strand
GCTCTTGCCTGTTAGTATCACATCATAAGGGCGCCAACAACAACCCAGAATAATACATTAAAATCAATACTCTACACAAAGGTGACAAAGTAGTATTAGAAGCCGCACATCCCCGAGGGGCAGCAGCCGCCAGTGCCGCAGGCGGGGGCGGGGGCCGTGCCGCTGCCCAGACTGCTCTTGGAGATGAGATTGCCGCCGGTGGCGAGGCGATGGACCGGGGTGTCCGCCGGCGTCTCCCCGGGTTCGACCCCGGCCCGGGCGCAGAGATCACCCCAGTTGGCGATGGTCTCGCTCATGCGGTGGCTGACCTCGACCATCCGGCCATTGACGTCACAACGATAATCGTAAGTAGGCATGGAGTACTCCTTGGAATATGAGGAATGGCTGATATTCCAATTATATCGGTGAGCGGAAGGCTGACAAGCCAGCAATTCGTGCGGCTTCTCGGCCGCGCTGCGGGTCAGATGGCGGTGCTGTTGAAAACCGCCGGGTAGTGGGCAGCTGGCTTTCAGGCGAAAAAGCGCCGGACAGCCAGGTGGCGGTCGCTCACCACCATCACCTCCAGGTCGGGGATGCCAGCCGCGTCTAGTTGCTCCTGGATCTCCGCCGGCGCGTAGGCGGCCCAGAGGGCGGCGCGGAAATCCTGTTGCAGGATGGCCGGGACATCCGCGGCGTAAGTGGCGACCAGGGATTCGAGCCAGCCGGGAGAGGGGGGGCGCATCAGGTCCATGACCAAGATCGGGACGCCGGGTCGGGCGACCCGCTGGATAGTGCACCACAGGTCCAGGGGGTCATCGAGGCGGTGGAGCAGGCCCGGGGAAAGGACCAGGTCATAGGCCCCTTGGGGCAGGCTGGCGGAGGAGAGGCCCCCGGTGAAGGGGCGGCAGCGACGCGCGACGCCCGGCAGGGCCTCCAGGGCCTGAGCGAGGGTCTCCAGCCGGGCTGGCGAGGGATCGACCAGGTCACAGCGCGCCTTGGGCCAGGCCTTAAGGAAACCGATAGGGGTCGGGCCTGGCCAGCCACCCAGGGCCAGTACCTGCTTGCCCTCCAGTTCCCCGGGCTGCAATTCCCGCAGCAGGCGCAGGAAGAGGGCATCAGTCTCGGCGCGGTCCGCGTTGGCCCAGATCTGGGCCAGCAACCGTTCCTCTTCATGATCGCGACGCGGCAAGGGGCGGCGTTTCATTTTCCTGATAGCCCGGGACGAGAAGGAAATAGCGGGTACCAGGTGGGGTGGCGCCGCTGGCCAATGCTAGTCATGGCAGCAAGGCCTCATCGGCGAAGAGGCTGGCTACCGTCTCCCGAGGCCGGACCAGATGTACCTGGGGCCCGTCGACCATGACCTCCGGGGCGCGGGGGCGGCTGTTGTAGTTGGAACTCATGGTGAAGCCATAGGCGCCGCTACCGCGGATGGCCAGCAGATCGCCCGGCGCCAGGGCCAGGTCGCGGCCCTTGCCGAGGAAGTCGCCGGTCTCGCATACCGGGCCGACCAGATCCCAGAGGGCACGCTCGCCGCCCTTCTCGCGCTCAGCGGGGACTATGTCCTGGACCGCTTGGTACAGGGCGGGGCGCACCAGGTCGTTCATGGCGGCATCGAGGATGGCGAAGCGCTTCAGGCCCGTGTCCTTGAGGTATTCCACCCGGGTCAGGAGGATACCGGCGTTACCGGCGATGGCCCGGCCCGGCTCCAGGAGAATCTCGTAATGGCGGCCTTCCAGGAGGTCGTCCAGGGCGCGGGCGTAATCGGCGGGCTCCGGCGGGGTCTCATGGGTATAGCGGATGCCCAGGCCGCCTCCCAGATCCAGGTGCTGGATGGGGATGCCGAAACGCTCCAGGCGGTCGGCCAGCTCCAGGACCCGCGCCAGGGCGTCGAGGAAGGGCGACAGCTCGGTGAGCTGGGAGCCGATGTGGCAGTCGATACCGGCGACGTGCAGGTGGGGACTGGCGGCGGCGTGCTCGTAGACCCGATCGGCGGCGTGGATGTCGATGCCGAACTTGTTCTCGCGCAGGCCGGTGGAGATGTAGGGATGGGTGCCGGCGTCCACGTTCGGATTGACGCGGATCGATATCGGGGCCACGACGCCCAGGGCGGCGGCGACCCCTTCCAGGCGTACCAACTCGGCCTCCGACTCCAGATTAAAGCAGCGGATGCCGACCTCCAGGGCGCGGCGCATTTCGTCGGCGCGCTTGCCGACGCCGGAGAAGATGACCTTGGCCGGGTCACCTCCCGCCGCCAGCACCCGCTCCAGCTCACCGACGGAGACGATGTCGAAGCCCGAGCCTAGGCGGGCCAGGACGTTGAGCACCGCCAGGTTGGAATTGGCCTTGACGGCGAAGCAGATGAGGTGGGGATGGTGGCCGAAAGCGGTATCGAAGGCTCGCCAGTGGCGCTCCAGGGTGGCGCGGGAGTAAACGTAGCAGGGGGTGCCAAAACGCTCGGCGATATTGGCGACCGGCACCTCCTCGGCGAAGAGACGGTGTTCCTGATACTGAAAGTGGTCCATGGGCGGGATTCCTGGCGGTCGCGGTTAATCGCGTGGCTGTGCCGTGACTTTCGTGCTAGCGGATCGGGGGTGGCAGGGGTTCAGGGCCGGGGATTTCGGGCGGCGCGGGCGGTGCCGCCGGCTCGGATCTGCCCTGGTCCGTGGCGGCGGTTTTACCCCCTGCTGGTTGAGCGGCCTGATCGTCCGGCAGGTAGAGCGGGCCTTTCTGCCCGCAAGCGGCGATCATCTGGCTGATGCCCAGGAGGATGACGATGGCGATGAAAAGCTGGCGGCCCCAACAAAGCATGGGTGACGGTTCCGGCGGTCAGGGTGAAAGAAAGTCAGCGCTGTGGGTCGGTAGGAGCGGCTGTTCAGGTCTGCCGGCAAGTTTACCCAAAGCCTGTCAGTTTAGGTCGAGCAAGGGCGGGTTGGGGGCGGCTGGAGGTGCGTCAGGAGGTCATGGGGCGTCCGAACGTCGGAGTGGTGCCTCCGACCGGGGGTTAGCCACCTTACGGACCTGCTTGACGGCGGCCAGGTCAGGGGCCTCCCGACGCTTATCGAGGAGATGGTAGAGGCTGAGGAGGGGATGACGCCACAACATGCGCGGCCCGGCATAGCGCATCACCACCCTGACCCGCTCCCGCTGGGTGGCGCTGTAACAATGGACCTGGCAATGGTTACAGGCCGGTTTGTCCTCGCCAAAGGGGCAGTTAGCCAGGCGCTGGTCGGCGTAGCTGAGCAGTTGGACGCAATCGTCGCAGATCTTCCCCCGCTGGCCGTGGTGATCCCGGCAGTAGATGGCCATCATCGCCGCCATGGTCCGCCGTTCCCGGGCCAGGCGCTTGCCTGAGGGGGGGCGGGCGACCACGGCCTTCATGGGGCGCGGTCCAAGAACTGGAGCCGGTCGGCGGCCTTAAGGGGGCGGACGAGCGGCTGGAGGGCGGCAAGCTCCGCCGGCAAGGCGGCCTTGGCGGCAGCGGCGGCAGTGGCATCCGGGTAGAGACCGAAGAAAACCGCATACCAGGGCCGACCGCCCCGGCTCTCGGTCCGGAAATAGACCCGCGACGGTAGGTCAGGTCGCTGGGCGAAGCGCCGGACGGCCTCCAGGTCACGGAAGCTGATGAGTTGCAGGGCCTGCTGGGGCTCCGTCAGTACCACATCGCTTTCGCCCGGGTCTGAACCTGACGCCGTCGGGGCCCGAGCGTCGCGAATGACGGCGAGGCCAGACGCGGCGGAGGAGCCAGCAGGAGGGCTGTCAGCGGCGGTCGGCGGCTGACCTTGGGTTTGGCCGCCAGGGGTGGCCGGGGTGGCAGCGGGGGGGGGCTGGTTTCCGGACTCCTTGGCGCCCGGAGCGGTGGCTTGGGCAGCAGGGCTACCAGACTCTTGGGGAGCGGCCTCGGCGGGTTTGGTCTCACCCTGTTCGGGGCGGGACTCCTCGGGGGCGAAGGACTGCCGCTCCAGGGGCAGATTGGCGGAGGCCAGGATATTGGCCAGGCTATCGCGCAGCAGCAGCATGTCTTTGCCCAGCCGATCCTGGGCCTTCTGGAGGTCTTCCACCTTCTTGGCCAAATCCGCGCCAGCGGTCTCCAGCGCCTTGAACTCATCGCTCAGCACCTCGGGTTCCGCCGCCGGTTCGGATTTGCTGGCCAGGGTCTCCTCCAGCCCCTGGAGCCGAGTGACGAGATCGTTGACCCCGGACTGGCGGGCCTCAACCTTTTCGACCTTTTTCTCCAGATCCCCGGACAGGCGGGTCACCGCCTCGTCCAGTTGTCCCAGCCGCTTATCGAGTGGCGCGGTATCGATTTCCGACAGACGGGCGACCGCCTCCTGGATGCCACTCAATTGGCCGCTGATCTCCGCTTTGTTGGCATCGACCAGGTAATAGCTCAAGACCGCGGCGCCGACCGCCAGCAGCAGGGCGAGGAGGACGAACAGGGTCGCGGCCAGGCCACGACGCCGCAACTCGCGGTCGAACTCATCCCGCTGGGCATCCAGGGCGCGTCTGACCTCGATACCGGTCCGGCGGCGGTCGTCATCGACATCGGCGATCCGGCCGATCAGTGCGACCTCGGTGTCCCGCAGCTTGCTGGCCAGGGCCTCCAGGGCAAGGTGGACGGACGCCTGGCGCTCTTCCGCGCCCGCCGCCGTGATGTCTGACGCCGAGGTCACCGGCGGGTCCCCGGAGGCGGCTGGGGCGGGTTCCGCTGGGTTGCGAGGGGCTGCGACAGGTGCTGATTCCATGGGGTGGCGGCTCCCGATGCTCTGAATGGGCGGTATCGGCTAGGAAATAACGCCAGTCTTTGGCGGCGTAGTCTTTGGCGGCGTGAGTTCGAGCGTGCCAGGACGGGTGGCGTCTTGGCGGGTGCCATCGACAGGGTGAGGGGGACTGGGAACCTCGCTCCTGGAGTCACCGCTACCCGAACCACCCGGTGGGGCCGAAAGTCGTGGCGTGCAAAGCTCGTGAAATGACAATGATCTCCCAGGCGGGACGGGATTCCAAGCGGAAACCGCGCCCTGGCACGGAGTCCGGCAGATTTCAGCTTTCCCACATGACGTTCTTGCCCCGTGCCGCCGCTGCGGTCAGCAGGTCGATGAGGGGCAAGGCCCGATTGGCCAGGCTTACGTGGCGTCCGGTCTCTTCGCTATCCTGGCTGCCGGGCTGGGGTGCCGGATCCAGGGTGGCGTGCGGTTGCGCCGTCACCGCGGCCTTGAGCCGTTCCAAGGCGGTGGGGATCTCCTCCGCCAGCAGGGCGCCAGGCACCCGGCCACTTAAGCCCATGAGCTTGAGGAGGGTCAGGGCAACGTCGCCAAACATCATGATGTCGGCATGGGCATCGGTTTTGAAGGTCACCAGCATTTAAATCTCCTCGTCATGAGTGGTGGATATCCGGTTGGCTGCCTAAAACAGCAGGCCGTCGCGATGGGTACTTCATTCTATTATCCGTTACTTGACCGCCAGGGGTGTAGGGGCGCCACCCATAGGGAACTCGGCGGTGCCCGACGGCGGTCTTCCGACCAGGCTGGAGGGATAGGCCAGGGGCGGGCTAATCGTCGGGGGCGAATCTGGCGGTCAGCCGGGGCCTCGCCATCGCCGCGGGCCAGACCGGGAAAACCGAACGGGGTCTGGCAATGGTATAGAATCCTGCCCTGACGAACCTCAGCCCCGGCCAGGGCTCTGCCGCTGGCGGGGCGCCGACGCGTAGCCGACACGCAATTGAATGGAGCCGCTCATGAAGAAGACCCATGCCCTCCGGTCCGCTCTCGGGGCCCTGGGCCTCCTGCTTGGCCTGGCCGGACTCCCTGGCCTGACATGGGCGGATATCCCCGCCACGCCCCTCATGACCCTGTACAAGTTCAATGGCCCCCTGGCCATGCCCTACTACGACGCGGACGACTTCGCCCGCCGTGGCCCCAAGTCACCGGCGGGGCAACTGACCCAGGGCAGTACCATCATCCCCTGTCTGCTCATCCGCGCGGGCAAGCCGCTGACGGACGCCAGCGGCACCCCCTATGTCGGCTTCGAGATCGTCGTCGATGCCGCCAAGGCCGGCCCGGAGGCGACCGAGCGCTTCAAGCAGGCCCTGGCCAAACGTCAGGGACTCCGGGTGGAAAACCACCACTGCCCACCGGGCGTCGATCGGGTCATCAGCGTCCGTGATTTTTACGCGATGACCAAGGCCCCCTCCTTCGATCCCCCCAAAGCGGGTAAGGGCGCCGCCAAAGGCGGTCAGGCCGGAGGCACCCGTAGCCTCGACCGCCTGGTGCGGGACTTCCACAACTCGCCTTATTGCGCCCAGGTCAACGAGGACCTGGTTGGTCGCCGGTCGGCCTTGGCAAAGGCCTGGGAGCGCTATATGGCCGCCAACCCGACCCGGGCCTCGGTGACGGACCTCAAGCGGGCCATGCACCTGGACTATGTCATGCGCACCGCCCTCTTCGAGGCCCACCTGGGCCGGGGCTGCAATGCCTATGGCGCCTGCGAGCGTAATATCATCGCCCTCTCCCTGCGCAACCGCGTCATCGGCCAGTGCCGCCGGGACCAGGGCTGCCGCCACCCGGGGGACTATCAGGGCGCCGCCTCCTCTGTCTCCCAGTACAACATCTGGGACGAGTTCCTCACCCAGGTCTCCGGCCTCACCTCCTGCTATCTGCGCGACGATCTCGGCAGCACCGGCAATTCCCGCAGCGGCCCCTACTACGACAAACTTCAGGCCATGCACGAACAGAGCCTGGCCGATTTCGAGCGCATCCTCTTCGGCGACGAACAGGATCTACGCGCGCTCTTCCCGGGTAACTCCCTGGCCGATCTGCAGGGCCTGCGCAACTATTACCATGCCCCCGCCATGGGCAAGTGCTTTCCCGAGCACCCGGGGGCGGAGTACATGACCGGCGCCGTCGCCCGCAAGGGGAATGATTTCGCCCTCATCGCCAATACCCGCGTCCAGGTGGAGAACAAGGTCGGCGACGCCTATCGTTTCCGCGAATTCCTGGTCACCGAGGACGAGGATGCCGACCGCATCCGCCTGGAGGACAACTATCCGGGCTTCCTCCTCGACGCCCGCAAGGTCAGCGGCAAGCCACCGGCCGCCTGCCCCCCCTATGGCATCCCCGCCGGCTGCCGTCAGGGCAAGGTCGGGCGCTACCGCAAGGTCCCCTCCTGGCTGGCCGAGGGCAAGCCCCTGGAACTCAAGTGCCAGGTCCAGGACCGCGGGGAGACCTGCCAGGCCTCCCCGACCGGCAAGAACGTCAGCGTGGGTGGCGTCTGCGACACCCAGATGCGGCCCGTGGCACACGTCAACTGAGTCCCGGAGGTGGCGGCGGCTTGAGTTACGACATCCTCTTTGCCGGCGAACTCCTGCCCGGGGCGGAGCCGGCCCAGGTGCGGGCCAGGCTCCAGGGGCTCTTCCGGCTCTCGGATCAAGCTGCGGCGCGTCTATTCACTGGTCAGCCGCTGGCCCTGAAACGGGGGCTCGACCGGGCCCAAGCGGAACGTCTGCGGGAGGTCTTTCTGGCGGCGGGGGCGGTGGCGCGACTGGTCGAACAGCCGGCCCCCATATCTCCGTCCTCAGCCGCTCTCGGCCCGGAGCGTGATGACCCAGAGGGGCGCCCGCACCCCTCGCCGAACATCACGACCTTTGACCCTGCCAACAAGGTCAACTGGTCGTTGGCGGCGGATGATCAGCCCCTGGAGCCGGTTCCCGACCATCCCCCTCCGGCGGTGGACATCAGCCGCCTGCACCTAGTCACCGACCAGGACTGGAGCCTGGCGGATTGCGACCGGCCGCCGGCATCTGCCGCTGTGCCCGATATCAGTCACCTGCGCATCCTGGAGCGGGAGCCGGAGTAGAGTCCATGAGCGAACATTTCGAGCATATCGTCGTCGGTGGCGGTATCAGCGGTCTGGGTTTGGCCCATTACGCGGCGCGCCGGGGTGTCCCCACCCTGGTGCTGGAGGCCCAGGCGCGGGTCGGCGGCTGCCTCCACAGCCCAACCTTCCCCGGTTGTGGCGATTTCTGGGTCGAGGCGGGGGGGCATACCGGCTTCAACAGCTACGGTCACCTCCTGGATATCCTCGGCGAGCTGGGGATGATGGAGCAGCTCACCCCCAAGGCGAAGGTGAGCTATGCCCTGTGGCGGGGAGGTCAGCGCCAGCGGATTCTCTCGGCCCTGCATCCCTTTGAGTTGCTCTGGTCGCTGCCGCGCCTGTTCACGGCTAGGGCCAGAAAGGCCAGCCTGAGCGTGCGCGACTTTTACGGCCCTGGGCTTGGGGCGAAGAATTATCGGGACCTGTTCAGACCGGCCTTCAGTGCCGTTATCTGTCAACCGGCTGACGACTTCCCGGCGGAGCTGCTCTTCCGTCGCAAGCCCCGGCGCAAGGAGGTGCTGCGGGCCTTCACGCTCCCCGGGGGCTTGGCAGAGATCCCCTTGGCCCTTGCCCGGCAGCCAGGTGTGGAGGTGCGGACCGGACAAGGCCTCGTCGCGGTCCACTGGGACGGCGAGGACTTCCGGTTGCTGCTGGCGGATGGCGGGGAGTTGCTGGCCAGAACCCTGAGTCTGGCGACCCCGCCGGACGTCGCTGCGCGTCTGCTGGGACCCCTGACCGACGACACGACCCCGGCGGGCCCTCCCGTCCTAAGCCGCGATGGTCGGGCGGCCATCGCCGGGATCGGCATGAGCGAGGTCGAGACCCTGGTGTTATGCGTCCCCACCGCGGCCCTGGGTCACCTCCAGCCCACTGCCGGGCTCATTGCCGTAGACGATGCCTTCAACGCCATGGTGGCGCGGGACTATCTGGCCGATCCCCGGTATCGCGGCTTCAGCTTCCACTTCCGGCCCGGCGAGCTGGACGCCGAGGCGCAGATGGACCGCGCCTGCGCCGCCTTGGGCATCGCGCCGCAACAGGTTGCCGGTTTTCACCAGGTCCACAACCGTCTGCCAGCCCTGCGCGTCGGCCACGGCGAACGGGTGGCGCGCCTCGATGCCGCCCTGGCCGGTACCCGGCTGGGCATCACCGGCAACTGGTTCCAGGGCGTCTCCATCGAGGATTGCCTGACCCGCAGCCAGGAGGAAGGCGCACGTCTGTTTTCCTGAAACGGCAAGCGGAACGCGGTTAGCCTGGAGTGGAACGGGGCTGGTCATAAGCGATCTTTTCGTAAATAACACCTACCCCTCGCGATTCGATTGGCGGTTGTCCTGACCCTCCTCACGGCCCTGCCTGCCTGAAAAGCGTAAGGCTTCAGGTATACTCACTCGTCAATCGGTTGAGGCAAGGTGAATCCCCGGAGGATCGCACGATGGGTAAAGGTAAAGGGAGCCTCTTGGCTGGTCTGATCGTCGGCCTGGCAGTCGGCCCAGCCTGGGGCGATGAAGTGATCGGTAGCGTCAGCACCCGCTTCAAGGTGTTGGGTCCTAATGACAAGGTGGTGGTCGAGGTCTTCGACGACGAGGATGTGCCGGGGGTGGCTTGTTATCTCAGTCGTGCCAAGACCGGGGGGATCTCCGGGGCCGTGGGGGTGGCGGAGGATACGTCGGATGCCTCCATCGCCTGCCGGCAAATCGGGCCCATCAAGCTTAGCGAGGAGATCCGCTCCGGCAAGCGGGACGGGGACGAGGTCTTCAAGAAGCGCACCTCCCTGATCTTCAAGTCCATGCAGGTCGTTCGCTTCTTCGACCCCAAGCGCCAGGTGCTGGTCTATCTGACCTACAGCGATCGCATCATCGAGGGGTCGCCGAAGAACAGCATCTCCGTAGTGCCACTCCAGCCTTGGCCCGGGGCGGAGGGCGCGGCTGCCAAGTGATAAGGATAGAGGCGGTTGGTTCGTCTAAGGACGGTGGTGGTCCGCTTTGGCGTTCGCTGCCGGGGGTGCCACTGGCAACGGCTGATCCGGAAAGCCGCATCCCCGGCCGGGCGCCATCCGTCGCCGCTAGCTGAGGAAACAGGCTCAGGCGCCGCCGAATCGGCCGGATCGGCCGCAAACCAGAGCCCCCTAAACCAGAACCAGGTTGTCGCGGTGGATGAGCTCGGCCTCGTTCAGATAGCCGAGGATGCTCGTGAACTTTGAACTGGGCTGACCCAGGATGCGCTCGGTCTCCTGGGCATCGTAGTTGACCAGGCCGCGGGCGACCTCCCGGCCATCCGGGTCCAGGCAGGCGACTACTTCCCCCCGTTCGAAGCCTCCCTTGACGGCGGTGACCCCGACCGCCAGCAGGCTCGTGCCCTGGGTGCGCAGGGCGCGGACCGCGCCGGCATCCAGGGTCAGGCGACCCCGCACTACCAGGTGGCCCGCCAGCCATTGCTTGCGTGCCGCCTGGGCCTCCTGGACCGGGGTCAGCAGGGTGCCGACGGCCTCACCGGCCCGCAGGCGGGTGAGGACGCCCTGGCCCCGACCCGGGGCGATGACGGTGGGGGTGCCGGAGCGGGCCGCCAGGCGCGCCGCCCGTACCTTGGTGACCATGCCCCCCAGGCCCAGGCCGCTGGCGCTGCCACCGGCCACGGCGTCCAGCAGGGGGTTGTCCACCCGAGTCTCGGGGATGAGGCTGGCCGCGGCGGAGAAGCGCGGGTCACGGTCGAAGAGGCCGTCCTGGTCGGTGAGCAGGACCAGCAGATCGGCCTCGATAAGATTGGCGACCAGGGCGGCGAGGGTGTCGTTGTCGCCGAAGCGCAACTCGTCCGTGGCGACGGTGTCGTTTTCGTTGATGACCGGAATGACCCCCAGGGTCAGCAGGGTACGCAGGGTGGTACGGGCATTGAGGTAGCGGTTGCGATCCACCAGGTCATCGCGGGTCAGCAGGACCTGGGCGGTGCGCAGGCCACGCTGGTCGAAGCCGTCCTCGTAGGCGCGGATCAGGCCCATCTGGCCAATGGCGGCGGCGGCCTGAAGCTCGTGCAGGGTCTGCGGCCGGCGCTGCCAGCCCATGCGCGCCATGCCCTCGGCGACGGCGCCGGAGGAGACCAGCACCAGGTCGGCGCCGCCGTGGCGCAGGGCGGTCATCTGGTCCAGCCAGGGCGCCAGGACCTCGCGATTCAGGCCCTGGCCGTCGCTGGTCAGCAGGGCGCTGCCGATCTTGATCACCCAACGCCGGGTGGTGGGCAAGTGGTCTCGCGTGATCATCGCGGTCAGTTACTCCAAAGCCATCACCCTAGGGGGTGCCAGTCTTCCTCGTCGGCGCTGGTTGCGTCCTCACCTCGTTCCTCCTGGCGCAGAGCTTCCAGGCGCTGCATCAGGTCCGCCATGAGTTCGGCGGTGCCCGCGCCGGAAAGGGCGGAGATGCCGTATACCGGCCCGTTCCAGCCCAACTGGTCCAAGAGGCGTGCCCGCCGCTCGGCATAGTCCGCGGGCGTCAGCAGGTCGCATTTATTGAAGACCAGCCAGCGCTCCTTTTCCATCAGCCCTGCGCCATAGTGCCGCAGCTCGCGCTCGATCTTGCGCACTTCGGAGGCCGGATCCAGGCCCTCGTCGAGGGGGGCGATGTCCACCAGGTGCAGCAGCAGCCGGGTGCGCGCCAGGTGGCGCAGGAAGCGTAGCCCCAGGCCGGCGCCCTCGGCGGCGCCCTCGATGATGCCCGGGATGTCGGCGATGACGAAGCTGTGGTCCCGGCCCAGGCGGACCACGCCCAGGTGGGGCTGGAGGGTGGTAAAGGGGTAGTCCGCCACCCGTGGCGTCGCGCTGGAAACCTGGCGGATGAGGCTTGACTTGCCGGCATTGGGAAAGCCCAGCAGACCGACGTCGGCGAGCAGGAGCAGTTCCAGGCGCAGTTCCCGGGTCTCCCCCAGGGTGCCCGGGGTCCACTGCCGCGGGGTGCGGTTGATGCTGGACTTGAAGCGGGCGTTGCCGATGCCGTGGAAGCCGCCTTGGGCCACGGTCAGGCGCTGGCCCAACTGGTGGAGGTCGGCAAGCTGCTCGCCGGTCTCCTCATCCCAGACGCGGGTGCCGACGGGGACACGGATGACCAGGTCCTCGCCCTTGCGCCCTTTGCGGTCGCGACCCATGCCGTTCTGGCCGCGCTCGGCGCGGAAGGTGCGCTGAAAGCGCAGGTCCACCAGGGTGTTGAGGTTGTTGTCGGTGATCAGATGGATGCTGCCACCATCCCCCCCGTCGCCGCCGTTGGGGCCGCCCTTGGGGATGAACTTTTCGCGCCGGAAACTGACGCAGCCGTCGCCGCCGTCACCTGCCTGGACGCGGATGCGGACCTCGTCAACGAATTGCATGGGCGAAACAGCCTGGGGTCATGGAGAGGGGGCCATAGGGAGTGGCGGAGGGCCGGAGAGCACCGCGAACCGGCGAAGCAGAAATGGAAAAGCCTCGCCGGGTGGCGAGGCTTTGTCTGGGCCACCCGGGTGGAGCGACCTCAGAGGGTGTCGACCATCACGTATTTGCGATTGTCGGGGCCCTTGACTTGGAAGCGTACTACGCCGTCCGTCAGGGCGAAGAGGGTATGATCCCGGCCGCAGCCGACATTGTCGCCGTTACGGAACTTGGTGCCGCGCTGGCGGATGATGATGCCCCCGGCGGTGATGCGCTGGCCACCATAGACCTTGACGCCCAGCCGTTTGGACTCCGAATCGCGGCCGTTGCGTGAACTGCCGCCTGCCTTTTTGTGTGCCATGAGATTAAGTCTCCTTAGCCCGCGCTAATACCGGTGACGGTCAGTTCCGTGTAGGACTGGCGATGACCGGCCCGCTTCAGGTGGTGCTTGCGCCGACGGAACTTGACGATCCTGACCTTTTCGCCGCGACCGTGGGCGATAACCTTGGCCGCGACCTTGCCGTCTGCCAGGTAGGGCGTGCCAACCTTGACCTGATCGCCATCAGCGACCATGAGTACCTTATCGAGCTCGATATCGGCGCCGGCTTCGACCGACAACAATTCGACTCTCAGGGTGTCGCCTTCGGCGACCCGGTACTGTTTGCCACCGGTTTGAATGACCGCGTACATGAGTGTGCCCTTCCCAGCGATAACCGTTGTCTCGCCCCCACGAAACGGGAGGCTAACCAAAGACCGGCGATATTAGCGCTTCGCTTGGCCGGCCGTCAAACCAACCTTGCGTACATACGCTTTGCTCGTCGGGGGGCGGGCGGTTGCACCTCCGTGGGTCGCCTGGGATGGCTTACGCTTTGTAGGTTTTACCGTCGCGATGGCAGGCCGTTGCACCAGGGTGGATCACTCCAGAAGGCCGTTCTGGCGGCGGCGCGGCCGAGATCGAAGGGGGCGGACGTCGCCGACCACGCTCCTATGTCCACGCTCCTCGTTGACAGTCGAGGTACAAATCCCTAGCATCAGTCTAGTCTTTTGCAGTTAGCCGACTACCTCGAAACATGTCCTTAAACGAAATTAGGGGCCCCGTTGCCGCGGACCTGCGGGCGGTGGATGATCTTATCCTGCGCCGTCTTCAGTCGGACGTGGTGCTGATCAACCAGATCGGGCACTACATCGTCAACAGTGGCGGCAAGCGGTTGCGCCCCCTGAGTGTGCTTCTCAGCGCCCGGGCCTGTGGTTATTCGGGGGAGCGACACATTGATCTTGCCGCGGTGATCGAGTTTATCCACACCGCCACCTTGCTCCACGATGACGTGGTGGACGGGTCCGAACAGCGCCGTCACCGGGATACGGCCAATACCGTCTGGGGCAATGCCGCCAGCGTGCTGGTAGGGGATTTTCTCTATTCCCGCTCCTTCGAGATGATGGTCGAGGTCGGCAGCATGGCCGTCATGGACATCCTATCCCATGCCACCAACCGCATCTCCGAGGGCGAGGTGCTGCAACTGCTGAACTGCAACGATCCCACCACCACCGAGGCGCGCTACATGGAGGTCATCGAGCGCAAGACGGCGACCCTGTTCGAGGCCGGTACCCGCCTCGGCGCCGTCCTGGCGGAATCCTCCCCCGGAGTGGAGCGGGGCATGGCCGACTATGGCCGTTGCCTGGGGGTGGCCTTCCAACTGGTGGACGATGCCCTCGACTATCGCGCCAAGGGCGACGAACTGGGCAAGAATCTGGGCGACGATCTGGCCGAGGGCAAGCCCACCCTGCCGGTAATCCGCGCCCTGGAGGTCGGGACCCCCGAACAGCAAGCCCTGCTACGGGAGGTCATCGAGACTGGCGGCCGCGAGCGCATCGCCGAAGTTGCCGCGGCCATTGATTCAACCTCGGCCATTGACTACACTATTCGACTCGCACGCCAATACGCAGGGGATGCCAAGTCGGCTCTCGCCCTGCTTCCCGAATCGGCGTCGCGCCTAGCGCTGGAGATGCTGGCGGATTTCGCCGTCGCCCGCACCTATTAGCGGCAACTTCACGGGGTGTAGCTCAGCCTGGTAGAGCACTACGTTCGGGACGTAGGGGCCGGAGGTTCGAATCCTCTCACCCCGACCATTTTATCGACAGCCCCTATACCTGAGCTGTCAGCCGTCAGCAACCGATTGCCCGCGACGCGTTAAGTCATTTCGTTAGCTGACCTCCCACAGGTGTAAATCTCGCTCACTTCATTTGGTTGAGCACGGAACTCTGTGTTGCGCCGGGTGAGTTCACCTGGCTTCGCAGCGACCACTCGCGCCTCCTCATCAGTACTCTTTTTCGTAAGCGATGCCGGCGCGACTGCCGCTGGTGGCGCCGACGTCCGTCTCCAACTTGAGATTGGGGGTGAGCTCGATGCGCAGCACCCCCTGGGTCTCGCCGGCGCGGGTGCCTTGGCGGGCGCCGAGATAGACCCGCTCGGAAAGCTGGCGACCGGCTTCGGCGGTGGTCCCGCCTTTATCGTCGCTGCCGATGCTAAGGCGGTCGAGTCCCATGGCGGTGCGGGCGCTTTCCAGCAGTCCCGGTCCCTTGGGGCCGATGCCCGCCAGGCGGGCGGCGGCCAGGCCGACCTGGGCGGTCTGCCAGGGGGAGAGCCGGGTGCCGGCGACGCCGAACAGCAGTCGTGACAGGACCTCGTCCTGGGGCAATTCCGGTTCGCCCCGCAATACGATGCGTGGCTCCGTGGCGGTGCCCTTGACCCCGAGGATGGCGGTGCTGCCCGCCGCCGTCACCCGGGCCTCCAGGTCCAGGGTGGGGTCCAGGCCGCTGGCGCCATCCAGACCGATATGGCCTTGAGTGAAGCGCAGGGTCTGGCCGATGAGTTTGTACTCGCCGCGGATCAGGTTGAAGCCGCCGGTGATGGTGGGGTCCGCCATCTGGCCTTGTACCCGCAGTTTGCCACCCAGCTCGGCGTCCACCCCCTGGCCGCGGATATAGACGCTCCGGGGGGCATCGAGGCTGAGGTCGAGGGCCAGGCGGAAGGGGGCGGTGGTCTGTTCCCGGGGCGGGGGGGCGGGCCGGGGTTGGCGGGCCACCCCTTCCTCGTGGACCTGCAGGACGGGCACGCTGGCGGCCAGGTGTTCGGGCAGGCGGATGTCGATGCGGGAAAAGTGGGCATTCCCCGCCAGGGTGGCATCCAGCGCGGGGCCCCGCAGGCTCAGGTCCGCGTCCATCCTGAGGCTCAGCAGATCGGACCGCAGCGGCTCGGCGCCCCGGGCGGTGAGGGTCAGATCCAGGGGCCGGTCGGGGGTAAAGAGCTCGACCTTACCATTGAGGGCCAGGGTGCCGGCGCCGGCCTGGGCCCGCACGCCCTCCAGGCGCAGCCGTTGGCCATCCAGGACCAGATCCCCGTTGAGACTGGTCAGGCTCAGGCCCAGATTCCAGTCCCGGAAGGCGACGGTGGCCAGCCGCACGCGTCCGTCGAGCCGGGGGGCGCCAGTGGTGCCGCCGATGCGGGCGTCGAGATCGACCCGCCCGTTGGCCTCACGGCCCGCGGCGGTCAGCAGGGGATTAAGGAGACCCAGATCCAGACGGCCCGTGGCGCGCAGGCCAAGGGTACCAGGCGCCAGGGGCAGTGTACCGCCGATCGGTCCCTGGAGCCGCAGCTCACCCTGGGGACCCAGGGCCACCCGGGCGTCGAGCTGGTTGGCGTCCGGCTTGAGGGTCAGGTTGGCGTCCAGGACGGCGGGGGGCAGACCGAAGCCGCCGTTGCTGGTGAGGAGCAGGCCGCTGGCCTTGAGCGCCAGTTTGCCGGTCGGGGCCGTTGGGGGGCCCTGGAGTTCCGCCTGGCCATCGAGGAGGCCCGCCACCAGGGGCTGGCCGGCGAGACCGGCCAGCCAGGCCAGATCCAGGCGGTCGAGGCGGGCCTTGAGGTCCAGCATCGGGGCCAGGCGGCCACCTAGGTCGAGGCTGCCGCCGCCCAGCTCCAGGCGCAGGCGATCCACCGTTACCCCCTCCACGAAGGCCAGGACCGCGGGGTTCTGGAGGCGCAGGTTTTGGCCTTGGGCCTCGGTTGCGAAGCGGCTCAGGGTTAGGCGTTGGCCGGGGATATCCAGGTCTGCCGCCGCCGATAGGCGCGTGGGGCCCAGGGGCGTTTCGAGCTGGCCCTCGCTGGACAGGGCCAGAGCCTGCTGGCTGCCTGCTGCGGTGAGGCTCAGGTCACCCCGGGTGCTGGCGACGGCGAGGCCACCCAGTTGCAGCCGTGCCTGGATGCCGCTGAGGGCCACCGGGTCGCTGATCTGCCCGTCCAGGCTGAGGCTTTCTAGCGCCAGTTCACCCGGCAGACGCAGGCCCTGGCCTCGGGCCCTGATCAGGGCGTGTGTCTTGGTCAGGTCCAGCAGCAGATCGAGGTTGCCCGCTAGGGGCTGGCCCACCAGGGGTTGGAGGTCGGCGAGCTTGGGGGCCTTGAGTTCGATCTTGCCCAGGGGCAGCACGGCATCGGGGGGCAGGCGTAACTGGCCCTGGGCGTTGACGCCAGCCAGGTGGCTGGCGTCGATGGTCAGGTCAAGGGTCCCGTCCACCTCCCGCGCCCCGAGGAGCTGAAGATTCAGGGGGTGGCCGTCCCAATCGCCTTCCAGGTTCAGCTTGCCGCTTTGGCCGGTCAGGTTGGCAGCGAGCCGGCCCTTGATCCGGGCGACACCCCAAGGGGGGGAACGCGCGTCCAGGGTCAAGGTGGCCGTGAGGTCCGAAGGCGCTTGGGTAACATCAGGCGGGCTGACAACATCGGCAATAACCCCATCGGTGGGGCTGGCAACATGGGGTTCAGGTGCCAAACCGCCGGGGCTGGCAACATCCCCAGCACGAGCCACGATGCTGGAACTGGCAACATCTGCGGTACGAGGTCCATCGGATGGACTGGGACTATCCCCCGCGGCCGTTGCGGTCGGCTTTGGCGCTGGTGTTCCAGTGTCTGAGTCCTTGGTTACCTGTGGCGCAATTCCTACACCTGCCACTGTGGGCGCCGACCAGTCGAGGTAGTGGCTCGCGGCCGCCGCCAGGGCGAAGTCGGCCTCCACCTGGGCGCTACCCTCCAGGTCACGCCCGAGGAGGCGGCCCAAGGTGGTGAGCTGGGGCAAGTTGAGGCTGGCCTGGCCCGCTAGCGTGGCGATATGGCCTGCGGCGCTGAACTGGGCGAGGGGATGGTCGAGGCTAAGGCTGAAGGGCAGGCCTGGCGCCTGGGGGGAGACTTCGGCCGCGAAGCGCAGGGGTTCCCCGCTGATCTCTGCCGGGAGGTCAGGGATGTCCGCGCCCGTGGCGAGGGCACTGAGCTTCAGGCCCAGGGTATCGCCCCGCAGATCAGCGGTCAGTCGCGAGAGGTTCGAGGCGGCATAGCTGAGGCCCTTGGCCTCCAGATGGGCCTCGCCCTGGGGGGCGACCCAGGGGCCGTTCAGCTCCGCCGTGAAGTGGATGGCCTGCCAGGCGAGGGGTACTCCGAAGTCCGGCCGCAGGGCTAGGGCTGGCAGTTCAGCCCTGAGTTGGAGGCGCGCCGCCGCCTGGGCGGGTAGGTCCAGAAGGGCGTCGGCGCTGACTTGCAGGGGACCAGCCTCCAGCTTGGCTTCCAGGGCCAGGGCCACCAGGGGACCACGACCGGACGCGGCCAGTTGCCAGCGGTCGACCTCGGGCGGTAACTGCACCCCCAGGTGGCGGAGGAGGATACTGATCAGGCCGTCCGGGGCCTCCTGAACCTGTACCTCCAGGCGATTGTCCTGGGGGTGGGCGTCGAGTGTGAGCTGGTAATGGTCCTGGCGGTCGAGAGTACGCAGGTCGAGCGAGACGCTGAGGAGGTTGGCCTGCGCGGCCACAGTAGCGGTCGCCGGCTCAATCGCGGTCTGATTCACGGCCTCGTCCGTTGAGTCCGAGGCGCGGGGCGCAGGCCCGGCGGTGAGGCTGCCACCCTGGGTGGCCTCCTCCGGTTGGGCCGTTGCCGGTGGGTCGAGCCAAGCATCGAGGGCCGCCAGGCTGGTCAGGGTTCCATGACCGGCGACACTCAGCGCCGGGGCGCCGGGCAGGACCTCACCCAGGGTAAGGCGCTGGACGCTGAGCTGACTGAGTTCGAGGGGTGGCAGGTACCAGACCCCTGACGCAGCGGGGCTCTCCGCCGCCTCTTCATCGCTGGCTGGCAGCCGTTCCAGATGGACGGCCGCGGCGCTGAGGCGGGTGACCTGTATCCGGCCTCGTAACAGGGGCCAGGGGTTCAGATCCAGGGCGGCGTCGTCGAGGGCGAGCCATAGGCCCGCTTCATCGCGGATCTCCAGGCGGCCAATACGCGGGGCCAGGGGCAAATGGCCCTGCAGGCCCTGGAGCTGGACCAGGCCGTCGCTAAGGGTATTGACCTGGTCGGTAATGAGGCGTCGCCCGGGGTCGGAATTGGCTGCCAGTAGCAAGGCGGCTAGCAGCAGCAACGGCACGCCAATGAGGAGGAGCACCAGGCGAACCAGGAGACGCGGGAGGCGGAGGAGATAGGAGAAGCGCGGGGGCGAGGGCATGATCACCAGGCCTGGCCGACGCCGATGTAGAACTGGATCGCGGGGTCACCGGCGTCGTTGTTCAACGGGGTGGCCAGATCCACCCGCACCGGTCCTACCGGCGTCCGGTAACGGACCCCGGCCCCGGCGCCGATGGACCAGCCGCCGGTGCCGGGGAAATTCTCATCCGAGACGGCGCCGGTATCGACGAAGACCGCGGCACCCCAATTGCCCCACAGCTGCTGGCGCAGCTCGATGCTGGTCTCCAGCAGGTTGCTGCCGCCCTGGGGCTGGCCTGAGGCCGTCTCCGGACCGATGGATTGGAAGGGGAAGCCGCGGACCGAGCCGCCACCACCAGCGTAGAAGCGCCAATCCGGGGGCACGGCGCTGGCCGCAGCGCCGAAGATGCGGCCGATGACCAGGCGACCGGCGAGGATGGTGCCGCCCGCCATGGCCTTGTCGGCGTCCCCGGCCGTCAGGCGGCTCAGGTCGAGGTAGGCGGTGCCGGTGGCGCGCAGGTGCAGGAAATCATCGGCGTCGCCGCTGAGGACCTGGGTCGGGGCGGCCCGCACGTCCACCCGGAAGCCCTGGCGGGGATCGAGCAGGTCGCCGGCGTTGTTGTATTTCAGAGTCAGGGGCAGGAAGGCGAGGTGGTAGTCCTGGACCACCGCGTCCTGGGTGATGCGTGACCGCTCCAGACCCAGCCCCAGGCCGACCTGGAAGTTGTCGCCGTAGCGACGCTGCAGGGCGGCGCCGGCGGTGATGGCATCCCGGTCGTAGGCCTCGAGGAATTCCCGCACCGCGGCAGCGTCCAGGTGCAGGTCTTGGTCACGGCGCCAGAGGTCGGGCTTGACCAGGGCCGCGCTCAGCAGATAGCTCGGCTCGCTGGTGTAGGGGGCGCCCAGGGTGCCGACATCGGCGCGCAGGGTGAGTTGCTCGGCGCGACCCAGCAGGTTGCGGTGGGTCCAGGAGCCAGAGACGCTGCCACCCTCATCTGTGGAATAGGCGCCGGCGAAACGCAGCACCCGGGGGGGGCGCTCAGTGACCTCCAGGGTGAGGGGCAAATGGCCGCCGGGGTCCGGGGTCGTCCCGGGGATGAGCCGGACGCTGGCCAGCACCCTGCCCGCTAGCAGATCCCTGCGTGCCCGTTCCAGCCGGCTGGTGGTGACGAGTTCCCCCGGCTCCAGGCCCAGACGGCGGCGGACATAGTCCTCCTTGACCCGGTCGAGCCCCTCGATGCGGATGGTGCCGACGCCGAGGCGGGGACCAGGGGCGGCGGTGAAGGTGACGTCCATGGTCCGGGTGTAGTGGTTGACGAGGACGTCCGGGGCAGGAACTTGCGCCAGGGCGTAGCCCTCCTCGCGCAGGGCGGCCAGCACCGCCTGGCCGGCGGCGAGGACGCTCGCGGCCAAGGCCGGCTGGCCAGGGGTCAGGGTGAAGGCAGCGTGGACCGCCGGCGAGACCGGGCCTTCGAGGCGCGCCTGGCCAATATGGTAAAGGGGGCCCAGATCGATGCCGACCTCGATGGGAATCGCCCCTGGCGCGCCAGCCGTACGCGCCGTGCCCGAGGTGTCGGCCGAGCCCGGGGGGCTAGCCGAAGCCCCCGCGCCAGCCGTGCTGACCGCTTCGGGGGCGCCCGCGGTGCCCGTGGTGCCAGGCGAACCAGACGGGTCCGGCGCGCTCGGCGCGCTCGCCGCATTTGCTGAGGCCGACCGCTCCTCTAGGCGCGCTACCAGGTCCGGTGTCTCCAGGGGGAGACCATCCAGGCGGATGTCGATATAGGCGTCGTAGTAACCAAAGCTGCGCAGGACGTCATCCAGGCGCGGCAGGTCGTCATTGGCCCGGGCGACCAGGGCAAAGGGGCCGGCTTTGGCCTCCTCACGCAGGCTGGCGAGGAGGGAAGCGTCCAGCAGGGCCTGGTCCATGGCCTGATGACCGGTCGGTTTGATCCTCAGGTCGTAGGGGAGAGTTTCGGCGGACAGGCTGGCGCAGAAAAGGAGGCCCAGAAGGCCCGCCAACCAGCATCGCTGCCGGGTGGCGAGCAAGGTCAGGCGCCAGCCCAACGATCCGGCGCGAAGCCATAATGTCCGCCAGATCTCACCCGAGAAAGGGGAACTGGGGCTGGGTTTGGGCGTGACGAAAGGGCGTGGAGGATGGGTGACGCCGGGCAAGACTTGGGGGGGGGCAATCCCCCCGCTGTGGCTATTCCGGTGTATGACCTGAGGTGGCTGCATCGGTCGATGATACCCCAAGAGTTAGGCATCGCCACGGCCGAAGACATCGAGACCCCGCACCGGAAGAGCGGCCATGGGGGAGGCCCTGGTCCCCCGGTGGGGCTTGAGCGGGATCAGTCGTCGTAATGCTCAGCGCCGCGACGAATCTTGCGCACGGACTTTTCCAGGTCATCGGCGACCTTTTCCACCGCCGACAGCACGGCGTTGGTGATGGCAGATTCGATCAACATGGCCAGTTGGCCGAGATCTTCCTCGGTCAGTACCTTGCGGGCATCTTCCTCAAGGATCTCCTTGAAGCCCTTGACGACCTGCTTGGCTTGTTTTTCGTAGTGCTTCGACATGGCGTTAGCGGATCTCCCTGGGTTCAAAGCGAGGCGGGACTCAGTTGGTCGATCTGGGGGCCGACCACGATCTCGGGGTCGGGCGGGCAGGCAACCTCCGGATTACGGTTCGGGTAAGGACTCTTGGAGAGCAGGAAGCGCATGGCGTTGATACGGGCCCGCTTCTTGTCGTCGGACTTGATCACGGTCCAGGGACAGTCTGCTGTGTGGGTATAGAAGTACATGTTTTCCTTGGCACTGGTGTATTCATCCCACAGATCCAGGGAGGCCAGGTCCATGGGGCTGAGCTTCCACTGTTTCAGGGGGTCGTGCTCGCGGGATTTGAAGCGCCGCAACTGCTCCTTACGGGTGACCGAGAACCAGAGTTTGTACAGGCGGATGCCGCTGCGGACCAGCATGCGCTCAAGTTCCGGGGTCTGCCGCATGAATTCCAGATACTCGGCGGGGCTACAGAAACCCATCACCCGCTCGACCCCCGCACGGTTATACCAGGAACGGTCGAAGAAGACGATCTCTCCGGCAGCCGGCAGGTGCTGAATGTAACGCTGATGATACCATTGGGTGCGTTCGCGATCGTTGGGCTTTTCCAGGGCGACCACTCGCGCGGCCCGGGGATTCAGGTGCTCCATGAAGCGCTTGATGGTACCGCCCTTGCCGGCGGCGTCGCGACCCTCGCACAGCACCATGATGCGTTCACCCGTCTCCTTGACCCAGTTCTGCCACTTGAGCAACTCGATTTGCAGTTGGTACTGGATGTCCATGTACTCTGTCACGGGCATCTTTTTCTTATACGGATAATAGGCCTCGGCCTCGCGCTTGAGTTGCTTTTCGTCGACATCAATGTTGACCAGCACGTTGACGGGCTTGTCCCTCTTTTCTTCCTTGTCGCTGTTGGCCAGTTTATCGATGCTTTCGGGCTTATCCGCCTTCTTGACTTCCGCCGACCGCGCGAGGGGCTTTTCCGCGCCCTTTGATTCGGATGCCTTGGCCGAGCTGCCGGAGGCCGCCGTCGCCTTGCCCTTGCTGGCTGGGGCCGCCGCGCTGGCGTCGGACATGGCGCTGGCTATCGCCGTGGCTGGGTCCGCCGGTGGCGTTTCGGTGGTCGGCTTGACCTCATTTTCAGTCATGTGCTGCCTCCGCGTGCAGGTTGCGTCGTTGTGATTGGGGGTACGGCAGGGTGGCCGGAGCATGGCGCAAGCGGCCCAAAGCGTCGTCACGAAAACGTAATATTAGAGCATCCCTATCTTGACACCAGCATTAATTGCGTTGAATAGGGAACAACTGCGGCGAATGGCGGTTAATGAGTACCGATCTGCCCCAAGATCGACTGGTTGGTCGCCCCTGGTCTGGCAGCCCGCTGGCTGGCTCGGGCGAAGCGGGAGGTGCGGGGACCCATGGGACGCACGAAAAAAGGCCGCGGCTTGGTTGACAGCGGAGGGTGGCTTGAGGAAAATGCGCGGTCTTAAATTTTATCCCGCGATTCATCCCGGATTTCAGGAGCAATCACTTGGCCAACTCCCCCCAAGCCCTCAAGCGCGCCCGTCAGGCCGAGCAGCATCGCCAGCAGAATGCCTCTCGCCGCAGTGCCATGCGCACTTATATCAAGAACACGCTCAAGGCTATCGCGGCGGGTGATAAGGAAGCGGCTGTGGCGGCCTACAAATTGGCCGTGCCTTTCATCGACCGGGCGGCCGGCAAGGGTTTGATCCATGCCAACAAGGCGGCCCGTCACAAGAGCCGGATCAACGCCCGCATTAAAGCGATGGCTTGAGGTCCCCGGGCGGCTGGTCACCCTAGGGGCTCCTTCCGCCTTAGGGCAACAGTTCCAAAACCGGCCACTGGCCGGTTTTTTCATGAGGCAGACGTCGACCCGATGGCTTTCGGTTCTCGGTCAGGCGAGGAAGGGTCGGGAGGCAGGCCCTGGCGCAAGGTCCACCTGACCAAGCAAGGCCAGTGACCCCGTCTACCGCCATGCCCGCCGCTAATCTGTTTACCGGTCTCCCCGCCCTGGACCAGGGTGAGTTCTTCCAGGACCTCTGGCGCCAGGGACGGGTGCGTATCGAGCGCATCCTCAGCAGCGCCAGCCCCGATCCCGTGCGTTACGATCAGGAGCAGGATGAATGGGTCCTGTTGCTGGAGGGGCAGGCGGTGCTGGAATTGGACGGGGAGCGCATTGCCCTGGGGCCGGGAGATTATCTGTTCATTCCGGCGCACACCCCGCACCGGGTGCTGGAGACCCGGCCGGCACCGCGGTGTCTCTGGTTGGCGATCCATCTCTATCCCCCGGGCGCCAATTTGCCGGAGGCCTGAATCCGATGCCGGACCAACCCCCTGGCGCTATGCTGCCGGAGACCTGAACCAGATGTCGGAGCAACCCAATATCGCGGCGGTGCGGAGCTATCTGCTGGAGCTACAGGACCGGTTCACCCAGGCATTGGAGAGCGAGGATGGCGGTGCCCGCTGCCACGAAGATGCCTGGGAGCGTCCCGAGGGCGGCGGTGGCCGGACCCGTGTCCTGCAAGAGGGCGCCCTCTTCGATCGGGCGGGAATCAACTTCTCTCATGTCCGCGGTCCCCATCTGCCGTCCACGGCGACGGCGCGCCGGCCAGAACTGGCGGGCCGGGCCTTTCAGGCCCTGGGCGTGTCGCTGGTGGTGCATCCCCGCAATCCCTACGTCCCTACCTCCCATACCAATGTGCGTTTCTTTGTGGCGGAAAAGGACGATGCGCAACCGGTCTGGTGGTTTGGCGGCGGTTTCGACCTGACGCCCTACTACGGCTTTACGGAGGATGCGGTGCACTGGCATCAGGTCGCCCGCGCCGCCTGCCGGCCCTTTGGGGCTGAGGTCTATCCGCGCTTCAAACGCCAGTGCGATGACTATTTCTTCCTCCGCCATCGCCAAGAGCCTCGGGGCATCGGTGGCCTCTTTTTCGACGATCTGGATGAAGGGGGCTTCGCCCGCTGTTTTGACTTGCTGCAGAGCGTCGGTGACCACTATCTGCCCGCTTATCTACCGATCGTCCAGCAGCGGAAGGGGTTGCCCTGGGGCGAGCGGGAGCGGGCCTTCCAGAAATACCGCCGGGGTCGTTACGTGGAATTCAACCTGGTCTACGACCGTGGCACCCTCTTCGGCCTCCAATCCGGCGGGCGAACCGAATCCATTCTCATGTCCCTGCCGCCGGAAGTGAACTGGCGCTATGACTGGCATCCCGCACCGGGGACCCCGGAGGCGGAACTCTATGAGCGCTTTCTGGTGCCGCGGGATTGGTTGGCTGGCGAGGCCTGATGGCGTTGGACCTGCCGCAGACCTATCGGCTTGATGTCCTCCCGCTGAGAGGCCTTACCCGTCAGCCAGCAACCCGCGCAGATCGCTGATGCCCAGGCCATCATCCTCCCGGCGGAGGGTCCATCCCCGGTCCGGGCTCCAGATGTTCCCGAAGCCAGTCGCGAATCTGCGTCGTGGAGCGCGCGCCGCTGAAACGGCCCTTTTCCTCTCCGGCGTGAAAGAGGATGACGGTGGGAAAGCCCCGCAGCCGGTACTGGCCCGCCAGCTTCATGTTGTCACCCTCGTCGACCTCGACCTTGGCGAGGCGCACCCGCCCCTGACACTCCGCCACCGCCCGCTCCAGGTGGGGGGCCAGGGCGTGGCAGGGCGAACACCAGTCGGCCCAGAAGTCCACCAGGATGGGGCCGTTCCCGGAGGCGGCGATCACCTTGTCCGCGAAATCCGGGCGGTCGACCGCAAAGGTCAGGGGATGCTCGGGATGCGGATCATAGGCGTGGGGATGGTCATGCCGATGATCGTGGCGCGGCTCGTCGTGGCGGTGATACTGAAACATGTGGGTGAATTCCCGTTAGGGGAACCGGGGCTAGTGCGAGACACCGGTCGAAGGTAGGATATTTTCCCATACTGGCGCGCGACCGAGGAGGACCGATTCCCCGGCCGTCGCCAGCTGCTCGGACAACTTCACAGGATTTAGGATCCATTCATGGCCTCAGACACTCCGATCGCTTCTGGTTTTCCCGCCCTGCGTCCCCGGCGGATGCGCCGCGACCCCTTTTCGCGCCGCCTGATGCGTGAAACCCGGCTGGGACCCGAGGACTTCATCTATCCGGTTTTCGTGCTCGAGGGCGAGGGCCAGCGCGAGGCGGTGGCCTCCATGCCCGGCGTGGACCGGCTGAGCATCGACCTGCTGCTCGCGGAGGCGCGGGAGGTCCTGGACCTGGGCATCCCGGCCATCGCCCTCTTTCCGGTCACGCCCCTCGCGGTCAAGACCGAGGACGCCCGGGAGGCCTTCAACCCGGACGGCCTGGCCCAGCGGGCGGTGCGGGCCCTGAAGCAGAACCTGCCGGAACTCGGCGTCATCACCGACGTCGCCCTCGACCCCTTCACCACCCACGGTCAGGATGGCCTCATCGACGCCACGGGCTATGTCCTCAATGATGAGACGGTGGCGGTCCTGGTCAAGCAGGCTCTATCCCATGCCGCTGCTGGCGCCGACGTGGTCGCCCCGTCCGACATGATGGATGGCCGGGTCGGGGCCATCCGCGCCGCCCTGGAGGAGGCGGGGTACATCCACACCCGCATCCTGGCCTACGCGGCCAAGTACGCCTCCAGCTTCTATGGCCCCTTCCGGGATGCCGTGGGCTCGGCGGCCAACCTGGGCGGTGGCAACAAGTACAGCTACCAGATGGACCCGGCCAATTCCGACGAGGCCCTGCGCGAGGTCGCCCTGGATCTCGCCGAGGGGGCCGACATGGTGATGGTCAAGCCGGCCCTGCCCTATCTGGACATCGTCCGGCGGGTCAAGGAGCGCTTTGGCGTGCCCACCATGGCCTATCAGGTCAGCGGCGAATACGCCATGCTCAAGGCGGCGGCCCTGAACGGCTGGCTGGATGAGCGCGCCGTGGTGCTGGAGGCCCTGCTCTCCATCCGTCGCGCCGGGGCCGACGCCATTCTGACCTATTACGCCAAGGACGCGGCCCGTTGGCTGCAAGGCTGAAGCGTGACCGACCGCTACGCCGTCATCGGCAACCCCATCGCCCACAGCAAGTCGCCGCTCATCCACGCCGCCTTCGCCCGTGAGACCGGCCAGGATCTGGACTATGGCCGCATCCTGGGCGACCGGGACGACTTTCCCAGGGACGTCCGCCGCTTCCTGGCCGCCGGGGGGCGTGGACTCAACGTCACGGTGCCCTTCAAGGAGGCGGCGTTTGGCCTAGCGGATGAACTGGGCCCCGCCGCGGCTAGCGCCGGGGCGGTGAATACCCTCACGGCCCTGGCGGGGAGGCGTCTGCGCGGTGACAACACCGATGGCGTGGGGCTGGTGCGGGATCTGGTCGCCAATCACGGCTTCGAGTTCCGCGGGGCACGGGTGCTGCTGCTGGGCGCCGGCGGGGCGGCGCGGGGCGTGCTGTTCCCCCTGCTGGAAACGGGCCTCGCCAGCCTGACCCTGGCCAACCGCACCGCGGACAAGGCCCGGGCATTGGCGGCCGCGGCGCGGGACGCCCGGGTCGATGGCGGTGGCCTGGAAGAGCTGAGGGGACGTCCGTTCGATCTGATCATCAACGCCACCGCCGCCGGCCTGGACGGGGCAGTGCCGGACCTGCCCGCCGACTGCCTGGCCCCGGGCGGCTGGACCTACGACCTGCTCTACGGCGAACAGCCCACTCCCTTCTGCCGCTGGGGCCAGGCCCGGGGCGCCGCCCAAGCCCTGGATGGCTTGGGGATGCTGGTGGAGCAGGCGGCGGAGTCCTTCTGGCTCTGGCGCCAGGTGCGACCGAGCACGGCACCCGTTATCCGCTGGCTGCGTGCCGGCGCGCCTCGGGAAGCGTAGGGGACTTGGTCAGGCAGGGCAGGTAATCGGGGGCAGGGGCCGGATCACCCCGCCTGGCGCTTTAACCAATCCAGCAGGCCGGGGACCGCGGACCAGACGTCGCGCATGGACTCGCGGTAGAACCAGGCGGTTTCCGCGCTGGTGGGGGTGGGGGTCCGCTCCCGGGCCGAGGGACGGGCAACCCGTTTCTGGGTCAGGTAGCGCGGAATCAGGGGCAATTGTCCCTGGGCGCGGCGCAGGGCCTGGCGGGCCTGTTGGGCGGCGCCACCGCGGTAGAGGGCCAGGACCTCGCCATAGACCAGGTCCACCAGCCGATCCTCGGGATAGCGCCGCGCCAGGGCCAGGGCCGCCGCGTCATCCCCCTGGCGCAGGTAGTGGTTCATCAGATCGGCCCGCAGGCCGTGGTGATCCCAGGGATTGAGGCTTAGCAGGGTCTCAAGGCTGGCTATGGCCACCGCCTCCGTCCCACTCTCTACCTGGCTGAGATAGTGGCGAAACAACAGCCGCAGGGCCGTTCGGTTTTCCGCCGCGTCCCAGGGCAGGGTAGTCGTCCGGCCGTCGGCCGGCGGGACCTGGCCCAGGATGGCTTGGGCACGGGTGAGCAGGGGCGTCACCAGGGTGTGTCTGACCCAACTCAGGGCGGTATCGGGGTGGACATAGAGGGCGGTGACCAGGTCATCGAGGATGTCCAGGCTGTCCGCCGCCTCAGGATGATCGTTGAGAAAGTCCAACCAGTCCTCCGCCCCGCCCTCGTCAGGCTCCCAGGGGTGGGGGGAGGCCGGCGGGGGGACAAGCTGGAGGCCGAGGGGCTTGGTGCCCGGGTAGACGCGATGCCAGTCCCTTTCCAGCGCGACAAGGGCTCCGGGTGGCTCAAGGCATTGCGACCAGTCCGATACGGGGGCTGGATGGGGGAGACCGGCCGCGCCCTGGATGGGATACTGCGGTTGCTCCGATGCGGAGGTCTTTCCCATGGCGGCCCCCCCGCTTGATTCCCCTGTTGCCATGCCTCCCGCATTGGTTGCGCTGCCTGGGTTGCTTAGCGCGCTGGCGCCATCGCCGATCCCCATCTTGGCGGGTGCAGCCGTCGTGCTTACCTCCGCTGCTGTCGGTGCTGACGTTGGACAGGGTGACGGGATAGGTGCCAGGACCAGGATATAGGTGGGCAGGGGGCGCCGGATACTGGCCTGAACCCAGTCGCGCAGGTCCATGAGGCAGGGGTCGAGGATATCCGCCTGGCTGGTCATGAGGGCATCCTGGGGATCCGTGCCGGCCTGGGCGAGAAAATCCAGGATGGCGATATCCGCCTCCTCGCCGCGGCGGAGTTTGTGGCGCCAGAAGAGGGCGCGGTCCCGGGCCAGGTCGTCCTCGTGCTGCGTCGCCAGCAGGGCGATCTCCAGGAGGGCCGTGCCGGGGTTGTCCGGCGCTTCACGCTGGGCCTGGGTATAGGCCAGTTGCGCCTCGATGAAGGCCCCCTCATCGATGTGGATGGTGCACAGCCGCCGCCAGGCGGCAGCACGCAGGCCCCGGCAGGGGTGCTGACGCATGCGGTCCAGGAACTGGCGTTTCTTTTTGCCGTGATCGCGACGATCGTAGGCATCGCACAGGACATTGAGGGCATGGTCGCCGCGCTCATCCATCTGAGTGGCGGCCTCGGGGGAGAAAAGCGGCTCCAGGAGGGCGATGGCCAATCCCGGTCGGTCCACCATCAGCCAGCGCTCCGCCGCCAGGCCCAGCAGGGGGCCAGGCACCTCCCCCGAGGCCAGGGCCTGCCGGAACAGGGGCTCAGGGAGCTCCGCCAGAAGTAGTTCCCACATCAGTTCCTGTGGAATGACCGGTAGATTCTGAATGGCGCCACAGCACTGGCCGTAGGCTAGGCCCGAGCCACAGGGGCAGGACAGGGCCGGATGGGGATTATTCAGCGGCTGCGGGCGGAAGCCGCCGCTGGGTAAGGGTGTGGCATCCCAGATGGCCCGGGCGAGCAGAAAGGCCAGGCGCTGAGCCTCCACCTCCTCCAGGTCGGGTTCCTCACGCTGGAGACGAGGGACGAGTTGCTTCTGGGCCCAGCGCAGGAAGGGCAGAGGCTGTTCGTCTGCCAGAATCCGCTGCAGACACAGCAGCAGGATCTCCTCGAAGGGACTCTCCTCGGTGGGAGGGGGCTGGGCGGGGCCTGATGTGACCATGAGCAACTTCCTGACAGGCGGCGAGTGGACGAATTATTTTAGCCCCATGGCGGCGGTCCCTGGTCCCTGGTTTGGTTTGGAACCAGGTCAGTGGCTGCCAGCGGTCAGACCTGGCACGCCGCAGGCGAGCGCTCAAGGCCGGGGAGGGGAAGAAGCCCATCCGGGGGGCGGTCCTGAAATGCAAGGGGCGAGGCGATCATCTTGGCAGGCATGAAATGCCGGGACCGGGGAAATCACCTGGGCGGGGTTCTGCTATACAATTCCAGCCTTCCGGTTCGGGGGTTGCAGGTCGTTCCACCCCCGACCTTTTGCTTGGCCAATCACCCATGCAGCCGATCCGACTGCTCAGTTACAACATCCAGGCCGGTATTCATACCCGACAGTATCGGGAATATCTGACCAAAAGCTGGAAGCACCTGCTCCCGCACCGGGAGCGCCAGGTCAATCTGGGCCGCATCGCCGCTATGTTACGGGATTTCGATCTGGTGGGGCTCCAGGAGATCGATGGTGGCAGCCTGCGCAGCAGCTTCATCGATCAGATCGAATACCTGGCCGACGAGGCCCAGTTCCCCTTCTGGTACCGACAGGTCAATCGGGACCTGGGCCGCTGGGCCCAGCATGGGAATGGCGTCCTCAGCCGCCTGCGCCCGGCCCGGGTCAGCGAACTCAAGCTCCCCGGCTTGCCGGGGCGGGGGGCGGTGATCGTCGAACTGGATCTCTCCGATGGCGGGATCCTGGCGATCTGCATCCTTCACCTGGCCCTGGGCTGGCGTGCGCGGGGTCGGCAATTGCGGCACATCGCCCAGGTGGTGCAGCGCTACCCCTATCTGGTGATGATGGGCGACTTCAATTGTGGCTGCCGCAGTCGCTCCCTGCGGCAACTGGTGCGGGACTCCGACTTGCGCGGCCTGGACTGCGAGCTCAAGACCTTCCCCAGTTGGCAACCCCGGCGCAGCCTGGACCACATCCTGGTCTCCAATCGCCTGCGCATCCTGGACGCCGAGGTCGTCGACTACCCCTTGTCGGATCACCTGCCCTTGAGCATGACCATCGCCTTGCCCGAAGGGGTGCGGGTTCTCTGAGGGTATGCCCCTCGGAGTCTCATGGCGCCCCGGCCCTCGCCCTCGGTGCCACTGGACGAGGCGGATGTTCGCTGGACCTTGGGCCGTTATAGATTTCCGTTACTGTCGCGCGCCAACCAATCGCCATGTCTGTCCGATCTACCCGTCCTGGTGGCGGTTGTGACCCATTCAGGTGAAATCCGCGCGCTTCAGGTACCCTCACCGCCATGACCAAAACCGCCGCGAAACCTTCCCTGTGCTCCTACCGCCAACTGCCCAAGGAGCAGCCCCTGCGCGAGGCCATCATCGATCATGCCGTGGCGATCCTCACGGCGGAGGGGGCGAGCGGCTTCTCGGCCCTGAAGGTGGCCAAGTCCTTGGGGATCCGGCAGAGCCATCTGACCTACCACTACCCGAGCCGCGAGCGGCTGCTGCATGCCCTGGTGGACCGGTTGCTCTCGGACTATGCCGAGAAATTCGCCCTCGTGGTCACGAGGACGCTACAGGGGGACGAGGGCGGTGATCTTGGCGCGCTGATTGACTGGCTATTGGCGGACGCCGTCAGCCCGGTGACGGCGCGGCTCTTTCCAGCGCTGTGGGAACTCGCCAACCAGGATGCGCGCATCGCCGCGGAACTGGATCGGTTTTACGCCGGCGCCATGGCGGCGGCGTTCAAGGCCCTGGGGTTGGACCCGGCAAGCCCGGCGGTAAGCGAGTTACAGGCGGTGATGGCGGTGCTGGGGGCCTTGGTGGAAGGGACGACGGCGATCCACGGCCGTAGCGGTGCCAGGGACCCTGGTTTTCAGCTCCTCACCTCGACAGCCAAGGCTATCCTGCTGCCTGCCTTACAGCAAGCGCTGGAAACCGCGCGCGCCACCCGGCCCACCAATGAGGCCGACGGTGGCAATGCCCATGAGTACCCATTCCGATTTCCTCTCACCTGCCCTCCCCCGCCAGGGGGGAAGGGCGATGAGAATCCGTGACTTATTCTACCGATGCCAGCCTTGGTAGCCGGGGTGGGAATGCCCAGAGATAAGGTGCTGGGCAGACCTTTCCCTCTGTCTGTTGGCCCAGCCGAATCACACCCGAGGGTCAGGGAGAATCCCTTTCCAAATTCGGTACTCGTTGATGCTGCCGATCATGTAGTCCTCGATCGACGCGGGCGGAATACTATCGTAGATGGCGCTGGGGATATCTTGAAGTAAGTCCTCTACCGTTTGACTGGTATAAAGGTTGAAAGGATTGGCGACATATTCAGGCACCTCACCGGAAATTTTGACGCCTCTTACCTGTTGTCCATCGGCGAAGCCGCCCAGAGGAACTAGGTAAAAGGCGGTTTTATCGCTACACCAGACATCCTTTACAAAGCTGAATTCATCGCATCTTACCAACGCGCTATTGCCCCAAAGGAAAAACTGATCCGTTGTACCTGGATCTTGGTATATGCGATGGCCATACCATTCCCATGGTGGCTTTGTAAAACGCCTGTTTATCATGTCGTTCACTCTTTGCCCTACATCTTTTGCCAAAAAGACTGGTAATTCTTCTTTTGGTATTTCCGCCACCTTGGCGAGTGAACCAACCTTGAATGCTTCATCGTGGTTGTAATGACCCTTGTCCCTCATCATCATTTGGGAATCAAGCATTCCGCATACTGACCAGCCTTCCTCGCGACTTGAACCGATCATAAGCAACATGATTTGCCCATCCACTGTGATCAGCGGCAGCAGTTTTGCCGCTTTTCCAGTAAATAACGTGGGATCATTTACATAGCGATCAGATCGGATTGTGCTCTGCCTCCAGCTGACCTCATAAGCATAATTGTACTCATGGCATACGCGTGCATGGGGTCCACTAAGAAAGAATTGGAAGGGGTTTGTTTTAGAGTCCTTGGCAACAAGGCCCTCGGGCATCATGACCAATCCACAACCAAAATCCGCCCGCTTAAAAAAACCATAGTTCTTGGTCCAGCAGTCAAACATTTCCTGCATGGACATTTTTTCTCGTTGTTCGTCTTTTGTTTTCTTCAGATTATTGAAGAATGTCTGAATGGTGTATTTAGGATCATTTTGCGCCTCCTTTAATTCATGTTGGATCTTTTCATTGAAATCATTTGCAAAGCGACGGATCTGTTCTCTGAAGGATGCAATGTTTGCAGTATGGTACTGCCAAGCAAAGTCTTTTGCGTAGGGAAGGCACATGTCGAGATAGTCAGCGAAGCGGATCAACTCAGTTTGATAACCCACCGCCCAGAGATATACCAGACCACTATTCAGGTCTGCTTTCTGGGTGGAAACCTCCGTCGCCATGGTCAACTGCGGGATGACATCGGCCCACCGGGTGATGTAGACCCCAAGGGTGGTCCAGTTGCGCATGAAGTCCGCCCAGGTAGAATCGGTGTTGATCGGGTCAGGCACGGGATTCACCTGGAGGGCAGGCATGCCATCCTGGCCGACCAGTCTTTGATGCCCATTGTCTTCGATTATCTGCTGCACGTTTTGATCGTTGGCGTCGTCTGGGTTCTGATACTTCTGTGCTTCTTTCTCTTTCTCGGTCTGTTTTCTCTTTTCGTAATCATCAAAACTTTCATCCGGTTTGCGATTCTTTTCCCAATCGATCACCCGGGCACATTCCTTGGCGGTCTCAAGGTTGGTGACCGTGAATTTACTGGAAACATCCGGATCGACTTTATCTTTAGGTAATTCGATCGCTGGTGGATCAATTTTCTTGCCGTAGGTTGATGGTGTGGGATCAATTTTCAACATGCTGGAAATAGAATCCAGCTTGCCGATGAATTGCTTCTTCCAAGACTCCGACCAATTTTTCATATCCTCATTCGCTGGCGTCACCTCAATCACCACGCTGCCCGACGCCGTAGACTGGAAATCCGCGGATAAGCTGTCGACAGCAACACTCAATCCTGCGCCTCCTACGGGGCTGGTATAAGAAACAGAAGTTGTGTTATTCCAGGTTGAGGTCGTATTGGTTGCTTTACTGGTGATAGTCAGTGTCGCCTTGCCAAGCATGCCAACCCATAGGCCGGAAACGAAGCCGTAGCCGTATTGGTCATACCATGCTCTCACGGCTCTACTATATGCCTGGGCTGTTTCTATGCCTTCCGTGGATTCTATCCGGTTGTCTTTTAGTAATTGTGCGACCTTGTTGTATAAATCGAATATAGTTTTAAGCTTCCCCTGGGCTCCCTTTTTGAGGCATCCATACAATTCCGTGTACTGATAATTTTCCCAATCGATGTACCAGATGTCCCCCGTCTGAGTTATTTTGCTGTTCCAGGTGAGAGAATTATTCATTTCAATCCTGGAATCACTTTTATTAAAGGCGTTACTAAAGGCCATGGCACCGCCCAACATCTTGGCCTTTGCAGCAATGGCAATACCCAAGGAAAAGTCATCTTCCGTCCTTCGGGCGCGATTGGTGGTGGTGATGATTTCCTCCTGCCATGATTGACTTGTGGAACGGCAGAGTCTGATCAATTTTTCGGATTCGAAAGCCGCCTTACTACTTTGTAAAGTATCCTGATACAGCAGGTAGGCATCGCCAATGGTGACACCATTAAAGGGATTTAGGGCGCTTTTGATGCCCATCAGTCTGTTGACTTCATCCTCGTCATGATTTGCGCATCCCTGAAGGTAGTAGGGGGCGATGCCTAGCGCTAGAAGGGCTGTAGCATTTGTCTTGAGGAATTCTCTTCTCGACATGTGGTCGGTCATGATGGATTTCATAAACACACCTATTTACGTTGCGTTGAGACACTGTTGCCCGCCGTGGCCATTGCATTGAATTGGCTTGGAAATTGAATCGCTTTAGTGGTGGCGGCATAAGCAGTTAGCGTGAAAGTCACGGCAGAGTCTTTCATTTTCATGGGGGTGACCCGCCGTCTCATAACAGTTAGCCCCAGCTATTGCTCGCCTGACGCAGTTAGCACGGGCCGCTGATTCTCCCGCGCACAATTTAATGGACCCTATCTAAATGGGCAGAATCTGCCGGCCACCGACCCAGGTGGCGACTACCTTGGGGTTATACATTGACAGTTCCTCAGGGGGCACCGTGTAGAGATCTTTCTCGTAGATCACGATATCGGCCTGGTAGCCCGGGTGGAGTTTGCCCACCCTGGCCTCGCGGGTCGTGGCATAGCCGCCGACGGTAAAGCCTTCGATCAGGTCCCGCATGGTCAGCGGGGGGTTGGCCTGCGGGTCGTCCGCGCCGGTCAGGGCGATCCGCATGATCACCGTGGGCGAACACAGCTCGGGGATGTTCGAGGCAAAATCCGTCGAGAACGCTAGGATGACGCCGGCATCGCGCATCTTGCGGTAGGGGTAGGAGCCCCAGGCATGCTCGCCATAGTAGAAGGCGGTTTCATCCTTTTGAAACTCCCAGTGCAGGGATGGCTGGACCCCGGCGATCACGCTGTCGCCCAGCGCGGCCATGCGCGCAATCTGCTCATCCGTAATCAGCCCCAGGTGATAGAGGGTGTGCTTGCCGCGCAAGGCGCCGTTTTGTTGTTGGACGGCCTCGATGGCGCTCAGTACCGCGTCGATGGCGAGGTCGCCACCGACGTGGTAGTGCATGTCCAGTCCCAACTCCTCGGACTTATCGAGCATGCGGTAAATGTTGTATTCCTCGCCGTATTCCTCGTCATTGGTGCAGACCGCGTTCAGACCCTGGTTGCCTTGGGTGTTCTCCCAACTGGTCCAGGCGCCCCCTTGACCGGCGGCCCCGTCCACGAAGAGCTTGAGGCCGGCGAAGTGGACCCAGGGGCTCTCCACCTTGTCAAAATCCTGCATCTCGCTCAGTTTGAAGAAGGTGTAGGCGTAGTTGATGCGCAAGGGGAGCAGGCCTTCCTGGTCCAGTTCCTGGCAGAGCTCCGGCTTCATGGTGCGACCCATGGGCCCGCCCATGAGGTCCACGATCGAGGTGTAGCCCATACTCGCCCATGTGTTCAGCAACTCGATGGCGATGGGTTTGACCGCAGCGTCCGGCACCCGGGGGAAGATGGCCGAGTTGCCGACGAGGGCGCCGGCGGTCTCCCGCAGCATGCCGGTGGCCTTGCCATTTTCCCGGACGATGACTCCCCCCGGAGGGTCGGGGGTGAGGTCGTCAATCCCACTCATGCGCAGGGCCACGGAATTGACGATATAGCTGTGCCCCAATTGATCGGCGATCATGACCGGGCATTGATCGCCGGTTAACGCGTCGATCTCCGCCAGGTCCGCGAGACGCCAGGCGTCGTAGTCGTTGAGCTTGAAGCCGTGTCCCATCCGGGGCGTGCCGGGGGCGAGGTCTTTGCAAGCGGCGCCGACCGCCTTGGCGATCTCCAGCGGATCTTCCTTGGAGGGGGTCGGCACCAGGATGCTGCCCGCCACGGCCATGGTGATGAGGTGGACATGGCTGTCGTTGAAGCCGGGGTAAGCCGCGGCACCCTTGAGATCGACCCGTTGCGCACGAAGGTGGTTGGCCGGATTGACATCGATGCCCGCGACCACGCCATCGCGGACCAGGAGGGTGTTCACCTTTTGGCCCGCGTCGATGTAGATGTCGCCGTTGAAGAAAAGGGTTTCCGACCCTTTCGGCTCATCCGTGGAATCGCTGGCGCAGCCCTGCAAGTAAGGTGACAGACCCAACATCAGGCTGGTGGTCGCGCAACGGGTGACGAACTCCCGACGGGTGATGCCATCTTTGTCAGAGGATTTCATGCTCTTGGCCTCGTTATCAGGGTGGAATCCTTCATGCCCCCCCTCTCCCCAACCCTCCCCTACCAGGGGGGAGGGAGCAGGAGAATCAGCGGCTTGCGCTAGCCATACCAGCCTAGCCAGCAGGGGTGGGGTGAGGATTTACGGTTCAGTTCGGTTTGGTAACCTTACCAACACGGCGGGCATGATTCCAAGCGCAGACCGCGGACGTCAATGAGCAAACGCATGCGGTTTTGGATCGGCAAAGGGCGCTCAGCGGCGGTAGCGGTCCTGGGTGTAGAAGTGTCGCCAGGGGCTGGCGGTCAGGCTGGTCAGCGCGGCCTGGAAGGTTGGCGTCGGCTCCGCCTCCCCGGGGAACACCTCCTCCACCCAGACGAAGCTGCGTCCACAGCCGGCCGAGCCTTTCCAATCCCAGGCCCAGAGCGGGTGGCGGGAGCCGCAGGCGGGGCAGGGGATTTCCCGTCCCGGGTCTAAGGTCAGGTCCTGGTCTGGGTTCTGGTCGGGGAATAGGTTTAACGCCTTATTGGGGGCGCGGCAGGTGGGACAGCGCGGCGGCCGGGTGTTGCCGCCATGCAGGAGGAGGGGGGAGGTCAGGGGGCCCACCAGGTGGACATGGGTAAAGGGCTCGCCCGTGGATGTTGGGGACAGCCGCAGATTGACCGCGCAGCCGGCGAAGGCCAGCAGGTCGAAGAAGTGCTCGCCAACCAGAAAGCCCTGACTGGGCGACGGTGGCTGGGTGAGGGCGCCGCCAAGGCCAGCGTCCGCCGGCAGGGCGCCAGCGGGAAAGGTGTGCCCCTGTAATCGGCGGGTGTGGGCGCCGCCAAGCCCCTGGTCCGCTGGCAGGGGCTGGCCGATGAAACCCAGGCTTTCCATGGTGGCGCGCAAGAGGTGGGGGTCCACCCCCAGCCAGGAGTCCGCGGGTGTCAGTAGGAGACGGCCGGTGTGGCTGGGCGGCATGTCAGGGTGTCCGCGAGCGCGGATAACAAGGCGGAGTCTGAATGAGGTTTGCTGACCGACAAGGCCTGTCAGTCAGTCTGCGGGGGGCGGAATAAAGGCGGTGGTAAAACCGAACCAGCATGTGCAAGGGGCAGCGACACGGGCGGTCGACGAAGATCATCGCCAGGCTGTCGAATGTCGGGGTCATGCGGGATGCCAGCAAAACCTTCAGCCCTCGCCGCCACCGGCCTCCTTGCCCCGCCCGGCCCAGTCACGGGCGAACTGCCAGGCGGTGCGGCCGCTGCGGGTTCCGCGCCGCAGGGCCCAGCGCAAAGCCTCCGGGTCGACCCGTTCCGGGGCGAGCTGCGCCGCCCCCAGCCGCTCCAGCCAGTGGTGGACGATGGTCAGGTACTGGTCCTGGGAGAAGGGATGGAAGGAGACCCAGAGGCCAAAGCGGTCGGAGAGGGAGATCTTCTCCTCCGTGCTCTCCCCGGGGTGGATCTCGCCGTCGATCAGGGCCGCCTCGCGGTTTTCACGCTGGAATTCCGGCAGCAGGTGGCGGCGATTGGACGTGGCATAAATCAGCAGGTTGTCCGGGGCGGCGCTGATGGAACCCTCCAGCGCCGCCTTGAGGGCCTTGTAACCGGACTCGTTGGCCTCGAAGGACAGGTCGTCGCAGAAGATGATGAAGCGTTCCGGCCGGCCGTGGATCAGGTCCAGCACCGCCGGCAGGTCCACCAACTCATCCTTGTCCATCTCGATCAGGCGCAGGCCCTCATGGCGCAACTCGTTGAAGATCGCCTTGATCAGCGACGACTTGCCAGTGCCCCGGGAGCCCCACAGGAGGATATTGTTGGCGCCGCGTCCGGCCAGGAACTGGCGGCTGTTGCGCAGGATTTCCGCCTTTTGCCGGTCCAGGCACAGCAAGTCCTTCAGGAGCAGACGCTGCGGGTGGGCCAGCGCCTGCAGCCGGCCCTGCCCCCGCCCATCCCGGCGCCAGCGGAAGGCGTGGGCCTCCCAGTCGGGCGCCGCCGGGGCGGGCGGTAGCAGGGCCTCAAGCCGGTCCAGCAGCCGCCCTGCGCGGGCCATCAATTCGGTTGCGTCGGTCATCAGGGTTCAGTTCTCCCTTTCAACGGTACCCAAGGCAACTCCGTATTCCGGTCGGTCGGACGGATGAGGGAGGGTCGGGTGGCGTCTGGCGGGGGTGTCAACCGCAGGGATGCGGTTGTCAAGCCTCCAGGGACGGATTTACGGCGTCCTCCGCCAGACGCCACCCGACCCGGAAGGGCACCGATGCCCGACGTCCCCACGGATGCCGTCCGTTTTGGCCTTTCTGGCCAATCTGGCAAGACACCAATTGCACGGCGAGGGGGCTAATTGAAATCCCCTCAGGCATGAATCCGCCGGTACTTGAGCCGGTGGGGCTGATCCGCCTCGGCCCCCAGGCGGCGATGGCGGTCGGCCTCGTAATCGGCGTAGTTGCCTTCGAACCAGGTGATCCGCGAGTCGTCCTCGAAGGCCAGGATGTGGGTGGCGACGCGGTCAAGGAACCAGCGGTCGTGGCTGATGACCACGGCGCAGCCGGGGAAGGCGAGGATGGCCTCCTCCAGGGCGCGCAGGGTCTCCACGTCCAGGTCGTTGGTGGGCTCGTCGAGGAGCAGCAGGTTGCCGCCACTCTTCAACACCTTGGCCAGGTGGACCCGGTTGCGCTCGCCCCCGGAGAGGTCGCCGATGCGCTTCTGCTGGTCGGTGCCCTTGAAGTTGAAGCGGCCGCAATAGGCGCGGGAGGGCATCTCGTAGCGGCCGACGATGATGTTGTCGGCCCCGCCGGAGATCTCCTCCCACACCGTCTTGCTGGCATCCAGGGCGTCGCGGCTCTGGTCCACATAGCCGATCTCCACCGTCTCGCCAATGCGCAGGGTGCCGGCGTCGGGCTGCTCCTTGCCGGTCAGCAGGCGGAAGAGGGTGGTCTTGCCGGCGCCGTTGGGGCCGATGATGCCGACGATGCCACCCTTGGGCAGGTTGAAGGACAGGTCCTCGTACAGCAGCCGGTCGCCGTAGGCCTTGCGCAGGCCCACCGCCTCCACCACCAGGTCGCCGAGGCGCGGCCCCGGCGGGATATAGATCTCGTTGGTCTCGTTGCGAGCCTGGAATTCCTGGGACTGGAGCTCGTCGAAGCGCGCCAGGCGCGCCTTGCTCTTGGCGTGGCGGCCCTTGGGATTGGCGCGCACCCACTCCAGTTCCTGCTTCATGGTCTTGATGCGGGCGGCCTCCTGCTTCTGCTCCAGTTCCAGGCGGGCCTCCTTCTGCTCCAGCCAGGAGGAGTAGTTGCCCTCCCAGGGGATACCGTGGCCGCGGTCCAGTTCCAGGATCCAGCCGGCGACATTGTCGAGGAAGTAGCGGTCGTGGGTGACGGCGACCACGGTGCCGGGGTATTCGTGCAGGAAGCGCTCCAGCCAGGCCACGGACTCGGCGTCCAGGTGGTTGGTGGGCTCGTCCAGGAGCAGCATATCGGGCTTTGACAGCAGCAGCCGGCACAGGGCGACGCGGCGCCGCTCGCCACCGGATAGGGTGCTGACGTCGGCCTCCCAGGGCGGCAGGCGCAGGGCCTCGGCGGCCACTTCCAGGGTACGCTCCAGGTTGTGGCCGTCGGTGGCCTCGATGAGGTTCTCCAGCGCTGCCTGCTCCTTGGCCAGGGCGTCGAAATCAGCATCTGGCTCGGCATAGGCGGCATAGACGGCGTCCAGACGCTCCAGGGCGGTCTTGATATGACCCAGGGCCTCCTCGACGTTGCCGCGCACGTCCTTGGCCGGGTCGAGTTGGGGTTCCTGGGGCAGGTAGCCGACCTTGATGCCGGGCTGGGGTCGGGCCTCGCCCTCGATCTCGGTGTCGATGCCGGCCATGATGCGTAGCAGGGTGGACTTGCCCGAGCCGTTGAGACCGAGCACGCCGATCTTGGCGCCGGGGAAGAAGGACAGGGAGATGTCGCGCAGGATGACGCGCTTGGGCGGCACCACCTTGCCGACCCGGTTCATGGTAAAGATGTACTGCGCCATGGCTGAATACTGGCTCTCGTCTGGGAGTTAAGGGGTTAAGTGGAAAAGGGCAAAGGGAAAAGGGGAGAGGGGTAAGGGGTATCCGGTAGCGGCGAGGCAGGGCAGTGCTTGCCGTGCAGAGTCTGGCCACGCTTGGTCTCGCTGTGCGGGGCCTAGCCTTAGTGGGGCGGGCCTCACGGCGGCTTGCTATGTGGCGACTTGCCTTACGCGGTGCCGGTCCTGGCTCTTAACCTGGCCGGGCTCGCCATTGGGCGTAAACTGAGCGGCATTATTCCACAAATGCCCCCACCGTTCCGGCCCGGGGCCGGACCGAGGACCCCCATGTCCGATCCCGTCGACATCCGTCCCACCCCCAATCCTACTGCCGATCCGAACCCCACACCCACTTCCGATTCCAATTTAAATCCCCGCGCTGTCCCCGCGCCCGTGTTCACGCCCACGCCCACGCGCACCCCCATCAGCGTCATTGGTTTCGTCGCCCCCAGCGGCACGGGCAAGACGACCCTCATCCGCCAACTGGTCCCCCGGCTGCGCCAGCGGGGCTTGCGCGTCGGTTATCTCAAGCACAGCCATCACCGGATCGAGGTCGACCGCCCCGGCAAGGACAGCTACGAAATCCGCGAGGCCGGCGCCAGCCAGGTCCTTCTCGCCACCGGCGAGCGGTGGATCATGCAGAGCGTCCAGCACCGGCCCGGCCCTGACACGGACCGAGATCAGGACCCAAGCCAAGACCAGGGTCCAGACCAAGACCAGGTTCAGGACCGAGACCAGGGTCCAGGCCATTGCCTGTGCCCAGAGCGGGACCTGGACCTGGCGGCGATGCTCGCCCTCTTCGACCCGCGGTTGGTGGATCTCATCCTGGTGGAAGGCTTCAAGTTCAGCGCCTATCCCAAGCTGGAGGTCCATCGCAATGCCCTCGCCAAGCCCTACCTCTATCCCGGCGATCCGGCCATCCGCGCCCTGATCAGCGACGGCCCCCCGCCGGCGGGCGACCATCCCCCCCTGCTGCCCTTGGGCGAGCCGGCGGCCGTCGTCGATTACCTCCTGTCCCTGCTGTCCCTCCCATCCGCTCCTCCCGCCACGTTCGCGTCGTCTGCGCCGCCCGAGCCGTCACCCACATCCCCCTCGCCACCCCAGTCCTGATTGCCCCGCGCCCCCGGTCAGGACGACCTTTCCGCCGTCAGGTAGGCAATCCAGCCTGCCTCGGGCTCCCCCTCCTCCACGGGGACGAAGCGCCCGTCCGGCTGGCCTTGGTCGTCCCAGCCCTGCCAATAGCAGATGACCCGGCCAAAGCCGGCCTCCGCCAGCAACTCACGGATTTCCGGCAAGGACCAGAGCCGCCAGTCGTAGGTGAAGGCTCGCTCCAGGCGGGAGCCATCGCTGAAGGCGAAATGGATGTGGCATAGGAGGCGACCACTGATGGGGTCATACTCGGCCTGGTCCCAGAGGTAGGTGAAGGGGCCGGTGTCACCCTGAATCACCCGCTCTTCCAGGATCACGCGATAGGAGTCATAACCGCCATAGGCATCGAGAAAGAAGATCCCATCCGGCTGCAGGGCCTCCCGGACGCGGCGGAAGTAGCGCAGCATGGTCCCCCGCTCCTTCAGCAGCCAGTAGCTGAAATTCAGGGCGCAGATGACGTCCTGCACCTCTCCCTCGACCCCAAGGACGTCATTCTGATGCAGGACCAGGCGTTTGGCCTGGCCCGCGTCCAGCCGGGCCAGGTTGTGCGCCCGCCCCCAGGCGAGCACCTCGGGGTCGATGTCGACCCCGGTGGCTCGGTTGGTTTTCCGGCGCCGCACCCATTCACGGCACAGGGCGGCGGTACCACAAAAATCCTCGCGCAGACGCCGGGCAGTCTTGCAGCGCAGTTCGCGGTAGGTGCGGTCGATGAAGTCCACCTCGGCCTCGGGACTTTGCACCGATTGCTCGTAGAGCCGATGGCGATCGGCAAGGGAGGCGAGGGTGGGGTGGGCTGGGGTGGGGATCATGGTCGTCGCTGACGGGAATGGCAAATCGGGGCGGTTGCTTATGTACCACAGCAGCGGTTCGTCCGCGACCTGGGGTGGCTGAGGCTCACGAGCCTTGTGCGCCTGACAGGCACTAGCCCACCCCTGGCGTACGTCCGCCAGGGGTGGGGCAAATCAGCCATCTAGCAGCCTGTCGGACTTGACTCTACAGATAGCCTGTATCGGAGCCAAAAGGGCCATTTGTTGCGTCAATAAGACGCTTTTTAGGCCAACAGCGCGGG
>SACH01000495.1 GCA_009928645.1 Gammaproteobacteria bacterium | reverse complement strand
CCTCCGTTTGGGTACCACGAAGTCCGAACTCCTCGCCTCACTGATCTCGGAGCCTCTCGAGCAAATGCGCTCGGTTCTCTTCACGGTGCCGGCGCCTTTGAACGCTCTTACCCCTGAGGAACGGGCGGCGGTCTTCGCGGGCTACTCGCAGATGCTGGACAAGGCTCTTGCCGATGGGGCCATGCTCTCGGAGTCCATCGGGGAGCGCGCCAGCAATGGTTAAGCCTTTTTGCGATCGGCTCACGGTATCCAGTCCGACCTCTCATAACGCGGCATTGCTTGATGTCTGCTCCGAGTTTGCGGTTCAGCTCGACGCAAAGCCTGAGGGTCCTAAGGGTCGCTGGCTGCTCCCTGAGGGCGGCACCTTCTTCTACCAGTCGCGTGGTCGATTTGCTGCCTTAGAGGCATCTGGGCGGGCTCTGTCGGCTCTGCGAGCGGCTACCCTGTTCGGTGACTACCTGGGGGCTCTGGGGGCTCTACCGCATCGCGTGACGCGCCTTGATGCCACCCTCGACGTTGCCAAGCCTGCTGCTCCCTTTCTGCGGGATCTCTACCGCAAGGGTGTGAAGGGTCAAATCAGGCTGAGCCGCAAGCCTGTGGACGGCACCGAAGTGGTTCAGTACCTCGGGGCTCCGCTTTACCCTGGTGGCATGGATACAGGGACCGTCTATGTCCCGATGCGTCGATTCGGATCCAAACGGCAGTATTTGACGGCCTACGACAAGCGGCAGGAACGGCTATCCAAGGGCTACCCTGACCCTGGGGACCTGCTGCGCATTGAGGCGTCTGCGGCACGGGATAAAGGTGCGACCTTGGCGGACGCTTGGGATCCGGAGCCCCTGTTCTATGACATCGTCTCGCCTGACGTGCTCGATAAGCCTGCCGGGGTTCCTGTCTGGGTGCCTGCTGTCGAGACTTGGACGGGCGGCGGCTACAAGCCTTCCGAGCCTCGGCGCCGACTTGAGTGGGCGTTGGAGGGCTCGCTCGGTGCTGAGCTCCTCCGCCTTGCCTCCTACCCTGGCGGTCTAACTGACCTCCAGCTGTGGCTTGACTCGGTCCATCGTGGTCGGGTGCTCGCGGGGGTGTCACTGTGACGCCTCGGCAGCTCTACGCGGCTCGCCGCATGTCTAGTGCAGTAGACCGGATCATCCGTGGTGAGTCTCCGGACAGGGCTAGGCTCTGGGTCTACCGGTGGGCTCGCATTGCAGGGATTCCGGTACCCAACAAAAAGTTGGGGCCTGCAAACTTTGTAGGGGCTGCGTCTTGCTCCGCCCTAGGCGAAGTGTCCCGACCGGACGCCCGGACGGACGGACGCGGGCCACCCGCGGACGGACGGACGGGAGGTCGGGAGGGGGCGTCTCTTGGTTAGTAGTTGCATATCTGCACGCACCGACCGAAGCCCCGCAGGGTTGGGGGCTCTTTTGCGATGGTCTCTCGGTCCGCTCGCCGCAGGGCGGCCGTTCAGACTGGCGTGCCACTGGGTGGGCCTGGGGCGGTGGTGTTTGCCCATCTCCGGCCGTGCTCGTCACTCGTTCGCCCCCTGAAAGCCTCTTCGCCAATGTGCGACGTTCTAACAGCGCACATTGTTTGGTAAGCCGTTGAATCTAGGGATAGGCGAAGAATCGTGCAGGCTACTCGTTGGCCTGCTATCCTGGTGTCACACTGACACACTGTAACAGGGGTTCTTGATGTCCTCTCAGACTCGACGCGTTGCCTTCACTCTTCCTGCTGGGCTCGCCGCGAGCCTCGGCTACGTGGCCCTCCGTTTGGGTACCACGAAGTCCGAACTCCTCGCCTCACTGATCTCGGAGCCTCTCGAGCAAATGCGCTCGGTTCTCTTCACGGTGCCGGCGCCTTT
>SACH01000494.1 GCA_009928645.1 Gammaproteobacteria bacterium | reverse complement strand
CCGTGATGCGCTCCCGGTCCTCCTCCGTTTGCTTCTGATTACGGTGGCGCTCCGCTTCCCACTGGGCGCGCAGGGTCTGGTTCTCACGCTCCAGGAAGGCCCCCCGTGTCAGGATAGAAGTCGCCTCCCTTTGGGAGCTTTTGTGTGAACATTGGGGGCATCACCCTGCGGCTGAGGGCGGCGTGGGTGGGGCCGGGTCAACGGGAAGGAGCCCGTAGGGCGACTGGACGTTGACCCGGCCCCACCCACGCACGGTCCCTTGGCCCGGCTCACGAGAAGCTTAGCCATGCGACAGTACTCTGCCGAGTTCAAAGCCAGCCTCATTGCCAAGATGTTGCCCCCGCACAATCGGCCCGTCCCCGACCTGGCGCGCGAGACCCAGATTCCGCGTGACACCCTCTACAGCTGGCGCACTCAGGCGCTCAAGGCGGGTGGCGATCTGGTCCCGGCGCCGACGCCCGACGAGCGCGACAGCGCCGCGAAGTTTGCCATCGTCATCGAGACCGCCCATCTCAACGCCGAAGAACTCAGTACCTATTGCCGGCGCCAGGGGCTCTATCCCCAGCAGATCGATGCCTGGCGATCCGCCTGTGTCCAGGCCAATGCCCCGGTCTGTGGTCAGGCCGAACGCGCCCAGCGGCGGTCTGATCAACAGCGCATCAAACTCTTGGAGCAGGAAGTCGGGCGTAAGGACAAGGCCCTGGCCGAGGCGGCGGCCTTGCTCATGCTCCAAAAAAAACTCCGCCTGCTCTTAGCGGACCGCGCGGACGCCTAATCGACCTGGAGCAACGGCGGTACGTGAGCCAGGTCATCGACGACGCCTGCGCGGCCGGGGTGCGCCTGGAGCGCGCCTGTGACACCGTGGGGGTGTCCCCGCGCACGCTGCAGCGCTGGCGGGCGGTAGATGGCCTCAAGGTCGATGGCCGTGCCGCCGCCGCCCAGGGGCGCGTCCCCGCTAACCGCTTGAGTGAGAACGAACGCGAGGCGATCCTGACCCTGGTCAACCAGCCCGCATTCGCCGATCAGCCACCCAGTCAGATCGTCCCGGCGCTGGCGGATCAGGGGATCTATCTGGGTTCGGAGGCGACCTTCTATCGGGTGATGAAGGCGGCTAACCAGGTGACGCCGCGGGGTCGGGCGCGCCCCCCGACCCATCGGCGCCCGGACCCCCTCACGGCGACCGCGCCCAATCAGGTGTGGAGCTGGGATATCACCTACCTGGCCACGAACGTGAAGGGGTTGTTCTTTTACCTCTACCTCTTCATGGATGTCTTCAGCCGCAAGATCGTCGGCTGGGAGGTCTTCGCGTGCGAAAGCGCCGAACAGGCCGCGACCGTGTTCAGCCGCGCCTACCACCGCGAGGGGGTGACGCCGAAGAACCTGATCCTGCATGCCGATAACGGCGGCCCCATGAAGGGCGCCACCATGCTGGCGACCTTGCAGCGCCTGGGGGTCATGCCCTCCTTCAGCCGGCCCTCGGTCAGTGATGACAACCCCTACTCGGAGGCCCTGTTCAAGACCCTCAAGTACCATCCCGGCGCCCCCAGCCAGCCCTTCGCCAGCCTGGAGGACGCTCGGCAGTGGGTAGCCCGCTTTGCCAACTGGTACAACGAGACCCATCGGCACAGCGCCCTCCAGTTCGTGTCGCCGGGACAGCGCCATCGCGGTGAGGACCGTGCCTTACTCGACCAGCGCCGCCAGCTCTACGCGGCGGCCAGGACCCGCCATCCCGAGCGCTGGTCCGGGGCGATCCGCCATTGGGAACCCGATATCATCGTCTGCCTGAACCCCGGTAGACTCCCCAAACAGGAGGCTAACAACACCCCAAACGCAACCTGATTTTTGCGACATCTTCCTTGAAAACGACCG
>SACH01000493.1 GCA_009928645.1 Gammaproteobacteria bacterium | reverse complement strand
CTGCTCATGCTGGGGGGCAAGGCCCAAGGGTCAGGTGACCCTGGACCCGCCGCCTCCAGCAGCGGTTACACCGGCCAGCCCTCCGGCACGCCCGGCGCCTGGGGCGCCTCCGGCCCCGGCCAGGGCCGCCCGCGGGGTCCCGCCGGCCCGGGCTTTGGTGCCCCCGCCCCCGCCGGCCAGTTCGATTTCGACGATGACATTCCCTTCTGAGGCCCAGCCGGCCACTTCGCCCGTGGCGTTGCGCACATCGCTGGCGGGAGCCATGTCCCCACGCGACCCTGGCCATCGTCCGGTTGCACCCCGGGGGCCTGACTGGCCAGCCCCCCCGGGGTCTGGCCTGGTGCCGCCTTGCTCGGGGAGCCCAGCCGGCCCCCATGACCGGAACCTGGCCGTCGATCCATACTCATCGCAGCGGGCAGCATCCAGCCCACCCCGCCAGCACCACCGCACCGCGGACACCGCCGCCGGAGACGGACACCCATGACCCATCCCGCCGCCCTCGCCCCCGAAGACTTGGAGCGCCTGACCGGCTACCAGCGCCAGGCCGACCTGGAAAAGTGGTGCCTGGCCAATGGCGTGCGCTACTTTCGCGGCAAAGCGGGTATCTGGACCACCCTCGATGCCGTGAACGTAGCCCTTGGCCTGGCGATCGTCCATCCGCCCGCCCGAGAGCCCGAGCCGCCCGTCGTCAAGCCCAACTGGAGTGCCCTGCAATGACCCGCACCCGCCAGCGCAACCGCGACCTGCCACCGCGCGTCTACCTCCATGGCCAGACCTATCGTTACGCCGCCTTCGATCCGATCACCAAGCGCAACCTGGCCCCCGTCAATCTCGGCAAGGACAAGACAGAGGCCCTAAAGAAGTGGGCGGAGATCGTCGGCAAGGCACCCGAGAGCAAGCTCGTCACCGTCGCCACCCTGTGGAAACGGTACGAGGAAGAAGAACTGCCCAAGAAATCCCCCGCTTCGCAGAAAAGCAACCGGCAACAATGGTCGCAACTGGCCAAGGTCTTCGGCCAGGTCGCCATCCACACCCTGACCGCCCAGGACGCCTTCCTCTACCTGGATCTGCGCGGCAAAAAAAGCCCGGTACAGGCCAACCGCGAAATTGCCCTGCTGCGCCACATGCTGACCAAGGCCCGTCATTGGGGCCTGATCTCGGTCAACCTGCTGCTCAATCTCCAGTACCGCAACGCAGAGGCGGCGCGGTCCCGCTACGTCACGGATGAGGAATTACAGGCCGCCATCGAATTCGCGCGGCCCTGGCTGGGCGCCCTGATGTGGCTGGCCTATCTGACCGGACTGCGCCGCGGCGACCTGCTGCGCCTGACCCGCTTTGACTGCAAGGAGGACGGGGTCCACTGGGTCGAGCACAAGACCCACAAACGGGTCGTCATCATCTGGTCAGACGAACTGCGCGCCATCGTCGACAAGGCCCTGGCCGAGAGCCCCGATACCCGCTTGTTCCCCTACACCGAAAGCGCCGTCAACAATGCCTGGGGCCGCTTCCAGCGAGCCTGGGCCGAGGCCGGCCACGAGCGCTTTTTACTCCGGGACATCCGCGCCAAACATGCGACGGATTTCGAGACGAAAGGAGGGGATGCGACCGCCCAGCTAGGCCACTCAACCCGAGCCGTGACCGCCCGCCACTACCTGAGAAAACCCCGGCAAATAGTGCCGATCAGGTGAATCATATTTCCAATTTGGAAATATGATGGAAAGAAAAAAGCCTAGCTGATCTGTGAGAATCGAGCTAGGCTTTTGATTTGATTGGTGGGCCGTGAAGGATTCGAACCTTCGACCAATGGATTAAGAGTCCACTGCTCTACCAGCTGAGCTAACGGCCCTTTGATGGTTGAATAATATCATT
>SACH01000492.1 GCA_009928645.1 Gammaproteobacteria bacterium | reverse complement strand
TTCCTGGCGCCGCTCGCGGGGGTTGATGGCTTCCGGGTCAAGGCTGAAGGCCGTTTTGGCTGGCGCAGCCTCCTCCGGCGCCACATGGTAAGTCTGGGTGTGCCCGTCCTTGCGGGTAATGACCTTGATCGGCAGTTGCTTGATCGCCGTGGCCACCCCGGGGGGCACTGCGGTCGGGGCGGCGGCTGGGGCGTTTACCGGCGCCGCGGGTGGCGCGGTCGCGGGCTTAGGCGCGGAGTCCCCCAGGCCAAAAAGGTCGATGGTGCGGGTATCGCCACGGCGCACGGCCTTGACGAGCAACACGGGCGGCGGGGAAGCGGACATGGGCGGACCTGCATCGGGAAGGATGCGCCCATTGTGGAGTCACGACTTTAGGCCAGGCCGGACATGAAAAACCGCCCCGGAGGGCGGTGTGGCGTGCGGTGATGCCGGCGATCAGGGGGACGGTGATGGAGCGGTCGGCGCTTGCGCCTGACCCTTTTGCGCCGCCAGGGCGGCTTGGCGCTTTTTGATCAATTGCGCTTGAAAAGGCGAATCGGTCGTTTTGACCGCTGACACCTGCCCTTCTGGCAGGCCATCGTAGTAGTCATACAGATCGGGGCGTTCTTGCGGGCTGGGTAATGACATCACTTGATCCTCCATAACAGCATTCTAGCATGCCCCAAGGCTTTCATCATGGTGTCCGCCTTGGTTTCGCCGCTTTCCTGGCCGCTCATCTTGGCATAGATCGGCGGTTCGTCTGACTGCGAAATCATCTTGGGCGACTCGCCTTTGGCAACATTGTTATCGCGGAACGACCAGGCATCCACCATATCGCGCACCTGATCAAAGGCGCCCTCGTTGGTGGTATTGCTCAACACGACATCCACCGGCACATAGCGCCCGGTCTCGCCGCCATGAATGAAACGCCCGACGGCGCGCTTGGCAGCCTCCTGCCGCGGCAAGTGCATGTAATGCGCCTCGGTGCGATAGCCGGCGGCCTTGAAATCGTTGACATCATTGATCGCCGATTTGGCGGTCTTCATGGTCTTGTCCAGTACCACGTTAAGATTCATCGACCGCGCCTTTTCCACCAGGTGATCGAAAACTTCGCCCGATTCCTCGTGCACCTCCGCCGCATTCCAACCTTCATAGCCATCCAGCATGCCCTTGATGTGGTCGGCATCCAGGACGATGAACGACTGCGGGTCATAGACCTGGCCAGCAAAGGACGACTTTCCTGAGCCGCCGCGCCCGCCGAGGAGGATAAAGGTCGGCGCCTGGCCTGGGGGCGGTGTGGCGCGCTTGACCGCCTCATCCGACAGAATCGTATCTCGGATCTTCTGATGAATCTTCTGCCGCTCCGGCGCCCACTGCCCATCCTTTTTGAAGCGCTTGTCGGTTGGCACGACCCCCTTAAGCCGCTCTTCCGTTTCTTCAATCTTCTGCTTCACCTCGGGCGGGAACTGCGCCAGGATCGCCTCGGGAGTGACATCGGCCTGATCATGCTGCTTGGCAAAATCCGCCGCCTTGAACAGTTCGCCCTGCACGGGCTGTGGCTGGCCGGCAGCGGCTTCGGGCTTCGCTGACGTTTGGCCTTGGCCCTGGCCTTGCCCCTGGCTCTGGTTTTGGGGATCAGTTCCCCCCTGCCCCGCCGCTTGGCCGCCCTCCTCATGCCGCCCCTGCATCTCGTGCCAGTGCACCCCATGCTCGCGCCCGGCGGCATCCTTGATCTTGGCCCCATCCTCGCCGGCGGAGACCACCTCGCCCTGGCCTTGAAAGGCCCCGGCCTGGAAGCGCATGCGGTCGCCCGGCTTGACGTTATGCACGCCGTACTGCGCCGGTGCGGGCTGGCCTGGCGCTTGGCCCTGGGCGGGGTTCTGGCCTTGGCC
>SACH01000491.1 GCA_009928645.1 Gammaproteobacteria bacterium | reverse complement strand
CCAGCGTATCTATGCGGCGATTGCCGACGCCTACCCGGCGCTCAGCGCCGAGTGCGCCCGGCAATTGGCGGAGCGGCTGGACCAGGAGGCTGAGCGCGACGCCCACCGCGCGGCGGGGCGCCAGTCCGGGGTGGCGTCCACGGCGTGGGTATCTCCTGGTTTCAGCCCCCCCTAAAATATCGGCAATTATTTAAGGGTGGGCCGGGGGGACGGCGCATCCCCTCCAGGCGCCGTGGCCAGGGCGGCCGGTGACCGGCGAAGCAGGGGCACGCTCCCGCCGGGTTCCCCGGCGCCCGCCACGAGCCCCCAGCGGGTCGTTAGCCCCGCAACCGCGTAAAAGAGCCGCCGTTTGGCCGTTTTTTCGGTATTCCGGCGGTTTTTCCGCCCCCAGGCAAAAAAGGGCGCCGTACGCTGCCCCCTTTTGCGTGCGGCGGCCGGGCGCCGGTGCCCGGGCGGTCCCCTCAGCCCCCGGCCTGCGGCAACTCGTCCCAGCAGGTGGTGTAGCGCGGCGTCATCCGCCCCCGGCGCATCTGCCAGGGCTGCGCCAGGCCCTCCGCCAGGTAGCGCACCGTCCCCCGTCCCCAGCGCCGGTTGATGTCATCCATCACCGCCAGCAGTTGCGCCTGGCGTGCCGAGGTCGCCCGCTGGGGCGGCGCGAACAAGTCCCCCGTCACCGCCCCCACCGGCGCCAGGTCGAGCAGGATCACCCCCGCCTTCTTGTATTCATAGCCCTCCCGGTAGATGTGCCGCAGACCCACCCGGGCGGCGCGTAACAGCCGCGTGGTGTCCGCCGTGGGGATGGACAGGGGGACCGTGGCCCCGGGGTGATACTGGGGCGCTTCGGGCTTGAAGGGGTTGGTAGCGATGAAGACCTGGATCAGGCCCGCCTGCAGTCCCTCCTTCCGCAGTTTGACCGCCGCCCGGGCGGTGTGGCTGGCCACCGCCTCACTGAGCAGGTCAAAGGTCGTCACCACTTGACCGAAACTGCGCGAGGCAATGATCTGCTGCCGGGGCGGCGGGGCCTCCTCCAGCGGCAGGCAGGAGATGCCATTCAGCTCCATGACCGTCTTCGCCAGGACGACACTGAACTGGCGTTGAATGGTCGGGACATCCGCCCGCATCAGGTGCGCCACGGTGGCGAGGCCCTGCTGCTGAAGCCGGGCGCTCCACTGCCGACCGATCCCCCAGACGGCCTCCACCGCCAGCCCGGCGAAATAGCCGGCTTGTTGGGCCGGCGTCAGCTCCTGGAGATTGCACACCCCCTCACCCCGGAAGTCCGGATGCTGTTTCGCCAGCCGGTTGGCCAGCTTCGCCAGGGTCTTGGTCGCCCCGAGACCCACCCCCACCGGCAGGCCGAGACCCTGGAGCACCCGCGCGCGCAGCTCCCGGCCCCGCTGGGTCAGGTCCCAATGATCGCAGCCGGAAAAGCGCAGGAAGGACTCGTCGATGGAGTAGATCTCTTGTTCGGGGCTGTACTGGCCGATGAGCGTCATCAGCCGCCGGCTCATGTCGGCATAGAGGGTGTAGTTGGACGACAGGGCCACGCCCTGGTGCTGCTCCAACAGCGCCCGCACCGCGAAGAACGGCTGCCCCATCGTGATCCCGAGGGCCTTGGCCTCCTCGCTGCGCGCCACGCAGCAGCCGTCGTTGTTGGACAGCACCACCACCGGCCGGTCGCGCAACCGGGGGGCGAAGACCCGCTCGCAACTCACGTAGAAATTGTTGGCATCGACCAGGGCGAAAGTGGCCGGGCCCGGGGGTGGGAAGAAAGGGGTAGTCATCCGCTCTTCGCGGCGGAAACCCCGGCCTTCAGGCCGGGGAGGAAGCCGCGCCTCCCCTCGGTAGTGGTGTAGCCATACCCATCCGCACGGTGGAG
>SACH01000490.1 GCA_009928645.1 Gammaproteobacteria bacterium | reverse complement strand
GCCCTCGTCCCTGACGCCTCCCGGCCCGGGGTTAGAGCGGCGGACACAAGTAGGCCCAAAGGCCGCTGCGCGGCCAAAGTCACTGTCCGCCGCGCACGAGACGAACGTATCTCTGATAGTTCTTACCGTAGCTGCTCACGTAGCCAGAGTCGAAATGGACGCTCCACGCGAAGCTCGAATTGTTGGCATTCGGCGACGAAGACCAGAACAACCACGCAGGCGTATTCGGAAAGGCCGCGGGCCAAATCGTGGGCCGGCCGAAAGCCCCTTCGCACCCTCCTTCTTTAGGCTTCCAGTAGGCGGGCTTGCCTGAACTGCAATAGACCAGGCTGGCCAACTCGTCCTTCGTCGGCAACCGCCAACCCGCCGGCGCGAGGCGCTGGGCCCCGTCCCACTTATATTCGGTTGCCCCCCCCGCGCAGGTGGCGCCCGTCCAGGTCTGTCCCAGGCTGCACCGCTGCCATTGCAGCTTGGTGCGGATGTCTTCGACGATACCCTGGTCCTTGCCCAGGAACCGGTAGCGTTCGTGGGGCGAGGCGTCTCCGGTGGCGACCGTTGCTGCTCCTAACGGTGATGGGGCGTTGGCGTCTGCCCGGTCGCTGAGCGTGCTCCCCTCGCCATTCGTGACCAAATCACCCGGGCTTGGAGCAGGCGGCCGTGAAGTCTGGGCTGGGGGCCACGATTCTTCTCGCTGCCCACGCAACATCGACACGACAAATACCATTAAGACGAGTCCGCCAAGGACCGCTGCATACCCTGTTTTAGGGTAACTACTCAGGTACCCCCGCCCAGATCTCAGCCTCCGGTTACTCGAAGCGCGGCTGAGGCGGTGAACCCTGGAAGGTCAGCGTGAGGGCATGGAAGAGATTCATGCCCTGTTTGTGGAGGGTTGCGAGATAGGAGCGGAGGGTGCAGAAGGTCTCAAGGCCGGCCGCGGTGCGGAAGCCACCGGAGATTTTCTGTTTGACTTTGGGCATGCGCACGGCCTGTTCACCGAGGTTGTTGGTGAAGGGGACCCCGGGATCGGTCATGAAGCGCCAGACGTCGTCAGCGTAGCGGCGCAAACGGTCGATGAGGTTGAGCGCTTTGCTCTGCTTGGTGCGGCCGCGTTTGCCCGAGGGTGGCGCGCGTGGATTGGCCGCTTCCCCGGTGGTGAGTATCCGGTCATAGGCCGCGCGATAGTGCGCGATGCGCTCTGACGGGAGCGGCGCACCCGCGGCCGCCACCTCATGACAGGCGGCGACCAGCAGATCGATCAAGCACTTGGCCCAGGCTTGTCCCATCTGCTCGAAGACGTAGGTCAGTTCGCGCAGGTGGTGGGCATTGCACAGGCCGTGCTGACAGGCGAGATCCCGGTAGGGCTTCCAGCCGTCGTGGATCAGGGTCCCGGCGAACGCGATCAGCAACCCGAAGGCGTCGAACGCCGGCTTGCCGCGCTTGGGGTGCGCGCCGAGCCAGGTCAGGAGCGGGGTCACCAGGACATGCAGCCAGTGGAGTTTACCAGCCACGCGCATCCCGGTTTCGTCAGCATGGGCGACCGGGGCCGCGGTGAGCGCCTCGCCCATCGCGGCCACGGTCGGCGCCAGCCGCACCTGCGCTTCGGCCTGGATCGCCAGCACCGTGGCATCAGACATCGGCAGCCCGAACAGGTCACCCATCAGTTCGCCGGTACGCGACAGTGGCAGCATGTGGTGGTGGGTCAGTTGCACGACGGCGGCTTTGCTGCGTGGGCCATACTGCACCGGCGCCGACACCCCCGCCGGAAACACTCCCCGATGGACCGCCCCACAGCGGCACCGCGCTTCGCGCACCTGATGTTCGGTGACCTCGCACTGCAACGGCGGCAGGTCAAACACTTGGCGGGTCTCAACCACCACCGCC
>SACH01000489.1 GCA_009928645.1 Gammaproteobacteria bacterium | reverse complement strand
GGCGGCGGGACTTCGCCCCTCCGCCACGCCGGCCAGACGCCCGCGCCGACGCCTACCGGGGACTACCGGCCTTCGCTTCGCTTTCCATGGCCGGCAGCGAGAGTACCCGGCCCAGGGCGCCAAGGGTTAGCGTAAACGTCACGGCAACGTCTTTCATTGTCAGGGTCATGGCGCGCGCCCTCCTGGCAGCTAGCGAGAACGGCATGGCAACGGCTTTCATGTTCAGAGGAGTGGCGCAATCCCCCATGGCGGCTAGCGCCACAGCGACCGCGTGCGAGATCTTTTGTGACATAGAGCCCCCCCTCATCAGATGTTCATGGAGTAATGGTCAACCTTCGCCCGGCCGTCTATTCCACGGCGAGGCCGTTATTGACGCCCCAGCAAAGCCCAACCCCCCGCGGCCGCCCCCCGCGCGCCTCATCGCGCCTTGCAGGGGGTAGGCGGCGCTGCTCACCACAGCGACCTCGCTCGCCTGGCTGTCACCACTCGCCCAGGCGCGGAACGGACCGCGATTATATTCCCAAGTTCGTCAAGGCGATGAGCCAGAGTAATCCGCTCCGGTTCCTCGGCGGATAATTGAAGGGTGGCTTGAACCCGTGGGTTACCAGATGGCGCATGGAGTAGCCCCCGCGGTGAATCCACCCCATAATCACCGCATGAACAGCGGCGATTGCACCTACCTCTGGCAACGCGCGGACTGGCCGAACTGGCGCTTCGACCTGGTGTCGCTGGCCAATCCCTTGGCGGAGGTCAGCCAGGCGCTGGGATTGCTGATGGGCCGGCTGGCCGATGTCGGGATGGTTTGGCGCGATCAGGCCAGCCTGGCCGCGCTGACGGATGACGTGGTCAGGACCAGTGAGATCGAGGGCGAGCATCTCAATGTCGCCTCGGTGCGCTCTTCGCTCGCGCGGCGTCTGGGCGTGGAGATTGGCGGCCTTGCCCCCCTGGACCGCCAGGCCGAGGGCGTGGTGGAGATGGTGCTCGATGCCACCGGCAACTGTCAGGCCCCCCTCACAGGGGAGCGGTTAATGAGTTGGCACGCGGCCCTCTTTCCGACCGGCTACTCGGGCCTCAGCCGGATCAGGGTAGGAGACTGGCGTGACGATGCCCTAGGTCCGATGCAGGTCGTGTCCGGACCGATCGGCAGGCGGCGGGTGCATTTCGAAGCACCACCCGCAACTTGCCTGGACGATGAGATGGCGTGTTTTCTGGCCTGGGTGAATGCCCCCGCCCGGGAACCGGCCCTCCTGCGGGCGGGGCTGGGCCATCTGTGGTTCATCACCCTCCACCCTTTTGACGATGGCAACGGCCGTCTCGCCCGGGCGATCGCTGACCTGCTGCTGGCGCGTGCCGATGGCAGCCCCCAGCGCTTTTACAGCCTGTCGGCGCAAATTCTGCGGGAGCGCAAGGACTACTATGACCTGCTGGAGCAAACCCAGAGGGGCTCCCTGGAGGTCACTCCCTGGCTGGCGTGGTTCCTAGGGGCCTTGCGGCGCGCCCTTGACCAGGCGCAGGATCGGGTTGATGCCGTTGTGACCAAGGCACGCTGCTGGCAACGGTGGGCACCCTTGCCGATGAATGACCGTCAGGTGAAGTTGCTCAATCGCTTGCTCGACGGCTTTGATGGCAAGCTCACTACCGGCCGGTGGGCCAGGATCGCCAAGTGCTCCCCGGATACGGCGTTGCGCGATATCGGCGACCTGGTGGCCCGCGGGGTGCTGCGTAAATCCGAGGCGGGGGGGCGCAGTACCCGTTATGAACTGGTCCTCACCCCCCTTGCTGGCGCTGAAACGGTAGAAACCGTTCCACCAACCCTTGACTCACCGTAACCGTTCGGCCTCCCTCTCCCCAACCCTCCCTCGCCAAGGGGGGAGGGAGTAAG
>SACH01000488.1 GCA_009928645.1 Gammaproteobacteria bacterium | reverse complement strand
GGGTGGTGCGACCCTCGATCTCATCCAGCTCGGTATGGCAGACCCCGCAGGCCGATACCCGCAGGCGGATCTCACCGGGCGCGGGCACCGGGATGGGCAAGTCCACCGCCCGCAGAGGGATCGGGTCCCCGTCCGCCAGGGACAGGATCCGGTCGATGATCATGGCTTTCACGCGCTTACCCTCCTCACCAGGTTGATCCGTGTTGCCAAACGCATTCATCCCCTCGGTTCAGCCTCGGGGGGATGAGTCATGCCCCCCGAGGCGCTTCGGATCAGTGAACCGCCACGGACCCGGAAACGCAGCGGCCGGGGAACACCGCGCATGGCACGGTAATGACTATAGGTTTAGACCCCGGCGCTGATAGGTGCCAGTCGGACAGGTCCCTCATCTCCCTGCGGACATCGCCTAGCAGGCTGTTATCATGAAACCCCTTGAAGGATGGCCCCCCGCGCCCATGCTTGGCCTGGCGCCAGGATTAGCCGGGCAGGTTCAGTCCCTTCAGGACGCCAAGAACTTTTGCCGGGCAGGTTGCGTCCCGTCAGGACGCCAAAAACGGTTGCAGATAACCCCAGGGCCCATGCGTCGCGGTTTACACCCCCGAGACGTCACCCGACCCGCCCTCTTTCCCCCCACGCGCAAGCCAAACCCAACACCGATTCATTCAGCCGATGCGTATCTCCAGTCAGAGCCGAGCGCCCTTTGTTGACCTGATTCAGGGGCTGATGCTGATCGGGTTGCTGGGCCTGGTGGTGGGGGTGGCATTTTGGTTGTGGCCGGACGCGGCCCGCGAACCGCCTGATCCATCCAAGGACCCCGCGCGGGCCGATGACCTGTCGATGGCCGCCGGCCCCGCGCGGGACCCAGGTCCTCCAGCCTGGTCAGTGGCGGACCAGGAGGCCCCGCCGGGGACGGAAACCAACGGCCCCCCCGGTCCCGCTAGCAACCTAGCGGAATCCGCGGCGCAGCGTGAGGAACGCAGGCTCCTGAACCACCTGCGCCAACAAGGGGTGCCAGCCGAGGCCAGGGGGCAACTGCGCCGCCAGGAGGTCGTCCTGGCGCCGGAGCTGATGAGTCACCTCACCGATTCGTCCAACTGGATGCCGGAGCTGATGAAGGCCAGCAGTTCCGTCCAGTCCCGCCGGGATGGCGAGCCGACCCGCCTGGCCCTCGACCGGGTGGAGGCGGATTCCATCCTCTGGGAACTGGGCTTGCAGGAGGGGGATGTCATCGTCCTCGTCCAGGGCGAGATCCCCCACTTCAGCCCCACCCGTGCCCTGGACTACATCCGCCAGGCGGATGCGGCACTGGCCGCCTTCGACCAGGGTAAGCCGATTACGCTCACCGTCCTCCGGCGGGGCCAGCCCGTCCATCTGGTCTACCAACCCTGGTGAGCCAGCCGCGCCTGGCGCCGTCTCAGGACCAGGTTCCGTCCTGCGGGCCCTGCCGGACGCGCGGCGCGTCGGGGATGCGGCTGGAGCGGGCCGAGCGCCCTTCGGGCTGGCTAAATCTGCCCCAGGGAAATCAATCACCCGAAATCTTGGAAAACTGTTGTAACGAGCTTATAGGCCGGCGAGCACCCAAGATGGCCGGACATGACGAGTTGTACCCACCATGACCATACCGACCTTCCCCCTGCATGGCCCCGGCTTGCGTGGCGCCCGAAGCCCACGGGTGGCGATCCTCGGCCGGGACGGCAGCGGCCGGGAGAGCATCTTCCGCGCCGCCGCCAGCACCGCCACCCGCCACGAACGCCTGGCCGGAGTCGGCCCCGCCTACGAGGACTGCCTGGTGGAGGTGGGCCTGGACCAGATCTCCCTGGTCGCCCTGCCGGCCATCGATGGCCTGCACCCCCGGGACCCGGACGCCCGGGTGACGCTCAAATATCTGCT
>SACH01000092.1 GCA_009928645.1 Gammaproteobacteria bacterium | reverse complement strand
GCCCCAGCGCCGGCCCCGGCCACCCCCACTCCTAAGCCGCAGCAGCCCCCCCTTGATACCCATGGTTAAGAACATTCAGGCCATCCGTGGCATGCATGACCTGCTGCCCGACCAGATCGGCCTCTGGCAGCGGCTGGAGGATGGCACCCGGCACGTCCTCGAGTCCTACGGTTACCGCGAGATCCGCACCCCCCTGGTGGAGGTAACGGAGCTCTTCAAGCGCTCCATTGGCGAGGTCACCGACATCGTCGAAAAGGAGATGTATAGCTTTCCGGATCGCAATGGCGACAGCCTCAGCCTGCGACCCGAGGGCACGGCGAGCTGCGTGCGGGCCGCCATCGAGCATGGTCTCCTCGATCAGTCGCGCCGCCTCTGGTACCGGGGGCCCATGTACCGCCATGAGCGGCCACAGAAGGGCCGTTACCGGCAGTTCCACCAGATCGGCGTCGAGGTCTTCGGCCTGGAGGGGCCGGATATCGATCAGGAGGTGGTCTTCCTCACCCAACGCCTCTGGCGGACCCTGGGCCTGGCGGGCCTGCGCCTGGAGGTCAACAGTCTGGGCGAGGCCGAAGAGCGGGCCGCCTACCGCACCGAACTGGTCGCTTACCTGGAGGCCCATCACTGCCATCTGGACGAGGACAGCCGTCGGCGGCTACTGACCAATCCCTTGCGGGTGTTGGACTCCAAGAACCCGGAACTGCGGGAGGTCATCGCCGGGGCCCCGATCCTCCTTGATCACCTGGGGGAGGCATCCCGTCAGCACTTTGCCGCCTTCTGTGCTGGCCTCGATGCCGCCGGCATCCCCTATGCGGTCAATCCCCGCCTGGTGCGTGGGCTGGACTACTACAACCGTACCGTCTTCGAGTGGATCACCACCGACCTGGGGGCCCAGGGCACGGTCTGCGCCGGCGGGCGGTACGATGGCCTGGTCGCCCAACTCGGTGGCCGGGCAACCCCCGCGGTCGGTTTCGCCATGGGGCTGGAGCGCCTGGTTGCCCTGCTTGAGCATGCCACCGCCCCCGCCGCGCCCCCGTCGCTGGATGCCTACCTGGTCGCCGTCGGTGACGCGGCGCAGGCCGCCGCCCCGGCCCTGGCGGAGCGGTTGCGCGACCTCACCCCGGACCTGCGGTTACAGTGTCACTGCGGTGGCGGCAGCTTCAAGAGTCAGTTCAAGAAGGCGGATCGTAGTGGCGCCCGCTTTGCCCTGGTCCTGGGTGAGGGGGAACTGGCCCGCGGAGTCCTGGGGGTCAAACCCCTGCGCGGGGAGGGCGAACAGAGCGACCTGCCCATAGCCGAACTGGGCCCTTACCTGCTGGCCGCCCGCTTGACGCCCTCCTGCAGATAAAGCGCCCGGTGGGGCCTATTCATATTAAGCTTACGCATTGCTGCTTTATTCACTTTCAGGGTGAACGGATTGAACGTCTACGAAACCGACGAAGAAAAAGTCGAAGCCATCAAGGGCTGGTGGAAGGAAAATGGTCTCTCGGTCGCTGGCGGCCTGGCGATTGGCCTGGCGGCGGTGTTTGGCTGGCGGGCTTGGGTGGACTATCAGGAGAACCAGGCTCAGCAGGCCTCCGCGGCCTTTGAGCAGCTCGTGGCCACCGTGGAGACCGGCAATGCCGATGCCGCCCGCACCCAGGCCCGCTTGTTGCTCGAAAAGCATGGCGACAGTGCCTATGGCGCCCTGACCCAGCTCATGCTGGCCAAGGTCGAGATCGCGGCCCAGCAGCCCCAGGCCGCCCGGCAGGCCCTGGAGCAGGCCATGGCCAAGGCCCCCGAGCCGGGCCTGGCCAAGGTGGCTGCCCTGCGCCTGGCGCGCTTGCTCATCGCCCAAGGTGACCAGGACACCGCCCTGGCCCTCATCGCCCGGGAGGATCAGGGGGGTCCCTTCGCCGCCGACTTCGCTGCCCTGCGCGGCGATCTGGCCCTGGCGGGCGGTCGCGTTGCCGAGGCCCGCGCGGACTACGAACGCGCCATCGCCCAGGGTGCCGCCAACGCCGCCCTGCTGCAACTGAAGCTCGAAAACCTGCCGCCCGCCGGCTGACCGGCGCCTGGCATCACGACTATCCCGGGGAAAGGCCCATGAGACTTACGCCGCGACGCGTGCCCATCCTGCTCGCCTTCCTGGTCCTGGGTCTGGGCCTGAGTTTGGGCGGGTGCAGCTACATCCCCTGGCTGGCCGGGGAAAAGGACCCGCGTCCACCCTCGGAACTGACCCCGGTGGCCGCGGAGCAGAGCCTTACTCCCCTCTGGTCGATCAATACCGGCAAGGGTACGGACGGCCGGCGTCTGAGCCTGGTCCCCGCCCACCAGAACGGTCAGCTCTTCGTCGCCGATGCCCGGGGCCTGGTTACCGCCGTCAATGCCAGCGACGGCCGTGTGTTGTGGCAACGCGACACGGGATTGCCCCTGAGCGGTGGTCCAGAGGTAGCCGGTACGCGTCTGGTGCTGGGCACGACTAATGGCGAACTGGTCGCCCTCGCGGTCGCGGATGGCAGTGAGCTGTGGCGGGCGCAGGTGGGTAGTGAGATTCTTTCGATCCCCCGCCTTGCCACCCTCCCCGCCGGAGATCAGGTGATCCTCCACACCCTCAACGACAGCATCTTCGGCTTCAATGCGGCCAGCGGCGAGCAGTTGTGGCACTACGATTTCCAGGCCCCGATCCTGACCTTGCGCGGCAGCAGCACCCCGCTGATCCTGGGTGACTATGCCCTGGTCGGGGTCTCCGGCGGGCGCCTGGCCAAGGTGGAACTGGCCACTGGTCTGCCAGAGTGGATCACCACCGTGACGCCGCCCCGGGGACGCTCGGAACTGGAGCGGATCGCCGATCTCAATGCCACGCCGGTGGTGGCGGGGCAGACGATCTATGTCGCCGCCTACAATGGTGACCTGGCGGCCCTTGATCTGACCAGCGGCGCTGTCATCTGGCGGCGCGCCCTCTCCTCCTATGCCGGCCTGATCCTGGCCGATGACACCCTCTACGTGACCGATGCCGATGACCTCGTCTGGGCCGCCAAGCCGGACGATGGCGCCGGCCTCTGGAAGCAGGAGGCCCTGCGCTATCGCATCCTGTCGGCCCCGGCCGTGGTGGGTAATACCGTCCTGGTCGGCGATCTGGAGGGCTATGTCCATCTCCTGGCGCGCGGTGACGGCCGCCTGCAGGGCCGGGCACGGCTGGCCAAGGGTGCCATCCAGGCACCACCCCTGGTGCTGGGTGGGCGGATCATCGTGCTTGGGGCGGACGGGACCCTCTCCGCCTCGACCCTGGGTACCGGGAGCCTGGTCCCCGCGGCTACCCCGACTCCGACGGGGTCGGTACCTTAGGCATCACCTCAGGTTCCTCAACAGGCATCATTCAAGACCTGCCTGCCGCCCCTTCTTCCGCCGCGCCTGATGCGCGGCCCCTGCTTGACCTTTCAGGCCGCCCATGCTCCCCGTCTTCACTCTCGTCGGCCGGCCCAACGTCGGCAAATCCACCCTCTTCAACCGCTTGACCCGCACCCGGGATGCCCTGGTCGCCGACTTCCCGGGACTGACCCGGGATCGCCAGTATGGTGTCGGGCGCATCGGGCCCGGCGCCTATATCGTCGTCGATACCGGCGGCCTGAGCGGGGCGGCGGAGGGCGTCGAGAGCCTGATGGAGCGCCAGGTGGCCTTGGCCATCCAGGAGGCCGACCATCTACTATTCATGGTCGATGCCCGCGAGGGGTGCAGTGGCGCCGATCTGGATATTGCTGCCCGGCTGCGTCGTACCGGCAAGCCGGTGACCCTGGTCATCAACAAGACCGACCGCCTGGACCCGGAACTGGCCAGCGCCGATTTTCACCAGTTGGGCCTGGGGGAACCGGTGGCCATTGCCGCTGTCCAGGGCCGGGGTGTCTCCAGCCTGATGAACCATGTCTTCGCCCGGCTGACGGCGGCCGGGGTGGAGCCTGGTGAGGCAAACGGGGCCCTGTCTGCCGAACCGCTGGCGCGGGTGACCGATGCAAGCGCTGATCAGACGGGGGAGGAGGAAGCGGCAAATGAGGAAGTGGCGGAGGGGAGAGCGCTACCCATCCAGGTCAGAGGCAGGACGGTGGAAGTCGCGGAGGGGGCTGGGGCCGAGGCGGACCACCATGGCACCACGGAGGAGGGGAACGGTGAGGCGCCGGGGGCACAGCCCGTCCCTACGCCGCCGGTTGTCGGGGCCTTGGGTGAGGGGGGGATCAAGGTGGCCGTCGTCGGCCGGCCCAATGTGGGCAAGTCCACCCTCATCAACCGCCTCTTGGGCGAGGATCGGCTGGTAGCCTTCGACCAGCCAGGCACCACCCGCGACAGCATCTTCGTCCCCTTCAGCCGCGCGGGCAAGGACTACACCCTCATCGATACGGCGGGCATGCGCCGCCGGGCCCGGGTCCAGGACGTCATCGAGAAATTCAGTGCCATCAAGACGCTTCAGGCCATCGAGGCCTGCCATGTAGTCATTCTGGTCCTGGACGCCCGCCAGGGGATCGGTGAGCAGGATGCCACCCTGGCCAGCCACGTCGTGGAGAGCGGCCGCTCGCTGGTGATCGCCATCAATAAGTGGGATGGTCTCACCAGGGAGGAACGGGATGCCGTCCGGGAGGGCTTTCAGCGCAAGCTGGCCTTCCTCGACTTCGCGGCCATGCACTTCATCTCCGCCCTGCACGGCAGTGGCGTCGGCCTGCTCCTCGACGAGGTCGACCGGGCCTATGCCAACGCCGTGCGTCACCTGCCTACCCCGGAACTCACCCGCTTGCTCCAGGATCTAGTCCAGGAACACCAGCCCCCCCTGGTAAATGGCCGCCGCATCAAGCTGCGCTATGCCCACCAGGGTGGACGTAACCCCCCCATCATCGTCATCCACGGCAACCAGACCGCGGAGGTCCCGGAGAGTTACCGCCGCTATCTGGTCAATCGTTTTCGCAAACTCCTCAAACTGGAGGGTACCCCCCTGCGCCTCGAATTGCGCACGGGTGAAAACCCTTACGAAGGCCGCCGCAACCCCCTTTCCCCCCGTCAGATCAAACAGCGCCAGCGTCTGAAGGACTTTGTCCGGCGCAAGGGCTGATATTCGCGCCAGGATCTCATCAGAGGCCCCGCCGCTAAGACCGTCACTTTATCCGTACCCCGCAGCGTGACCTTGAGCTATCAGCAGCCCATGCGCTGCAAATAATTGGCTTTGAAGCTGTTGCGATCGGTCTTGTTTTTGGGATCAAGACCCTGGCTGAGCATCTTCTGTTTCATCCAACCCGGTATCGCGCCTTTGATGTAGACATTAGCGTCATTCTCCGGGTCGACATAATAGGCACCCTGGGGAGTGGGGGCGGCGACCATCAGAGGTTCCTGCGCCTTTTGACGACGGCTATAGGAGCGGCGCCTTTTAGCATTCAACAGAGGGACGATATCGTCCAGGGTATAACCCCGTTCGGCAATCATGTCCTTGATGACCTGTGCCAGGTCCAGTTTGGCTTGCGCCTGGGCCTGATTCAGGGCCTGCAGGGCATTGACACGTTGCTGCTCGATTGTCGCCAGGTGCTGCTGTATTTCCGCCGGGCTCATGTGCTCAAATTTCACGGATACCTCCAATCAAGGTGAACGGGTTGAAATAACTTCAATATCATAGCAACTTGATTGAAGACTTGTGAACTGGGTTTTTCCAATTGCTGTCAGGTACAACAGTGCGGTGAAAGGTGATGGATTTGGTGCTATGAGCGGAGATCAGGCTCATGGACCCAGTGATGACAGGCCATTGTTCAAGGGATAATACCCTGGCCTGACGCAGCGTACGGAGCGGACGTACAGATCAGATTGCGGATGGCGCAGGCAAAGAGCAGGCGGGTCCAGGTCAGGACGGGTCTGGTCGCTGGGATGGGGCAAGGTATCAGTAGTAACCAATAACAGAGAAACGAGATCCTGACGGGCGGCTAGGAAGCATCCTCAATCCGCGCCGTCAGGTGGCCCCGGCCCAGGCGTGCATCAATCAGATCGCCCACCGCCACCTGGGAGGCATCGCGGATCAGTTCCCCCGTCCCGGTCCGCCGCAGGATGGCGTAGCCCCGGCCTAGGGTGCCCAGGGGACTCAGGGCGTCGAGGGCTAGGGCCAGGCCAGCCAGGTGCTCGCGGCGGAGGGCAAGCTGGCGCGACGGGGCCTGGCGCAGGCGCGCGTCAAGGGCGGCCAGGCGTTGCCGCAGGATGGCCAGGCGGGTAACCGGATTCAGGTGCATCAGGCGCGACCAGGCCTGATCCCGGCGACGGTGCTGGCCATCCAGCCGCCGCCGCAGGGCATCCCCCAAACGTCGCTCAAGGTCGTCCGTGCGCTGCTGGCGGCGCTCCAGTTCCGCCAGGGGATGTTGCTGGCGCAAGCGGTGGGCCGCGGTTTGCCAGCGGTAGCGCAGGCTTTCCAGGCTGCGGCCCTGGGCCAGGTGCAGGCGTTGTTCCAAGGCGGTCAGGCGCTGCTGAAGATGGGCTGCTGAGGGGCTGACTAGTTCCGCCGCGGCCGAGGGCGTGGCTCCGCGCTGGTCGGCAGCCAGGTCGGCGAGGGTGAAGTCGATCTCATGACCGATGCCGGTGACGACCGGGATAGCGGAGGCGCGGATGGCCCGTGTCAGGGCCTCGTCATTGAAGGCCTGCAAGTCCTCCAGCGAACCACCGCCGCGAGCCAGGATAAGGACGTCGCATTCGGCGCGGCGATTGGCCAGGGCCAGCATCTCCAGCAGTTCCGCCGCGGCACCCTCGCCCTGTACCTGAGCGGGATAGATCACCAGTGGCAGGGCCGGAAAACGCCGCCCGAAAATGCTGATCAGGTCTCGAACCGCGGCGCCCGTGGGAGAGGTGATGAGTCCCACCCGGCGGGGGAATGCTGGCAAGGGTCGCTTGAGACTGGCATCAAAGATTCCCTCCGCCGCCAGCTTGCGCTTGAGGCGCTCGGACTCCAGGCGCAGGGCCCCCTCCCCGGCAGGCTCCAGGTGCTCCACCACCAGTTGGAAGTCTCCCCGGCCCTCGTAAAGACTGACCCGCACCCGCGCCAACACCTGCTGGCCATTGGCGGGGCGGAAGCCCAGCAGCAGGCGTTTGTTGCGAAATATGGCGCAGCGCACCTGGGCCGCTGGATCCTTCAGGGAAAAATAGAGGTGCCCAGAGGCCGGCTGGGACAGATTGGAGATCTCGCCCTCCACCCACAGCAGCGGAAAGCTGCCCTCCAGCACGGCGCGCACCTCGCGGGTCAGCCGGGAAACGGTCCAGATATCGCGGTTGAGGTCGTAATCGGCAGCCATGGGGGCGATCGGTATGGGGTGATGATAGGGCTGGGACAATAGCAGGGTTGCGGAGCGTCTGGCGGGGGTGTCGATAGCAGGGAGGCGATCATCCTGCAGGGCCAAATTCAGGTTGTACGCCGTCAGCCGCTACCCGTCCCGGAAGCGACAGAAAATTGCCGGGCAGGGGATACAAAGGCGAAACCGGCCCGTAACGGGTTGAGAAAGGCCACCCAAGGCGGCAGTTTACCGGTCCGACCGGGAAAACTATACTTCCCGCCCTTCCACTCTTATGGTCACAGCGAGCGAGGCCCTCATGCGTCTGATCCAGGAAGCCCTCACCTTCGACGATGTCCTCCTCGTCCCGGCCCATTCCACCGTCCTGCCCTATCAGGTGGATTTGACCACCCGGCTGACCCGCGGCATCGAGCTCAAGATCCCCCTGGTCTCGGCGGCCATGGACACGGTGACCGAGTCCCGCCTGGCCATCGCCCTGGCCCTGGAGGGCGGCATCGGCATCATTCATAAGAATATGTCCGCCGAGCGCCAGGCCCGGGAGGTGCTGACGGTCAAGAAGTACGAGAGTGGCATCATCCGCAACCCCATCACCGTTACCCCCGAGACCAGCATCGGCGAGGTGATGGCCCTGACCCGTGCCAACAACGTCTCCGGCGTGCCGGTGGTGACCGAGGACGGCCATCTCACCGGGATCGTCACCAGCCGCGACCTGCGCTTCGAGACCCGTCCCGGCGACCCGGTGCGCAACATCATGACCCGGCGCGAGCGCCTGGTGACGGTGCGCGAGGGCGCTGGCCGTGAGGAGGTGCTGTCCCTGCTGCACAAGCACCGCATCGAGAAGGTGCTGGTGGTCAACGACGCCTTCGAGCTGCGGGGACTGATCACCGCCAAGGACATCCAGAAGGCCAAGGACTTCCCCAATGCCTCCCGCGACGAGTTGCAGCGGTTGCGGGTCGGCGCCGCCGTGGGCGTCGGCGCCGGCACCGACGAGCGCATCGCCGCCCTGGTCGAGGCCGGCGTGGACGTCATCGTCGTCGATACCGCCCATGGCCACTCCCAGGGCGTGCTGGACCGGGTCGCCTGGTGCAAGCGGGAATATCCCCAGATCCAGGTCATCGGCGGCAACATCGCCACCGGCGCCGCCGCCCTGGACCTGGTCGCCGCCGGGGCGGACGCGGTCAAGGTCGGTATCGGTCCTGGCTCCATCTGCACCACCCGCATCGTCGCCGGGGTCGGCATGCCCCAGGTGACGGCGGTGGCCAACGTCACCGCCGCCCTTGCCGGAACCGGCGTGCCGGCCATCGCCGACGGCGGTCTGCGTTATTCCGGGGACATCGCCAAGATCGTCGCCGCCGGGGCCCACTCGGTCATGATCGGCGGCCTCTTCGCCGGTACCGACGAATCCCCCGGGGAGATCGAGATCTACCAGGGCCGGTCCTACAAGTCCTACCGCGGCATGGGCTCCCTCGGGGCCATGGGCGCCAAGGAGGGCTCCAGCGATCGCTATTTCCAGGAGTCCGCGGACAAGGAGAAGCTGGTCCCCGAGGGCATCGAGGGTCGGGTGCCCTACAAGGGCAGCCTGGTCAACGTCATCCATCAGTTGGTGGGGGGGCTGCGCTCCAGCATGGGCTATACCGGCTGCGCCACTATCGAGGAGATGCGTTCAAAGCCCGAATTCGTGCGCGTCAGCGCTGCGGGGATGCGGGAATCCCATGTCCACGATGTCCAGATCACCAAGGAAGCGCCCAATTACCGCATCGAAATCTGATCCGGCGCGACGCCCACCCCCTTCCGCCTGGCGTGGGAGGGGGAGCGGAGGGGCTCCCTCCCATCCCCGAGCGCGTCCGATGGCACCCGATTCAGCACCCAACGCCCCCCAGGCTGCCCCCCAGGCCGACCCCCTGGGGTGAGTACTTCCTAGCTGGTCCCCGCCACATCGCTTAATCTCCTGACAGGCCATGAATCCCATGACTGATGCCACCGCCAGTGCCGCCGTCCGCACCACCGGCAGAGCCGATGCCAGCGCCATCCACGCCGATCGCATCCTGATCCTCGACTTCGGTTCCCAGTACACCCAGCTCATCGCCCGGCGGGTGCGCGAGGCCGGGGTCTATTGTGAGATCCACCCCTGGGATCTGGACGGTGCGGCGATCGCCGCCTTTGGCGCCAAGGGCATCATCCTCTCCGGCGGTCCCCAGTCGGTCCATGAGGACGAGACCCCGCGGGCCGATCCCGCCGTCTTCGCCGCCGGGGTGCCCATCCTCGGCATCTGTTACGGCATGCAGACCCTGGCCGCCCAGCTTGGCGGTCAGGTGGCCCCGGCCACCCACCGCGAATACGGCTATGCCCAGGTGCGCGCCCGGGGGCACTCGCGCCTGCTGCGCGACATCGAGGACCACGCCAGCCCGGAGGGCTATGGCCTGCTGGATGTCTGGATGAGCCATGGCGACCGGGTGGATGTCCTGCCCCCAGGCTTCAAGGCCATCTGCACCACCGACAATGCCCCCCTGGCGGGCATCGCCGACGAGGAGCGCCGCCTCTATGGCCTTCAGTTTCACCCCGAGGTCACCCATACCCGCCAGGGCCAGCGCATCCTCTCCCGCTTCGTCCACGACATCTGCGGCTGTGCCGGGCTCTGGACGCCGCGCAACATCATCGAGGATGCCATCGCCACC
>SACH01000487.1 GCA_009928645.1 Gammaproteobacteria bacterium | reverse complement strand
CGGACCGCTCCTTTCCGCGTAAGATGAAACCCGCGAAACTTCAGGGTTTCCACCGGAACTACAAGCGCTGCCGCTGAGCCTTAAGTTAATGGCATTGGGATCAGGTGAGCGGTGTTCCTGGCAATTCCAGAGGGTAGGCCTTACCAATGAACGATCAACCGGACGTGATCGGTGAGGGCAATAGTTGCCTGGTGAGGTTACGGCCTTGGCTTTTGGCGGCATACAAGGCCATGTCGGCGCGGTGCATGGGTTCATCGATGGAGTGGTCAGCGGCAAAAAGCATGGTTAGACCAGTACTGATCGTGACATTGATCCGTGCCTGTCGGTTAAGGGTTTCGCTGGCGGCTATGGTCCGACGTAGTCTCTCGGCAGCGCCCATGGCCATGACCGGGTCAGTGGCCGGCAGGATGATCCCGAATTCCTCGCCACCCAGACGGCCGATTAGGTCGATCTCTCGAAGTGATGTTTTTGCCAGGCGGGCAAAGTGTTGCAGGACGGCATCTCCGGCGTCATGCCCATAGGTGTCATTGACGGCCTTGAAGTGGTCGATGTCCACGACCAGAAGTGCGGTGTGTTTATTGAACCGTCGCACGTGCTTTAATTCCTGTTCAAGTGTTTCCATGAAATAGCGCCGGTTGAACAGACCGGTGAGGGGATCGGTCATGGCCTGCTTGAACAACTGTTCTTCGTTGGCCTGGCTGGCGATGGCACGACTGAGGATCTCCAACAGGGATAGGAGCAGTGGCGCTTCCGCCCGTCGCCAGGCCAGCCTCGATCGGGAGCCCAGGACCAACTGGAGACGGGCTCCGCCGGCGATAAGCAGATTGACGGCAAGCAGAGCACCGATCCCAGCGCCCTGGAGCGCGTCTTTGACACGGGCTTCCTCCCCCGAGTGATGATGGATGACCGGTAAATCCAGAATGTCATCCGGCCGTTCCTCCCCCAGCCAATGCGCCGAGACCCAGGGCCATGCGCCGGTATGTGGCGAGGGGGACCAGATGCGGCCGATGCCCAATGACTCGCCGGTTTTGTAGAGGATCAAGGCGGCGTGATCCGCTTCCCCCAGGGCGGCTACCTGGCCCAGAACCCAGCGAATGTCCTCATCGGTGCGCTTGCTGTCGGTGGCCACCAGGCGCCGGGCGATCTCACCGAGGGTGTGCTCAAGTTGTAACCTCCCTTCCCAGCGATAGAACCGGTACAGGAGGATTGAAAGAATGACCAGCACCAGCAGAATCTTGAGTGTAAGGGTCAAGGCGAATACCCCCTGTAAGCGCCGTTCCATAGATTGCTGGCTGTTCTCCAGGGCGTTGGTGAAGCGCCCCAAGCCGTCCGCATAATTGGCTTTCTCTTGCTCATACACCTCTCCGAACAGCAAGTCCGCCGCCTCCTCCAGCCGACCTGAGGATGCCAGGACAAAGGCCTGGCGTTCGAAGTGGCTCAGACGCTGGTTGGCGGTATTGATCTCATCAAGGTAGACCTGGCCAGGGGGATGCAACTCAATGGCCTGCTGCAGGGCTTGGTCGAGCCGGGGAATCGCTGATTCATAGCGCCTTTCCCAAGTCGCATCGCCCGTTAGAGCCCCCAGGCGGACGGACGTGGTCAAGACATCGTCGTAATAGCGGATTTCGGCCGCGCGGGCCAGCAGGTCGCTGATGATCTGATTACTGGCGTGGTAGTCCCTTAGTGCCTGATACGCCAGACCCAGAGAGACGGCAGATAGCAATGCCACCAAGGCCAGGCTGATCAGATTGCCCCTATCGGTGAACACCCGCTGCCAAATGATCCACATGAGATCCAAACCCAATGCCATTAACTTAAGCAAGATATTGATTATAATAACCTAATCTTAAGACCCCCCTAACCTGGAGCCAACCCACCATGCGCATTCAAAGCAA
>SACH01000486.1 GCA_009928645.1 Gammaproteobacteria bacterium | reverse complement strand
CGAGTCTCGCCTTGCTCCCACTTGCGTACCGTCGAGGCGGTGGTGTGCAGGTGGAGCGCAAACACCGGCTGGCTGAACTTCAAGGTTTCACGCAGGCGCTTGATGTCAGCGGCGCCGAACTCCCGCACCGGTGGCGGGCAGAGGGTATCGAACTGGCGCATCGTCACCTTGCCGATCGCTCCCGCGTCGTGAAGCGCGGCAAGGTCGCCACGCAGCGATTCAATGATCTTACTCACCATGCACCTCCAGTAACACGCCCGACAGCAATGCCTTCGACAAAGCGTCGGCGGACAGTTCCAAGAACACCTTGCCGGCAAATTGCAGCGCCTTCTTTTCGTCCTGCGTGATGTTCGCTTTGTCGCTCTTGGGGAACCCATGCAGGAACACGTAGCGGTTGCCGAGCCTGGCCGACAGCAGCGTGCGGTAGCCGCCGCGCTTTCCGCCGCCGGGGCGTGCAACCCGCTTCTTGTAGAGGACGCCGCCCAAGTCCGCGTCAATCAGCCCGTTTTCCATCTCCTGTACCGCTATGCACAAGGCGGTATCGGACAGCTTTTCACCCACCTGCCACCGCGCAAAGTCCTTCCGTTTGAGGATGCCCGTCATCTCAACCTCCAAAGCGTACCCGATACGGGCATATATTACCAGGCCCCGATCCGTTCGCTGATTTCGATCATGTCGTGGCCTCAACTGTCTTGATGTGCCGCGCGCCAGTGACCTAGCAGCGGGATGACAAGACGTTACCTCCCGTTGCTCAGGGCACGAAGGGCAAGGCCAGCGGCGTGACCAGTTCCCAGGTGTTGGGGTCTGGGTCGCTGGCCAGCTTCCAGCGCTGCCAGAACAGGGCCTCGGCCTGTTGGGCGAGGTCCTCGTCGTCGACGCACACCGACAGTTCGCAGTTGCTGGAGATGCTCGACCAGGCCAGGTTATGACTGCCGAAGATCACCGTCTCGTCGTCGATCAGGATCAGCTTCTCGTGCAGGGTGCGGTTGCCGGTCATCACCCGCACCTGCCAGCCGGCGTTGAGCAGCCGTTGCGCGGTCTCCTGATTCGGCCGGCGCTTGCCGATCTTGATCGGTGCGGCCGACATGACCATGCGGCACTGGAGACCGCGTTGGCTGGCGGCGGTGAAGTCCGCCAGCAGGTTGACGGTCTTGTCATACCAGCGGGGGCTGAAGAGGAACATGCTCACGTACACGCGCCGGCGGGCGGCGGTCAGGCGGGCGTGGAGTTCCTCGTAATAGCGCCCGTCGGGGAGGAGCTTGAGTTGGGGGATCACGATACGGTCAGGCGGGGATGACCGGGTGGTGGGGCGGGGCGATGTTTTGCCGGAGGTATTCCCGCAGGTAGAGCTGATAGCCGGTCAGCTTGAGGAGCAGGGCGCGATTCTTCCAGTTGGTCTTGCTGGCGGCATCGAGGGTCTTCCAGGCGCCGATGGCCACCTTGAAGCGTTCGGCGTTGGCCTGCTGGGCAGGGCCTTGCGTCTTGCTGACGTGCTTGGGCGCGGTGACGACGGCCTTGTTGCCGACCATGCGAAATTCCATGAGGCCGCCGAAGTCGCCGGAGCTTGCCAGTTGCGGCGGACATCGAGGCCCAGCCAGTCGCGGATGAGCTTGGCGACCACGCGCTCGGCGCTGATGCCTTTGGTGCGTTGCAGGGCGCTCATGGTTCAGGGTCCCGGGTGGGGTTTGCTGGCGGGCGCCGGGTAGACCTTGCGGTTGAGCTCGAAGTACGGGCCGTCGCGGAAGCCCTTCCAGTCTCCGCCCCAGACCAGGGCGATGCCCAGATCGGTGGCGGCGGACTTGAAGGCCGCGGCGATGCGCTCGAAGGCCGGCCAATCCCAGGTGACCTGGCCGCCGACCAGGGCGGCGACGTCGATGGCGTGGCCGGTGAGGTGACG
>SACH01000091.1 GCA_009928645.1 Gammaproteobacteria bacterium | reverse complement strand
CCCCGCCCTCCCACTCCCTCCACCCATTCGCGCCCCCGTGACGCACCCTTAGGGTTGGAGCGAATCGACCCTACCTCTTCGCCCAAAAAAACATGAATCTGACCGAACTCAAAAAGATGCCGGTGAACGAACTGGTGGACATGGCTCAGGCCATGCTCATCGAGGGCGTGGGCCGGTCCCGCAAGCAGGACCTGATCTTCGCCATCCTCAAGGCGCATGCCAAAAAGGGCGAGGAGATCTCCGGGGACGGGGTGCTGGAAATCCTGCAGGACGGGTTCGGTTTTCTGCGCGCCGGCGACTCTTCTTACCTGGCCGGACCGGATGACATCTATGTCTCCCCCAGCCAGATCCGCCGCTTCAATCTGCGCACTGGTGACACCATCACCGGCAAGATCCGGCCACCCAAGGAGGGCGAGCGCTACTTCGCCCTGCTCAAGGTCAACGACATTAACTTCGACCGGCCGGAAGCGACCAAGACCAAGATCCTCTTTGAAAACTTCACGCCGCTCTTCGCTAACAAGCGACTTAAGCTGGAATTGGGCAACGGTAGCACCGAGGACATCACCGCCCGCACCATCGACCTGGTGGCCCCCATCGGCAAGGGCCAGCGCGGCCTCATCGTCTCCCCGCCTAAGGCGGGTAAGACCATGATGCTGCAGAACATCGCCCAGTCCATCGGCCACAACCATCCGGACTGCTATCTGATCGTGCTGTTGATCGACGAACGGCCGGAGGAGGTCACCGAGATGGCGCGCTCGGTGCGCGGCGAGGTCATCTCCTCCACCTTCGACGAGCCCGCTACCCGTCACGTCCAGGTCGCCGAGATGGTCATCGAGAAGGCTAAGCGCTTGGTCGAGCACAAGCGCGACGTCGTCATCCTGCTCGACTCCATCACCCGTCTAGCCCGCGCCTACAACACCGTGGTGCCCTCCTCCGGCAAGGTGCTGACCGGCGGTGTCGACGCCAACGCCCTGCAGCGGCCCAAGCGCTTCTTCGGTGCTGCCCGCAACGTCGAGGAAGGCGGCTCCCTGACCATCCTCGCCACCGCCCTCATCGACACCGGCTCGCGCATGGACGATGTCATCTACGAGGAGTTCAAGGGCACGGGCAACATGGAGATCCACATGGACAGGCGGATCGCCGAGAAGCGCATCTTCCCCTCCATCAACATCAACCGTTCCGGCACCCGCCGCGAGGAATTGCTGATGGACCCGGGTGAACTGCAGAAAATGTGGATCCTGCGCAAGATCCTGCATCCCATGGATGAGTTGGCTGCCATGGAATTCCTCCATGACAAGCTGAAGGCGACCAAGACCAATGGGGAGTTTTTCGATTCCATGCGCGGTTAAGCATTGGTCTGCGCCTTGTTCGCTCCCACCGCTTGCGGGATCTGCTCCCCTTTTTCGGCTATTCAACTGCCCGACGGTCAACCCAGTCACATCTCGTTTTCACCGTAACATAAGAGGAACGTCATATGTCCATTGATCGCATCGTGCTGGCGGTTGCTGGCACCTTCGTCCTAGTCACTGTGCTTCTTTCCTATCTGACCGGCAGCCAACTCTGGCTTCTGCTGACGGCTTTTGTGGGTCTGAATTTGCTCCAGTCCGCCTTTACCGGCTTCTGCCCCTTGGCCGTGATCCTCAAAAAGCTTGGCAAACCCTCGGGGGCCGCTTTCTGATCACCACAGGTACCTTCTCCGGGGCCCGCTTACCAGCGGGCTTGGCTATCGCGGCACCCGAAACCAAGGCTGGCTGCTGCGCTGCAACCGCGGATCGGAAGTCGTATCCCCCCATGCCGACACCCCTGCCATGTCGAGCACGCTAAGCTCCGCTGCATCCGCGCATCGGTAGTCGTATCTTCCCCCCGTTGCCCAAGCATACCTCTCAACTGGATCTTCTTCGGACCATGGTCGTTCCTTCTCTGACCTGGTCATTCCCTCTCTGACCTGAATTTTGGTGTCGCTGGAAGCAACTGCCGCGAGCCTTCATGCTATACTTCGGCAGTTGAATTTGAGGGGCGCCCCTGAGGAGATTTGCAACGCATCCATGGCCAAAGAAGACGTCATTTCCATGGAGGGTACCGTCATCGATACCCTGCCAAATACCATGTTTCGGGTCGAGTTAGAGAACGGCCACGTGGTGACCGCGCATATATCGGGGAAGATGCGCAAGCACTATATCCGCATCCTGACGGGGGATAAGGTGACCGTTGAGCTTACGCCTTATGACTTGACCAAGGGACGCATCACCTACCGGGCTCGCTAAGCGGGTTTGGTTTTCGCCCCCCCTGGTTAAGCTGCATCGGGGGTTTTCCTCATCATGACGTGCTGCGCAAGCGCCTGGCGGGCGCTAGGCGCAGGCGGCAGTCTCTGGCAACGCTTTGATCTTGAAATCAAAGTCCAGCCCCTCTCCATCCACCGTCACCCGCACTTCGCCACCATTGACGAGCGCACCGAAGAGGAGTTCGCTGGCTAGGGGCTTCTTGATATGGTCCTTGATGATCCGGCTCATGGGGCGAGCGCCCATGCGTGGGTCATAACCCTTTTCCGCCAGCCAGGCGCGGGCCTTGTCGTCCACGATCAGGCTGACCTTTTTCTCAAGCAACTGCTGCTCCAGTTCGAACAGGAATTTATCCACCACGCTGGCAATGGTCTCGGGGGACAGCGCCCCGAACTGTACCACGGCATCGAGCCGGTTACGGAACTCCGGGGTGAACATGCGCTTGATGACTTCCAGGCCGTCGCTGGCGTGATCTTGTTCGGTGAAGCCAATCGAGGGCCGGCTCGTTTCGGCGGCGCCCGCGTTGGTGGTCATCACCAGCACCACATGGCGGAAGTCCGCCTTGCGGCCATTGTTATCGGTGAGGGTGCCATGGTCCATCACCTGGAGGAGCAGGTTGAAGACATCCGGGTGTGCCTTCTCGATTTCGTCCAGCAGCAGGACGGCATGGGGATTCTTGTTGATTTCCTCCGTCAACAAGCCACCCTGATCGAAACCGACATAGCCCGGCGGCGCACCGATGAGACGCGACACCGTATGGCGCTCCATATACTCCGACATGTCGAACCGGATCAGTTTCAGGCCCAGAATTCGGGCTAGCTGACGGGTCACTTCCGTCTTGCCCACGCCCGTGGGACCGGCGAAAAGGAAGGAGCCGATGGGTTTCTCCTCCTGTCCCAGGCCGGAGCGACTCATGCGGATGGCGGCGGTCAGGGTGTCGATGGCCTGTTCCTGGCCGAAGACCACCAGTTTTAGATCCCGGTCCAGATTGCGCAGGGACTCGGTATCCGAGGCTGAGACCTGCTTGGGCGGGATGCGGGCAATCTTGGCGACGATGCGCTCGATATCGGCAACGTCGATACGCTTCTTGCGCCGGGCCGCGGGCATGAGTTGCACATGGGCTCCGGCCTCGTCGATGACGTCGATGGCCTTGTCCGGCAGGTGGCGGTCGTTGATGTGCTTGGCCGCCAGTTCCGCCGCGGCGCGTAGGGCCGGCTGGGTATAGGTGACCTGGTGGTGTTCCTCAAAGCGGGTCTTGAGCCCCTTGAGGATCAGGACCGTATCTTCGACGCTGGGCTCGTTAATATCGATCTTCTGAAAGCGACGGGCCAGAGCCCGATCCTTCTCGAAAATGCCGCGAAACTCCTGGTAGGTCGTGGAGCCGATACAACGCAACTCTCCGGAGGCCAGGACCGGCTTGATGAGGTTGGAGGCGTCCATGACCCCTCCCGAGGCTGAGCCGGCGCCGATGATGGTGTGAATCTCGTCGATGAACAGGATAGCCTTGGGCTGACGCTTGAGTTGGGCTATCACCGCCTTCAGGCGCTTCTCGAAGTCACCCCGGTATTTGGTGCCGGCCACCAGGGCACCCAGATCAAGGCCATAGATCTCAGCATCCGCCAGGATCTCCGGCACTGCCTCTTCGACGATCCGCCGCGCCAGACCCTCGGCAATGGCGGTTTTACCCACCCCGGCCTCGCCCACCAGCAGCGGATTATTCTTGCGTCGCCGACAAAGGATCTGGATGGTGCGCTCGACCTCGGCATCGCGACCGATGAGGGGATCGATGCGACCCTGGCGCGCCTGCTCGTTGAGGTTGGTCGCGAAATTCTCCAGGGGGCTGGCGCCCTCCTTGCCCCGCCCTTCCCTCTCCTCCCCCGCCTCGCTGGCACTCTCTTCGTCCTGCCCCTCACCCGGGACCTTGGAAATCCCATGGGAGATGTAGTTCACCACATCGAGACGGCTGATATCCTGACGGTTCAGGAGATAAACCGCTTGGGAGTCCTGTTCACCGAACAAGGCCACCAGGACGTTCGCCCCCGTGACCTCTTTCTTGCCAGCGGATTGGACATGAAAGACGGCGCGCTGCAAGACCCGCTGGAAACCAATGGTCGGCTGGGTCTCCCGCTTGTCACCCTCCGGAATCAGCGGGATCGTTTCCGCGATGAAGAGGCTGATGTCCGACCGGAGCCTGCCTTCGTCGGCCCCACAAGACCGCAGGACCTTGGCGGCGCTCGGGTTGTCGAGCAGTGATAGCAACAGGTGCTCAACGGTCATGTATTCGTGACGTTGCTCACGCGCCTGATGGAAGGCCTGCGTCAGGGTGAATTCGAGATCTTTACTGAGCATAGGGGGTCACCGGTCCGGGATGGGGGACTTCAGGCCTCTTCCATGGTGCACAAGAGGGGGTGCTGATGCCGCCGGGCGAAGTCCTTGACCTGAGCGACCTTGGTCTCGGCGACGTCCCGGGAAAAGACACCACAAACGCCAACACCCCGAGTATGCACATGGAGCATGATCTGAGTGGCTTTCTCCCGGCTCATATGGAAAAAAAGTTCCAGAACCTGAACGACAAAATCCATGGGTGTGAAATCATCATTGAGTAGCAGGACCTTATATCTCGGCGGCGGCTTGAGCTCGGGCCTGGCCTCCTGGACGGCCGCCCCCGCTGCATGTTCCCGGTTCACATCCGAACTACTCATGTCAATGCGAATTCCCACGGATCAGTCATATTTGGTTTGACCCAAAGAATGGGGTCATTATACTTGACGCTCAAGATGGCGCCCGTCGTAACGGGAACCGTCTTCGGCTTGGAGAGCCGGGAGCAGTTCGGGTGACGCTGCCCCCGCGAGGGGAAAGGTTTACTCCTGTTGACTTTAGTTCCAAATTCGCAACATAACATCGGCGCCGACACGGCGCGGACCTCGTAGTCTCCTGGCACAAGCCCACCTTGGACCTCGCCAGGAATGAAAATACAAATGGGGGAAGACCCCCAAGATCTCCCAGGAGGAGTGACAGCGATGATGACCGGTATTGTGAAATGGTTCAACAACGCCAAGGGATATGGATTCGTGAGATCAGACGGCAACGAAGAGGATGTTTTCGTCCACTTCTCAGCCATCGACATGGATGGTTACCGGACCCTCAAGGAGGGGCAAAAGGTTCAGTTCGAAATCGGCCAGGGTCCGAAGGGGCTGCATGCCGCCCGCGTTAATCGACTCAATTAACTACCCCTGATTCAGACGATACGAACCATGCCGCCCCTGGGGCGGCATGGTTTTCAGGCAAGGAGAGGGACAGCGATCGGCCTGGACCTGGAGTTGCCGGCCTGAAAATCAGGCCGGCCACGAGCGGATTCACATCTGGTCGATCACCGCCTGGCCAAAGGCGGAACAGCTTAGCTTGGTGGCCCCTTCCATCAGCCGCTCTAGATCATAGGTCACGGTCTTGGCCGAGATGGCGCCCTCCACCCCCTTGATGATGAGGTCAGCCGCCTCGGTCCAGCCCAGATGGCGGAGCATCATCTCGGCCGAGAGGATGATGGAGCTGGGGTTGACCTGGTCCTTGCCGGCATACTTGGGCGCGGTGCCATGGGTGGCCTCGAACATGGCGACGGAGTCGGAGAGGTTGGCCCCCGGGGCCAGACCGATACCACCCACCTGAGCGGCCAAGGCATCGGAGATATAGTCGCCATTGAGGTTGAGGGTGGCGATGACATCGTATTCCTTGGGACGCAACAGAATCTGCTGCAGGAAGGCGTCAGCGATGACATCCTTGATGATGATCTCCCGGCCAGTCTTGGGGTTGGTCAGGCTGCACCAGGGCCCCCCATCGATCTCCTCGGCGCCGAACTCCTCCTGGGCCAATTCGTAGCCCCAGGTCTTGAAGGCCCCCTCGGTGAATTTCATGATGTTGCCCTTGTGGACCAGGGTCACCGAGCTGCGGTCATTATCGATGGCGTACTGGATGGCCTTGCGTACCAGCCGCATGGTGCCCTCGGCGGAGACCGGCTTGATGCCGATTCCCGAGGTGCCGGGGAAGCGGATCTTGGTCACCCCCATCTCCTGCTGGAGAAAATCGATGACCTTCTTGGCCTCGGGACTTCCCGCCGCCCACTCGATGCCGGCGTAGATATCCTCGGAGTTCTCGCGGAAGATCACCATGTCCGTGTCCTGCGGCTCCTTGACCGGACTGGGGGTGCCCTGGAAGTAGCGCACCGGGCGCAGACAGACATAGAGGTCTAACTGTTGCCGCAAGGCAACATTCAGCGAACGGATACCGCCACCCACGGGGGTGGTCAGCGGCCCCTTGATGGAGACCACGAATTCCCGGACCGCATCCAGGGTCTCATCGGGTAACCAGACATCATCGCCATAGATTTTGGTCGATTTCTCGCCGGCGTAGACCTCCATCCACTGAATCTGGCGGCTGCCCCCATAAGCCTTGGCCACCGCTGCGTCGACTACCTTGATCATGACCGGGGTGATGTCGATGCCGGTGCCATCCCCCTCGATGTAAGGGATAATGGGGTGGTTAGGGACGCAGAGGGCGTAATTCTCGCCAACGGTGATCTTCTCGCCGCCGGTGGGCACCTGAATCTTGTCGTAGGCCATGTTGTTTATCTCATCAAGGTTGATAATGGGTAGGGATCCAGCCCCCGCAGGAGGTCTGAGTGAAGCTGGGGCGATTATAGGACTTCGCGGCCCTGAATGGCTCTCCCGTTGTTTTTTAATTCAGAAACATATTCTTAACCACTAATATCCTATGCCCTTACGCCCTGGCTCCACCGCGGGAGGATCAGGAGTCGACCCGTCAGCCAAGCACCGCTCCTCCGGCCCTGGCCCCACCGCAGCGGACCTGATCATGGTCGGCCTCTCGGGGGGCGTCGATTCCTCGGTGGCCGCCCTGCTGCTACGCGACCAGGAATACCGCCTGGAAGGCCTGTTCATGAAGAACTGGGAGGAAGACGATGTGCCGGGTTATTGCGCCGCCGCGGCAGATTTGGCGGATGCGACCCTCGTGGTCCGGCACCTGGGCATCCCCCTACACACCGTCAACTTCGCCACCGAATACTGGGACCAGGTCTTCGCCACCTTCCTTGCCGAGTACGAGGCCAACCGCACCCCCAATCCCGACGTCCTGTGCAATCGGGAGATCAAATTCCGCGCCTTTCTGGACCATGCCCGCGGCCTGGGGGCTACCGCCATCGCCACCGGCCACTATGCCCGTCGGGTGACGGATGATCGGGGTCATCACCTCCGGCTGAGCCGTGATCCGGACAAGGACCAGACCTATTTCCTCCACCTCCTCGACCAGGAACAGCTTGGCTGCGCCCTGTTCCCCCTTGGGGACCTGCACAAGGGTGAGGTGCGGGACCTGGCTCGGCGGGCCGGTCTGACCACGGCATCCAAGAAGGACAGCACCGGCATCTGCTTCATCGGTGAACGCCGTTTCCGCGACTTTCTCGCCCGCTACCTGCCGCCAAATCCGGGGCCCATCCTGACCCCCGCGGGTGCTCTGCTGGGTGAACATCAGGGCCTGGCCTATTACACCCTGGGCCAGCGTCAGGGGCTGGGGATCGGCGGTCAGGCCGGAAGCCCCGAAGCACCCTGGTATGTTGCCGGCAAGGACCCGGAACGTAACGCCCTCATCGTCGTCCCGGGTCACGACCATCCCCTCCTGTTCAGCCAGGGTCTGACCACGACCGCTCCGCATTGGATTGCCGGCCAGCCGCCCCGGGAGGCGCCCTTTTCCTGCCGGGCACGCCTCCGGCATCGCCAACCCTTGCAAGCCTGCCGGGTGGAGTATCTGGATGACACCCAGGCGCGGCTGCGCTTTTCCCAACCCCAGCGGGCCGTGACCCCCGGCCAGTCGGCGGTCCTGTATCTCGATGAGGAGTGTCTGGGCGGTGGGGTCATCGCAACGACCTGGCCCTGAGGGTGGACAGGAGTGGGTCCTAAGCTGCCCCTCACCCCGATTGGCCTGGGGCCCCGTTCCCCGTTACGATGTTAATACCCAACGCAACGTGATTGGCGAGGGGTATTTTCTCCAACCATTACGCTACCTTGCATCGGCCGAGTCATGACCTACACCATTCAGGATCGCCTCATCGCCTTAGGTGCCATCTACCAGGCCAGCCTATGCGTGCGCCGCATTGCCACCAAGGGCACGGTGGACACGGAGATCATGGAGCCCTGTATCTACAGTCTCTTCCAGAAGGATGCCTCGACCCCAGCGGAGGTCTTCGGCCCCCCCGGCGCCCTGGCCCCCGGGATCCGGGAACTCGCCAACCAGCTCTCGGGCAAGACCACCCGGGATCTGGAATTCACCCGCTACCTACTCGCCCTGCTCAAGCTGGAGTCCGGCCTCAATCGACGCCCGGCCCTGGTCGAGCGTATCGCGCAAGGGATCGAAGAGGCTCGCGCCAAACGGGACCACTTCCCCCTCCTCCACCCCAACCTCCTGGCCCACCTTGCCGACCTCTACAGCCAGACTGTCAGCCAACTTCAGCCGCGGATTATGGTTAAGGGAGACCCCAGCTTCCTGCAGAATCCGGACAATCAGAACCGCATCCGTGCCCTTTTGCTGGCGGGAATCCGCGCCGCCTGGCTATGGCGGCAGATGGGCGGCAGTCGTTGGAAGATCCTCTTCGGCCGTCAGCAGCTCCTGACAGCCGCCCAGGCCTACCTGCGCCCGCTGACCCATTGATAACCATGATCGACGGATATGCGCGCCACCGCGGCCGAGGCGGATCTCGGGGATGACCCTTTGATATCCATGATCCATGGATACCCTAACCGAGGGCCTTTCGGTTGCGCCGGCACATTCCCGCGCATGAACCGGAACATCGCGCCCCTTGAGCACCGATCCTGGAGGATTCAGGCATGATCCAAGACGTCGTTGGTCGCTGCTGGCAATGTGGCCGCGACCTGACCAAAGCGGACTACGGCCGTGAGACCCTCTGCCTGGGTTGTGGCAAGGCGACCCGGGTGTGCCGTAACTGCCGCCACTATGCCCCAGGCAAGCCCAACGCCTGTCGGGAACCCATGGCGGAAGAGGTGCTGGACAAGGAACGCGCCAATTTTTGCGAATTCTTCGACCCCGGTGATCGCCATACCGGCGTTCCCGAGACCTGTAGCCCGGCGGAACTGCTACAGCGGGCGAACGACCTCTTCAAGTAGAAGCGGGCCTGAACGAGGCGGGGTAAGGGAGATTCCATGGTAACCAGACGGCAGTGCCATGGAACCAGGGCAGCCAGTAGGTGATATAGCGGGTCACAAGGGCAACTTGGCATCCCTATTGGCCAAGACGGGAGATCTAAGCCGGATTCCAGAAATCCAGCTTCTTATTTCTCGCGGGATTGGGGGGACACATCCCTGTGTCCTTGGCTGTGACGTCCATGGTCGGGTTTCCAAGCACTAGGCGCGCTTTGAAACCCAAAGGGCAGGGGGGAATTACTTCATCCCGGACATGCCACCCATGCCGGACATACCGCTCATGCCACCCATACCGCCCATGCCAGACATACCGGACATGCCACCCATGCCGCCCATGCCGGACATACCGCTCATGCCGCCCATGCCGCCCATGCCGGACATACCAGACATGCCGCCCATGCCACCCATGCCGGACATACCAGACATGCCACCCATGCCGGACATACCACCCATGCCGGACATACCGCCCATGCCAGACATACCGGAC
>SACH01000485.1 GCA_009928645.1 Gammaproteobacteria bacterium | reverse complement strand
GCTGGCCTCCAGCACGATGACCCGGCACCGGGCACCGCGCAGCAGCTCCAGGGCCGCGGTCAGCCCCGCCGGGCCAGCGCCGATGATGACAATCGTTTTGGTATTCATGGTCCTGAAGGATCTGTCCGTTGCGGTGTCCTGGAAGGAATATAGCGCTTCGTGGTTGGCGGACCCACCGCGATATCTCGCCGCGTGCCGGTTCGCCCCCCCTCTGGTGTGCTTGAAGTGCATCAGAGCCAAATCTTCGCTGCTGGCGCGTGCGGACGCCTGAAGGTACTCGATCTCGGCACTGTGAGATTATCCCCCAATGGGTAGCAACCTGATGCCCCCGCTCTGAGATCCTTGCGCGGAGGAGCCTGGCCACTCTGGAGGGCCTGGCCACTATAACGCTAGCCATAATGACGACAAGCAGGGCGCGCCATGAAGACGGATCATCCCATTTACCTCTTCCTCTCCGCCGGCGCGGAGGCCTTTCGGGTGCTCACCGGCGGCCATGAACTTGCAGGTCCCTATCGTTTCTGCTCCCTGACCATCAAGGGTCTGGAGCGGCGCCTCGATGGCCTCTTCGAGCCCGAAGGGCACTCAGGCCCGGTCTATGTGGTCGAATTCCAAGGTCAGCGCGCGGATAAGGCTTGGTACAATCTCCTGACCAAGATCGGTCTCTACGGTGAGGAGCATCCTCAGCGCGATGTCATCGGCGTCGGCATCTTTCTGCGCGAGACCGCGAAGGAGGTATGGGCCATGTTGAACCTGGTAACCCCGATTCAGGAGACCAAGGCTTATCAATCAATTTTTGCTGAGGGCAGGGACAAAGGCAGGGCCGAGGGCAGGGACAAGGGCTGGGCCGAGGGCGAAGCGCAGGGCTTGGCGAAGGGTAAAGCCGATAGTCTCAAGCATCTGCTCAGACGGCGCTTCGACGCCGTCCCTGCCTGGGCAGCGCAGCGCATCGATGCCGCGTCAATCGCCCAACTGGACGCCTGGCTCGACGGCATCTTCGATGCTTCCAGTGTGGAAGCCTTGATCGGCACCGAGCGAAACTGATCCCTGCTCGCTGGGACCGCCCGCGCGCGGCAAATGTGCTTCATCTCATGAACCCCGACTTCCTCATCATCGGCGCCGGCATCGTCGGCCTGGCCCTGGCGCGCGAACTCAAGCGCCGCTATCCCGACCAGCAGGTCACCATCCTGGAAATAGAGCCCGCCCCTGGCCGCCATGCCAGCGGACGCAACAGCGGCGTCCTGCACAGCGGTATCTACTACCCGCCCAGGACCCTGAAGGCCCGGGTCTGCGCCCAAGGGGCCGCGGAACTGGCGGCCTACTGCCAGGAGCGCCAACTCCCTTTCACCCGCCCCGGCAAGCTGCTGGTCCCCGTCCAGGCCGCGGATGCCCCGCAACTGGACCTGCTGGAAGCCCGCGCCCAGGAGCACGGCATCCCGGTTACCCGCCTCCACGCCGCTGACCTCCAGCGCCTCGAGCCCGACGTGCGCTCCGCCACCGGCGAGGCCCTCCTCGTCCCCGGCACCGCCGTCGTCGCCCCCACCGCCGTCCTGGAGTCCCTCAGCCGCGAGGTCCAAGCGGCCGGCGTGACCCTCCTCACCGGCGGCCACCTCGACCGGGTCGATCCCGCCCGCCAGCGGCTCACCTGGAGCGGCACCACCCTCAACTACGGCCACGCCATCAACTGCGCCGGGGCCCATGCCGACACCGTCGCCCATCAGTTTGGCGCCGGCCAGCGCTACACCCTGCTGCCCTTTCGCGGTGCCTACTACCAACTGGACCCGCGCGCCGGCATCCGTGTCCAGCACCTCATTTACCCGGTGCCCGACCTGCGCGTCCCCTTCCTCGGCGTCCACACCACCACCAGCGTCACCGGGGACGTCTACCTCGGCCCCACCGCCACCCCCGCCTTC
>SACH01000484.1 GCA_009928645.1 Gammaproteobacteria bacterium | reverse complement strand
GGCATGTCCGGCATGCCTGGCATGCCCGGTGCGCCCGGAGGGGGTGGTGGCGCAAAGGGAGATAAAGGAGATAAGGGGGGCAAGGTGGACAAAGGGGACAAAGGGGACAAGGGTTGTGGAACCTGCGGCCAGTCGCCTACTCGCCGAGCAGCGGAAATGGATGCCGGCGGTTGGTCGCCCGCGGGTCCAGTGGTGACAACGCTAGCCTGGGCCTTGGGGATAACGACCGCTTGCCCACCGATGAGGAAGGACGGGGCCTGTGCATGAGCGGTCCCCGGGTCGAGATAAGCGGTCAGGCCCTGGTAGCCGCCCTGCAGGACGTAAACCTGTTCATAACCGAGATGGCGCAGGGCCAGGGTCGCCATGCCGGCCCGTATGCCGGTCTGGCAGAGGACAATGACCTTGCGATCCTGGGGGACCTGGTCGAGATGGTCAGGCGTGAAGAGTTCATGCAGCGGGATGCGCAGGCTGCCCGGCAGGGCGAGGCCAAAGACCCCGGTCTCGGCGGGGGTGCGAATGTCCAGCCCCGTCACCGGTTCCCCTTGGCTCAGCCATTTCAACAGGGTTTCCGGCTGGATGCAGTGCAGGGCCTTCCCCGTCTGCCCTTCCACGGCGGGCGCGAACAGACCGGCATAGGTCTCGGCCAGCCGATAATCGAAATCCCCGGATGCAAGCACTGGTCCCAAACATAAGATCCCGGCTGCCACTGCCAGGGCGGTGCGTGGGGTGCCCATGACTCCCTCCTGTGCTAACCATATCGTTATCTATGCAAATAATGATAGACCTACCTCCTGGTAGGTTTTGCGCTGCGGCCCGGCTTGGCCTGATTCAGTTGCGCCAGGTCCAAGCTGGTCAAAAAATTCCGGGATTGGTCGGGATAGGGTGCCAAATGTGGCCTTGATCATATCTCCGCCCACCCTAAGTGCCAACCGAGGGGTGGAAACAAGACAGATCAGAGAGTTAATGGGTAAATAGCCACTGGGTTGTAGAGGTATTGGGCGGTTTAATGATCAAGGCCAATTAAATCATACCGGTACTTGATTTGGCGCAGCTCCAGGGGAAACCCCGGTCGCCAAAATGGGATGCCTGTCTATGATCAATTCAGAAGATGATGAAATACTTTGAAGTGAAAAATGGAGGCCAGTGATGAATATGCCTAAGTTCCATTTATTGCTTCTGGGTAGCGCCTTGGTGACCCTGGCGCTCTTCAGCGCATCGGCATGGTCCTATGACGCGGATCTGGCCGCCCGATATGCCCAGATGTTCGCCCCAGCCAAGGAAAAGGCGACAAGCAAAGAACTGCACTGCGTGAAGCCCGAAGGCTTCGTGAACATGATCAAGAAGGGCGAGCCCATGATGGGCATCGATATCCGCACCCCGGCGGAAACCTCGGTATTCGCCCTGGCCTTGCCAGGGAGCCTGAGCATCCCGATCAATGAACTGTTTCTGATGGAGAATCTGGCGCGTATCCCCTTGGATCGCCCGGTGGTGCTGCTGTGCCAGACGGGCATGCGGGCAGGCATGGCGGTGGTGGCATTGCGCCAGCTTGGCTTTGAGAAGGTCTTCGCCGTGGCGGGTGGGTTCAAGGGCCTGAGCGATTACCTCGATCCGATGACGGCCAATAGCCCCTTATCGGAGCCCCCGGCGGGGAAATAACAGCCATTGTTTTCAACCTGAATGGGAGCAAGAAATGCCTATTGCCATAACCCACCATGAAGGGGATATGCTGTTCGCCACCGAGGTAGGCGGACAGCGCATCACCACCGACGTCACGCCGCCCATGGGTGGCAAGGGGCGGGCCCCGACGCCTCCTGACCTTTTTGTGGTCTCACTGGGGGCCTGTGTCGCGGCCTTCGTTGTCCGCTATTGTGAGCAACAGGGGATCGACACCCGGGACCTGAGGGTCGAGACTGCCTTC
>SACH01000483.1 GCA_009928645.1 Gammaproteobacteria bacterium | reverse complement strand
CCCTCCGGCAGCTTGGCCAGCAGCTTGTGGCGCAGGCGCTCGGCGGAGAGCTGGATGGGGGTCAGGGGGTTCTTGATCTCGTGGGCCAGGCGCCGCGCCACCTCGCCCCAGGCGGCGTCGCGCTGGGCGGTGATGAGGCGGGTAATATCGTCGAAGACGACGACGTGGCCCTGTTCGGTGTCATTGGGCTGGATCAGGGGGCTGCCACGACACAGGAGCACCTGGCGACCCTCGGCGCCGAACAGGTTGACCTCCTGGCGCCATTCGGCCTGGCCTTCCAGGTGGCTGCGTACCGCCTCCACCCAGGCGAGGAGGTTGGGATGGTGGCCGATCAGGGCGTCCAGTCCCTCATGGCTCAGGTCCGGCTCGTTCAAGCCCAGGATCTGGCGGGCGGCGGGATTGACAGTGCGCAGGTGGTGGTCGCCGTCGAGGACGATGACCCCGGAGGACAGGCGCCCCAGCACCGTTTCCAGATAGAGGCGCTCGGCCTCCACCGCCTGCTGGGAACGGGCCGCGGCATCCCGGGCGCGGGCGAGGCGCCGGGTCATGGAGTTGAAAGAGGCGACCAGGAAGCTCAGTTCGTCCTCGTGGCGGGGGAGGGGCAGGCGCAGCTCGTAGTCCCCCTCGGCCACGGCGCGGGTGCCACGGGCGATGGCGGCTACCGGGGCGACCAGCCGGCGGGCGAGATGGAAGGCGGCGATCAGGGCGGTGAGGAGGCCGAACAGCAGCACCATCGACAGGCTGAGGGAGAAGCTCCACTTCAGGGACTGGCGCAGGTAGCTCAGCTCCTTATAGCGGTTGTAGGCCTTCTCCAGGTTGGCGGCCAGGCCGCTGATATGCTCCGAGGTCGGGAAGAGGGCCTGCATCACCAGGTTGCGCCCCAGGGGGTCCGCCACCAGCACCCGGATCACCAGTTCCTGATTGGCGCCGGTCTCCAGTTCCACCTGGTTACTGCCGGCGCTGGCGCGGCGCAACAGCTCCCGGTCCGGCAGATTGGGCACCAGTTGGGTCGGGTCCTCGCTGGAGTTGCCCCGCACCTGGCCATTGCCGCCGAAGACGGCGATCTCCAGGGCACCAGCCTGCTGGCGCAATTGGCCCAGCCGCAGGGCGAGGGCGGTGGCGGAACTGTCCTCGATCCCGGCCAGGAGTTGTTCGGTGTAGCGGATGAGGACGCGCTGATTGAGGTCCAGGGAGGCCTGGTTCAGGGTCAGGGCGTCCTCCATGGCGCGATCGATCTCGACGTCGAACCAGGAGTCGATGCCGCGCAGCAGGAAGCCGAGGGAGTAGTAATAGACGACGGCCACCGGCAGCAGGGAGACGACGCCGAAGAGCAGCACCAGGCGGCCGGTGAGCCGGGAGCCGGCGACCTGCTGGCGATAGTCGCGGAATAAGCGCAGCAGATTGGCCGCCACCATGCCCGCCAGGGCCAGCAGGCCGAGGAGCACCACCGCCAGGAGGGGGACGAAGGCCCGGCTCAGGCGCTCGGAGTTCTGCACGGCCCCGCTCATCAGGTCGAGGGCGATGAGCAGGACGGCCAGGAGCACGATGACCGGGAACAGGCCCGGCTGCCGCCAGCGGGTCAGGGTTGCCACGGCCATGTGGTCCAGCCCGAGGACAGCTTCCAGGAGGGCAGCAGGTACGCGAGGGGGCGCAGGGGCAGGGGCAGTTCCTCGATGTCGAGGGAGATCTTGAGATCGATCTCGTACTGGGCCTCAGGGGCCAGTTCCCGCTGGCTGAGCAGAGGCAGATTCCGCAGATCCCCCAGGGCAGCTAGTGCAGCGTCCCGGGTAACGTAGCGCTGGCCAGCGCCCGGGACGGGCCCCACCAGGTAGCGCTCCGCCAGGGGCTGGTAGCGGATCTCGTAACGCAGGCGGCGGTCCACCAGGCTGGCATCCCAGATCCAGTCGTCGATCCGGCGG
>SACH01000482.1 GCA_009928645.1 Gammaproteobacteria bacterium | reverse complement strand
GTCCACCCAGGTCTGCAGGTCGTGGCCGAGGCGTTGCAGCCAGGTGAGATGCTGCTCGATACGCTCGCGTGCCCGCTTGGTGGCGTTGGCCATGGAGCGAAAGAAGCGCGGGCGCGTGCCGGGCTCGAACGGGGTGTCGAGAAAGTAGTCCCGGGGCACGCGCAGCACCTCGGCCAGGCGCATGAGCGCCGCGGGGTCGGGTGTCTGCTGTCCGCTCTCCCACTTGCTGACGGTCGGCGCCGAGCGCTGTACCGCCTCGCCCAGGGCGATGCGCGTCAGACCGCGGGCGAGACGCGCGCGGGTCAGTTGGAGGGCTTGAAAGCCCGGGGTGCGTGCGGCCATGAGTGTCGTTCCGTCGTCTGCCTCAGCCCTGCCCCGTGGTTCCGCGCCGGTCCCGGTTCGGCTTGAGCACGGGCCTGGCCTGGTCGAGCACGCGTCCCGTGCGGTCGGCATAGGCGGCGTAAATCTGGTCGAGCGGCTTGAGCGTCGTTCATCCGCTCTTCGAGACGACGGAAGAAGGTCTCGGGGATCGCCGGGAGGAGGGTATCGAGCAGATCGGCCATGCGTGGTCACCCGAGGTGGCGGACGGTTGAGGTTTCGCGAGGCCGGATTGTAGCGCGAAAAAGTTTCGCGCAATGGACACATGCCGCGCTCGGATCGGGACTGGCGCGAGGGCGGCGCGCGCCATTGCAGGCGCCACGCCCTCGATTCAGGCGGCTCTGGTTCCGCCAGGCGCGGGCTTCTCATCAGATCCGTGTACGCTTCCGGTCGGTGTCGGCTCAACGCGCAGGCGCTCGACGGCAAGGCCGCGTGCCTTTAAGTCCTCGATCAGGGCATCGAATCCGCCGTCTTTGGAGACGATCCGGTAGGTCGCCTCGGGGTTGCGTGCGACCAACTCCCCGAGATGGAAGGCTAGATGGAAGTCGAGCAGGTTCTTGCCCGTATGACGCAGCTTGACGTAGCGGCCCCGCTTGCCGAGCGCCTGCATGGCCGCGACCAAGTCGAACGGGAGCCGGTTCCGGTGCGCGCCGACGAACACCGTCACATGGGTGTCCTCGTCGGCCCAGGTCTCCAGGTGCCGGGGCTGGATGCTCTCGTAGTCGATCAGGATGTGAATCATGGGTTCGAGCTCCGGAGCGGACGCCGCGACGCAGCACCGATCATGGTGACTTGCCCGATGGCTCCCCGCCCGCGGTGCTCCGGCCTGCGGTGGAATTTAGGATAATTGTTAATTTTATGTGATCGAAGCGACGCTATTTGCAGCGATTCCTTGCCCACGGATATTCCTGAGAGTACTATTTTTCCGAGGGAGTATCCGTGTCGGCCGCTAACAACGGGGTCTGACCGGAACGGATTCGATGGAGCCGGAAGGATCTCGATGAGTCTTGGACAGATAGGGATGTGCGGCCGGGCGCAAGTCGGTGTGGCTTTTTTTCCGCGGCAGATTGGCGGTTCCGTACCGGCAATGGCGCGCCATCAGCGCACGCCAGTGACCCTGAGTCTCATGCCGAAGTGTGCCCCGAGTGCCGTTCCGGGCCGGAAGTACGGGCTTACGCTGCCCGCAAGAGACCCCTTCGAAGAGTCGCTTTCTCAGGTCATCGACGCGGATAACGTCGAACATCGACCTTTCGGTCACGGTCGTTCCGGTCGTTTGTCTCCGTCCTCAGCGCTTGCCGGACCATGTGTCGGCTTCCGCGTCGCTTTGCTTGCTTTCCCGAATCAGCCCAAGAACCCCTGTCCCGCCTTCGTGCGTCCGGCGACATGCCGTAGACCAGAGCCCTCCCTGTCGCAGGATTTTCGGCCATCCAGCCGCACCACGACCCTGCTGGTCCGGCATGGCCGAACGTTTTTGCCGCGTCATCTCAAATCCCTTAAGGCCGCGATGCCATGACCTATTTTGAATCCCTGAGTTTCGTCAAC
>SACH01000481.1 GCA_009928645.1 Gammaproteobacteria bacterium | reverse complement strand
TCTCCGGTAACTGCACCTTCGCCAACTCGACAAGCAACGATGGATCAAAGGATTTCGACTCGGACATTATTCACTCCTCGTGATCACTGACAGGGAACATGATAAATACCGTACTCATAGTGCTATACACATTCTGCATTGCTGCTGCTGGACCTACTCCTTTGCTATTAAGGTGTAAAATCTGACGACACTTGTTGAGACCGGCATCGATGGAGGCAAGGATGGCGAGCGGGGCGCCGCTCTGTCCGTCCCACAGGCGCAGCGTGTGGTCCCAGGACTAGGAGAGGAGGCGCCCGTCCGCCAGTTCCCGCGCGCCGGCGACCCAATGGGTGTGTCCGGCAAGGATGGCGGTCGTGACACCGCTCCGTCCGTCCCGCAAGTGCAGGTTGTCGTCCGCGGACCACGAGAGGAGCCGCCCGTCGGCCAGCGCCAGCGCCCCGTTGACTTCGTTGGTATGCTCGCCAAGGATGGCGAGCGGGGCGCCGCTCGACCCGTCCCACAGGCGCAGGGTGTTGTCCCCCGACCAGGAGAGGATCCTTCCGTCAGCCAGCACCAAGGCGCCATGGACCCCGTTGGCATGCCCCTCCAAGACCTGCAAACAGGGATCAGGCGGCATCACCCCCGCCACCCGTTGCGGATTGCGCAGCCACACCCAATGGCAGTGACCGGCCGACAACCACGCCTCGGCCGCCCGCGACACCGGACTGTCGTCCGCATGCTCTACCGCCAGTTGCAGCAGATTCCGACTGGCCGGCCAACGTTCATCGCCTCGTCGCAGGATATGCTCGCGCTCGCGGAAGAAGGCCTCCCACAGCCGGAATTCCCCGCGCTCCGCTCCCGCGGGCAGGCGGGCGAGGAGGGTCTCATAATCGGCCACCAGTTCGTGGATGGCTCTGTCCGGCAGTTCCGCCGTGAAGGCTTGCAGAATAGCGAAGTCGGTGAGGCGCCGCCCGGCGGCCTCCAGGCCCGCGGCGCCCTGCCAGCGCAGGGCATAGCGCACGCCCCAGCGGAACGGGTGAAGACACAGCCAGCCGGGTGGCAAGGTTCGCCAGGCCGCAGCCAGGCGGCAGAGCCGGGCCTCGGCCTCGCGCAGCGTCCCCGCCAGCACCGGGGCGAGGGGGATGACCGGCTGGTCGGCGCTTCCCAGGCGCCCGCCCAGATAGTCGCGCAAACGCTGCTGATTGAGCGTCAGGCCGGCGGCCCCGTCCGGGGTGGGGCGGTTGCGCAGCAGGGCCTGGACGGCGTGGACGGCACGCTGTACCCGGTCGCGATAGCGCGGCGCGTCCGCGGGGACATCGGCCAGGAGCAGCAGCTAGGGCTTCCGCGTCCAGCGGCGCTTCGGCCCGGGCGAGGAGGGCGAGCAGCAGAGGCAGATCGCGCCGCGGGTCCGCAAGCCCGGGGCGGTTCATCGCCACGGTGACGGGCGAGTCCACGCCCGGTGGGAGAGAAGTTGGATCAGCCATGCCGGGTCCTTTGGTGCCGGGTCGCAGGGGTGAGTGCCAGGGCGAGCCAGACCGGTCGCCGGGTCCGTCGCCCGGAGACCCCGGGATGACACCATTGCAGCATGAGCTTGCGACAAATGATGTCGGGGCTATGTCTCGTCGTTGCGGTTCCCTCAGCGGCTGCTCCATATCGGGAACCATGACGGAGGCGGCGGTCAGCCGCCGCCAGCGGTTGGCCCGGGTACCTGCCGCGCGGACCAATGGCAGGTCGATGCTGTATGCCATGCCCGGGGCTCGTTGCGCGGCGTAAACCCCGTCCCATCCGGTTCCAACGACGGCTGTGAGTCCTTGTGCCAGAACCCCCATGCCGGTTGCTTGATCTATAACGAACGCGAAGCCTTTGATTGGCGACAATATCAGGATGGGAGGGCTTGGGAGCGCATGCCCTCCCTTTTTAACTGTGGCAACACCCTGATTAAT
>SACH01000480.1 GCA_009928645.1 Gammaproteobacteria bacterium | reverse complement strand
TGTTGTCTTGGATTGAGCAGTGAGACACGACCGATCTCGGGGTTCGTGCGGCGGCTGATTGCGTTTCAATCCCTGTTGTCTTGGATTGAGCAGTGAGACGGCCGATTCCGATGCCGCGGCGCTGACGACGACCGTGTTTCAATCCCTGTTGTCTTGGATTGAGCAGTGAGACGGAAGCCAGCGGCGACATCGCCATTCCGCTCGACGGGTTTCAATCCCTGTTGTCTTGGATTGAGCAGTGAGACATATTGACCCGCCGCGGGTGGGTCAAGGCGAATGAGATGTTTCAATCCCTGTTGTCTTGGATTGAGCAGTGAGACACACCGCCGAGCGACCGCGCCAAAGACATGACGGAGGTTTCAATCCCTGTTGTCTTGGATTGAGCAGTGAGACGAGACCTATTCGACCGAAATCGACGGATTGCCTTGGGTTTCAATCCCTGTTGTCTTGGATTGAGCAGTGAGACTCCGACCGCCAATGGCGCACGCGCCGAACTGCTGCTGTTTCAATCCCTGTTGTCTTGGATTGAGCAGTGAGACACCCGAATTCCACCGCGTCGACGGCTCGACAAAATGGGTTTCAATCCCTGTTGTCTTGGATTGAGCAGTGAGACCGCCACGTCCTATCCGGGGAACCAGTTCCACTTCCTGTTTCAATCCCTGTTGTCTTGGATTGAGCAGTGAGACCTCCGAGGTGAATATCCACGGCCACCATGATGACTAGTTTCAATCCCTGTTGTCTTGGATTGAGCAGTGAGACATTGAGCGCGCCGTTGAATCTATTCCCGCTTGCGCTGTTTCAATCCCTGTTGTCTTGGATTGAGCAGTGAGACCGTCAACAACAATTATCTTGCTGCACGACCAAAGTGTTTCAATCCCTGTTGTCTTGGATTGAGCAGTGAGACTCCCGTTCGCGGCGTAGATATGAGTACCCGCTACAGGTTTCAATCCCTGTTGTCTTGGATTGAGCAGTGAGACCATCCGGCTTGTCGCTCGACGTGCTGCGCTCCCCAATGTTTCAATCCCTGTTGTCTTGGATTGAGCAGTGAGACTCGCGCGTATCAGTACGGTCACCCGCCATATGCAGGGGTTTCAATCCCTGTTGTCTTGGATTGAGCAGTGAGACCGCCTCCGATCGCGAGGAATCGATCCCGCTCTTATCGTTTCAATCCCTGTTGTCTTGGATTGAGCAGTGAGACTCGCCTGCAACGGCGTGGAGCCCGTCGCTTGGTAATGGTTTCAATCCCTGTTGTCTTGGATTGAGCAGTGAGACATTTTCTCGCCGCCGTTTGCGTCGTTGTACACATACTGTTTCAATCCCTGTTGTCTTGGATTGAGCAGTGAGACCCCGGGGGCGAAGCAGGCGGAGAACATCAGGACACCAGTTTCAATCCCTGTTGTCTTGGATTGAGCAGTGAGACCAAGAACTCGGCGACATGGTCATCCCGATGATGACGTTTCAATCCCTGTTGTCTTGGATTGAGCAGTGAGACCACTCACGCCTGGAGCAACACCGCCATGACGAAGATCGTTTCAATCCCTGTTGTCTTGGATTGAGCAGTGAGACCTAACAGAGCAACCATTACAACTTGCCGGTGGGCTGGTTTCAATCCCTGTTGTCTTGGATTGAGCAGTGAGACCCGGATAAGTACGGTCACCCGCCATATGCAGCAGGGGTTTCAATCCCTGTTGTCTTGGATTGAGCAGTGAGACAAGCCGAGCACCCGAAGTTCCGGCATGTCTGGAAGGGGTTTCAATCCCTGTTGTCTTGGATTGAGCAGTGAGACCTCGGCGCCGAAGGTGGTTTTGCACGGAACTACAGGTTTCAATCCCTGTTGTCTTGGATTGAGCAGTGAGACCTGGGGCCGCGCTGGGGCGAGATCCGCGGGGCGTAGTTTCAATCCCTGTTGTCTTGGATTGAGCAGTGAGACCG
>SACH01000479.1 GCA_009928645.1 Gammaproteobacteria bacterium | reverse complement strand
TTCCCCTTGTGGGACAGACCGGTCACCGCAGGAAGCCCGGGGAGTGTCCGCTTGCCGCGAAGACGGCAGTTTGGCTCGATTGAGAGCGACCAACCTCCAGTCCTCCGTCGAGGCACAACACCAGACAACAAAAGCCCGCGCAAGGCGGGCTGGGGCGGAGGGTTCGGCGGGGCAGGTCAGTCGTCAAACTCTTCAGCCGGCTCCTGGTCTAGCGCATCGACTAACCGCAGGAGGGCGTGCGTGTCGAAGACGTCGTCGACACCCAGCTCCTGCATCAAGGTCGCGGCGTCCAGGATCAGCTCGCGGCGCGCCCGTCGCTCGTTGGCGGTGTTGTGATCCCGGTCCTCAGGTTCCAGGCTGCGCAGGTTTTCCAGGCAATCCCGGAAGTCGGTCGCGGTGTTCTGGAAGCGGCAGTAGCTCATGTTCATGGTCGTTCTTCCTCCGCTAATACCCCGCCGCCTCGGCCTGGTAATCGCGCTGCCAGGACTCGACCTTTTCCCAGGCGGGGTAGGTGACATCGTCCACCGTCCGCCCGGCGTGCAGGGCGGCCAGGGGGGCGTAGATCTCGCCGCCCTGGCGCAGCCGTCCGTCGCAGTCCACCCCGTCCGTGCCGTACTGGCAGCGCACGCCGTCGTCCTCGTGCGACCAGGTGCAGCCCTCGGAGGACCACCCCTCGTCGGTGCGTTCCCACCTGCTCCAGGTCAGCGCCTGCCCCGGACGCAGGGTGATTTTGACGCGGCTGGTGTGGACGTAGTCCCAGAAGCGGGCATTGCGCGTGGTCATGGTCTAGCCCTCCTCCAGCCCGTCGACCCAGTTCAGCCAGGCGAAGTACGCCTCCTCGGGGGTGGCGAAGCCAAAGTCGGGACCCCACAGGTAGTTGGGCCAGGTCTGCGGGCACTCCCAGGTCAGGGCGTGGGTCAGCCAATACTCGATGCCGTTGGCGATGCAACACACCGTCCACCACTGGTCGCCGGAGGCGATGCAGGGGCGATGCACGATGCGGTTACCGTCAGGAAGGGAGTAGGTGCCATCGGGCTGGCGCAGGGTGCGCACGACCGCTTGCAGGATGTTCATGGTTGCTCCTCCAGGTTTTTCAGTTGGGTGGTGGTGTGGGTCAGGGCCTGGCGCTCGGCCTCCAGGGCGGCCTCCAGGGCAGCGACGACGCGCGTCTGGTCCTGGACGACCATGGCCAGTACCGCCTTGGCCTGGGCGCCCACCGGGATTAGCAGGGCGGCATCCACGGTCGCCTGCAAGGCCAGGTCGGGGATGCGGGCGTTGCCGGCGAGCCAGTTCTGCACCGTGCGGCGCGTGACCCCGCAGAGGTCCGCCACCGCCTGGGTGCTCAGCCCGCCGCGCGCCATCGCGGCGCGCAAAGTGTCGCGGGCGTTCATGGTCAGGCCGCCAGTTGGGTGCAGACGCGCCAAGCCTTGCGCTTGATGGCCTCGCCGGGACCCATCCAGGCCGAGGTCAGGCGTGCCCCCGGACGGCGCTCCTTGACGTGGTGGTCGATGTACTCGGTGACCGCGTTCAGCAGCCCCCAGGCGGTGCCATCGGCGCTGGGGAAGGTGCTGCCGCGCCCGTGGCCGTTGAAGAGGTCGACCACGTTGTTCATCGCCCCCTTGTGCCGCTGCTGCGCCAAGTCCTTCTCGGGGTCGCCAAAGATCGCCAGCACCGCCTCCTTGACGTCCAGGTCCTTGAGCTTGGTCTTGGCCATCTCGCGAGCGATGTCGCCAAATTCGTCCCAGGTCTTGTCGACCAGCCCCAGGTTGGCCTTGACCTGGTCGGCGTCAAACGTCGTGTTGTGGCGGGTGACGATCAGGTTGGCCGCCTCGCGGTGCAGGGCCAGGCTGAGGGTGTTCCAGCACACCACCCGCACGTTGGTCAGGGTGGCGCGGGTCGCCATCAGGCTGTCGCAGGAGGTCATGAGCAGGGCG
>SACH01000478.1 GCA_009928645.1 Gammaproteobacteria bacterium | reverse complement strand
CTGGAAGGCGGCGGCGCAGCCCAGCAGCCAGAAGCTGGCGATATGGCTCTGACGCGGATTGCCCTTGGCCCACCCTTCGGCGCGCCACTGGCCGGCGGCATTGAGGCGGGCCTTGTCCTTGGGCCAGTAGATCTGGCCGCAATGCGGGCAAGGCACATGGGCCGTTGCGGCCGCCTCCTGGGGGTTATCGTAGGGGTCATGGCGCGGCAGGGCGGGGGCCTCGAAGGACTCGCCACAGCCGTCCAGGCAGGTCCAGTACCAGCGGCGACGGTCGCCCCGGTTGTAGAGCGGCAAGATGCCACCGGCCACCGGCGGGGCCTCGTGGTCGCCATCGGGCACCCATTGGTCGGTCTTGATCTCGCGCTTGGGGGACGACTCCACCAGGGCCATGCCGGCGCTCATGGCAACCTGGATGCGCTTCTTGGCCAGGTCGAAGGCCGACCCCTCGCCGCCGATGTCGTCGGGGAAGGAATCGTAGTCGCTCAGCGCCACATAGCGCAGGTCACGTTGCGCCAACTGGCTGGAGGAGGGCCAGCCGAGGTTGAGGATCATGCCGTGGCGGTAGGTGACCATCTCGATGGTGGTGTCATGCGCCCGCGGCGAGAGCTTGGCGCGCATGGCGGGGCTGGCACGGTGCAGGCGCTCCAGGCGGCGCTTGCGGTAATCGTAGGCCAGGGTCTGGGTCGAAAAATACAGGCCCATGTCCCCCGGGTCGGCGGTTACGGCATGACTGACCCAGCCATCCACCATCGCCTGGGTCTTGCCCGTCCGGGCGGGTGAGACGAAAACCACTGCCTCGTGGCGGCGGCTCTTGAGGGTGTCCATCGGCTCGACCATGTAGGGCGTCAGGGCCGGGTCCCAGGGGCCGGCATAGCCGCCGGGGGTCTCGATGCGCACCGTCTCGCGGGCGCACTCGGAGACGGCGATGCGGCGCGGCGGGCGGATCAGCTCGGCCACGTCGCGGGTGATGAGCGCCGGCGTGGCGTAGGCGGCGGTGACGGCCATCAGGCATCCCCCGCCAGTTGGCGGTGCAGCCCTTCCCGCACGCGATCAATCACCGCCTGCGCCCGCTCCACCGCCGCGCCCTCGATGCCGGCGTCGCGCTCCAGCACGTCGGGCAGGGATTCCAGGGTCACGGCCACCGTCTTGAGGGCGCCGGACAGGGCGCGCTCATACTCGCTGGCGGGGATCAGGTCACCGACCTCCTGGAGGTGGCGGGTACGCTCGCGCGTGCCGCGATACCAGTCCAGGCGGCTCTTGGGGTCGAGCTTGTCCGGGTCCTCCTCGGTGTCCTGGGCAGACTTGCCGTAGTACCACTGGGCCACGTCGCGCAGATCCAGCACCCAGCCTTTGCCGGGACCGCCCTTCTGCACATAGGGCGCCCCGCGGCGCAGCCAGGCGTCCACCGTGGCGACGGACACGCCAAACCACTCGGCCAGTTCCGCCTTGTTGGCCTGGCGGCGCTCGGCAATGGTGGACTTGCTGACGACTTGGAGGCTCACCTAAAACAACCTAAGGTTGCAGAAAAACAACAGAGGCCCGAACTTTCGAAACCGCCCGGAGTCAGGCGGCCAGGGAGGACCCAAATCAATGACTTACGACACATCGCCTTACACCCTTGCCCGACGGCCATACAACGCCAGCGCCAGCTCCAGTTCAGTGCGGATGTAGTCCGGCACGCGGCGGTTGGCCCAGTCAGCGGCAACTTCATTCCAGCGCAGGTTGATATTGCGGTCCTGGTCGATGACCTTGTAGGCAACTAGGCTCAAGCTATCGGGCTGGCCCTTGCGCCGTGGCCAGCGTGCCCAGCGTCCCCACTTGTCGAAGGCTTGACCGGCATAGCGCCCACGCTTGGCCACGCCCTTGACGCGGCCGATGAACTCACCGTTTGCGCGCAGCTTGCCGCGAATGGCGTCAATGCCGCCCTTCTTGCCGAT
>SACH01000477.1 GCA_009928645.1 Gammaproteobacteria bacterium | reverse complement strand
GCTCAAAACCAAAGCCGATGTAGATGGCGGTCGGAATGGCCCGCATCAGGCCGAGGTACATTTCCTGGTAGTAGTCGTCCAGCTCGACGGCATTGGCCTCCAGGAGGGACCGGGCCACCGACCCCACGTTGAAATCGGTGAGCCGATCTGTCGACAGCCGGACCCGCTCGACCTCGTCCGCGACAATCTCGGCAAACGGCTTCGGGGTAAAGATGGCGGTCATGGGTTCAGCACCAGATTAAGGTCGGTGGAAGAGTTGTCGCCGACCAGGGTGATTTTGGCCGCCACCTTGATGGTGTCGCCCGCGACATCGGCCTTGACGTAGTGAATCTGGAACACCCGGGGTTCCGCCCGCAGGGCCTCGTTGACCCAAGCGGAGGCCATCAGACTGGAGAAGGGTGCCGTGGGTAAGCCAATGGCCAAGGTGACATTGCAGCCGTAGCGCGGGTGATAAACTAACTCACCCAGCAGGGTCTTAATGCGATGCGACAAGGCCTGGATGAGGTTGTCGGCCCCGCGCACCAGGGCCAGGTCGCCCGTGTCGGTCGCCTGTAACTGACCGTGGGACAACAACAGGTCGCTGCCGTGGGTGCTGACAATCGTCGGCGGGAGGGCCGCATTGCTGGGCCAGGGGACGAGCAGCGGGTCGCCCCAAATCAGGGTGTGCGGCAGGCGGTCCGCCGGGCGCCAGGAGTTGACGATGAAGGGCAGCCGCAGGTTGTTGAGCCGCGCAATTTCCGCCCAGCGGGTGGCATCGCCTAGTTCCCGGGTAGCAACGGCGCGCAGGTCCTCGCCCTGCTGCAACACCAGGCTTTTGACGCGACTCATGCGCGCACCTGTACGTAGCGCGTTAAGGTGTCGGCCATAGCCGGCAGGTCCCAAGTAGCGCCAGCCCGCAGGGGGTCTTGGTGGAGCAAGGCCAAGGTGCCTTCAGCGCCCGGCAAGATGCGCACCGGGGCGATGGTCTGGGCGGTAGCCCAATCCACCGTCAGATAAGCCGTCGGCGCGAACTCGCGCCGGGTCAAGGCCAAGTCCGCCCACATCTGCCGCACACTTTGCGCCCACTGCATGGCGTAAATTCGTGGGCGACGTTCCGAGCGGTGCGCCAATTCGTTCAGCAAGCGCTCGGCGACCGAGGCCAGGCGTTGAGCATTGGCGATACCCGCCAGGTCCGATTCCGTCGCGGTGTTGTTGAGCGCGGCGGTCAGCAACGGCGCGGCACGCTGGGCGACATCGGCCAGCCGCCCCAAAAGCCCCGCATAGAGCCCGGCGCGGGAAGACAGGCTCTCACCCAACAGGGTCGTGGCGGTGGCCGTCAACCGCGCTACGGCGGCTTGGGGGGCCTGCTGCGGCGCGGTCAGGGCCAGGAGGGCGGGCGAGGTCATGGCGCTCAGGTCAAAAACCCACCAATGGCATCGGCGACGCCATAGCTTTTGATGCCGGTCATGCGCAGGGTGTACTGATAAAGCAAAGGCCGCTGCCGGTTTTTCTGCGTCATGAGGCTGATGGGATAGACCTCATACACGCACACGTTCAGCGTGTCGACCCAGTACATCTTGACGTTTTCAATCGGCAAGCCGGCGGCGGCCTGGGCGGCACGAAGTTGGTGAAACAAACGAATCACCAGCTCGCGGAAGGTCAGAAAGGCCATGAAGCCATCCATCACCACGCCCTGGCCCCAGCCGGTATGACCCGAGACGACGATATCCACCAGGCCTTCGCCGAAATCATCGACGTACCCGCCATCAAAGGTCTGAATGACGGTGCCACGGGTGGGATAGTTGTATTGAATCGACTCGGGACGGGGATTGAACAGATAGAACGAAACTGGCGCGGCCAGATCAATGCCACCAAAGCTGAGCCCGGAACTCAGGGTGACAACAATCCCAATGGGGAGGTCTTTTTGGCTGGTAGGCATGACGCCATTGTGGCGTCACGAC
>SACH01000476.1 GCA_009928645.1 Gammaproteobacteria bacterium | reverse complement strand
CAAGTATGGAGGTTGACATGTCGATGTCAGCATTATGGGCGGACGCGGAGGTCATCCACGTCTATACCCGCGCGCAAGCCTTGGCCGATGGGGTCCTGAGGGATGTCACGGCCCTGGCCAAGGAAGCGGGGTTCAAGGTCCCGGTGGCGATGACCGCGGCGGTGTGGGCGGATTGCGTGGCCTGGCCGAAGGAGGAGTCCAGCCAGGACGAGACCGGGCGGTTGTGGGATGTGCTCTATCTGGCGGCGTGGAAGGCGCTGGAACATCCCCAGGCGTCGGCAGTGACCTTTGGCGTGCTGCGGGTACCCCTGGGCGAGACCCAGCCCCAGCGGGTGGTGCTCAAGTTAGCCATCGGGCCGGGCGATCACGGCGAGCCGGTGGCGACCATCATGCAGCCGGGGGAGGATTGAGCTATGTGTTTTCACATGAACATCCACGATGTGGCGCGGGTGGCCATTAGCGCCGATGGCTGCAGCTTGCAGGGCAAACCGTTGGAGATGCATTGGTGGCAACGGCTGGAGTTCTTCGATCATCACGGGGTACGGCTCGGCGAGATCACCCTGCACCTCAGCCACATCAGCGCCGCGTTGCCCCTGGGCGAGCAGCCGCCCTACTGGGGGATTGAACCCCGTCCCGCGGCCCTGGCCCTCATCGACGGGGAAGCCCCGTTTTGATGGGTGGACGCTTGAGAGGCGGCAACCTCTCAAGCATCCGGTTCCTTCAGGTTGTACCGACAACATTCAGGAGTCCTTAGTATGTTCCGTAAAGCTGAACGTCGCCAAGCCAAATTGCGCCTGGCGCTCTGTGGTCCCTCCGGTTCGGGTAAGACCTATAGCGCGTTGCTGATTGCCCAGGGCCTGGCCCCCGAGGGGCCCATCGCCGTGATCGACACCGAACGTGGCAGTGGCGAACTCTACGCCGATCTCACCCGCTATGACGTGGCCCCCCTGGCGCCCCCCTTTAGCCCGGCGCGCTACATCGAGCGGATTCAGGCCGCCGAGCAGGCGGGCTACGCGGTGTTGATCATCGACAGCCTCACCCACGCCTGGGTGGGGGAAGGCGGGGTGCTGGAATTGCATGACAAGGCCACGGCCGCCAACCGCGGGGGCAACTCCTTCGCCGCCTGGCGGGAAGTGACGCCCAAGCATAACCAGTTGGTCGATACCATCCTTGGGGCCGAGCTGCATGTCATCGTCACCCTGCGCACCAAAACCGCCTACGACCTGGTCGAGGAGAATGGCCGCAAGAAACCAGTCAAGGTGGGCTTGGCCCCGGTGCAACGCGAGGGGATCGAGTATGAGTTCACCACCGTCCTGGATCTGGCGGTGGAGGGCCATGTCGCCACCGCCACTAAGGATCGCACCCGGCTGTTTGATGGCAGCCATTTCGTCCCCTCCGTCGCCACGGGCCAGGCGCTCAGCGGCTGGTTGGACCAGGGGCATGATCCCGTGGCGGACAGTCAAATCCTCCTCAACCGCCTCCTGGCCAGTGTCAGCCAGGTTCCCACGGCCGCCCAACTCAATAGCTGGTGGCGGCAACAACGCGAGCACATCGCCCGGCTGACCCCCGAAGATCGCGATCTCCTGACCGCCGAATGCAGTGATCGCAAGTTGATCCTGCAAGCGGAAGCCGAGCCCGCCTAGCCCCCTCACCTGCCCCCGTCCCCCGGGGGCGTTACCGGAGATTCCCTATGTTGCACTTCACCCTGAGTGAGGATGGCCGGCGCGCGTCCATCGACTTGTGCCGCGGTAGTGGCGTGCGCCTGTCGATCCTGCGGCTCTGTCAAGAGTTGGACTGCCCCATCCCCCCGGAGACCTTGGATGAACAGGCCGATATGAGCGAGTTACGTGCCCTGCACCTCGACTTGCTGCTGGCCCGTGGTGAGCGCTGCCTGGCGCAAGGCCGCGCGGTGCGCGAACAAGAGGCTCAGGCCCGCAAGGCCCGGGAGC
>SACH01000475.1 GCA_009928645.1 Gammaproteobacteria bacterium | reverse complement strand
CGGCCTAGGATGTTCAATCGCCCAGGCTTTCCCATCAAAACTTTCATGCCGTTTTCATGTCGAGCTTCGGCGCCTTGAACGCCTGTCGTCGCCGGGCCAGCATAGAGTCGCCGAGATGCGTCTTGACCCAGTGCTCGACATCCAGGGTGCGCACCGAGGTCATCGCCTTGTGAATGACCGGGCCCGTCAGATCGGTGAGGAAGGCGGGAATCACCAACACCAGCCGGCCGATCTCCTTGAGGGGACCGCGTGCGGTGAAGGTTTTGTATTTCCCGAACACCGATTCGATGATGTCGGAGGACGCCAGCCAGGTCGCGCCGGGCGGGATCTTGGCGGCTTGTACCGCGACTTGTTCCAGGACCCGGTCGGTAAAGCGGGCGGCTCGCGGAGCGAGCGCGGTGCGCGGGGCGAGGGTGGCTTGAAGCGATTCGCAGACGCCGGCGTGCAGTCCCTCGGACTTGAGAACGCTCTGGATGGCCTTGGACTGTTCCATCATCTGCGCATAGACCGCCAGATCCTCGCGATAGGCACTCACCCAGGCGAAGCCTTCCAGAAAGCGCGCGCGGCCGGTGTCGGCGAGATCCCAAAAGGCGTCGTCCAGATCCGCGAGCTGTAGGTCGGAGGCCGCCTGCAGGGCCTCGCAGAAGGCTGCCTTATCGGGATGCCGATGGCCCAGCAGCACGTGCAGGGGACGCACGCGGGCGAGGCCCAAGCGATCGCGCAGGTGGTCCCGGGCGGCGACCGTCAGAACGCAGGTGGGCCGAACGGCACTGAAATCTCCCCGCTCCTGGTAGGCGAGTAGGTTTTGCGCCCACTCGACATGGGTGTCGACGTGCATGAAGCGCGCCTTGGTGCGCTGACGCGGCGGCAACAGAAAGGCCAAGTCGGTTTGCTGAAAAGACGCCAGGGTCCGCGTGCAGTGCGACAAAAAGGTCTGCCAGCGCCCGTCCGGATGCAACTCCGCCTTGAGCAGGGTGGCGATGCGGTGCGAAATATCATAGGTTTCCACACAGTCTGTCGTCTGTTCCCGGCAAAACAGCGTGATCCCCTTGTGCAGGTCGCTGCCGTGATCGGCGACGATCTGCACCGGCACACCGGTGCGCTCGGCGACCTCGCGCAGCACCGTGGCGACCCACTCCCCGGTGCTGTGCGTCGTCACCTTCACGGCGAGCACCTGCATGGCCCGATGCGACGGGCTGTAGCCGGTCTCGAGCAGTCGGGCGGCGGGGATGCCCAGAATCACGAGACACTTCGATGTGCCCAGTTCAAGCGTATGATCGGCCACGAAAATCCAATCCTCGCGCCGCTGCGGCGGCTGCAGGAGGATCGCCAATCCGCAGCGGTAAACCCAGTTGAGGACCGTCGTATGCGCCGGCAGGCTCACCGGCATCCAGGGCGCGAGCAGACCCAGTACGCGGGGCACCCCGCGGCTGCCGAGTCCGGCACTTAGATACATCCGCAGCGTCAGTTGAATGACCAGGACCGAATGCCGGTGACCGGGCGGGGGCAAGCGCACCAGCTGCCGAACCGCATCGTCCGGGTCCTCCGCCTCGCCGGCGGGTGTTGCTGCCGATGCCGCGGGCTGTTCACCACCTTCCGACGCCAGCGCCCGGTTCTTCCAATAGGTGCGGCTCGCTTCCAGATCTCGGATCTTGACCCGAGCCGCGCGCAGGCGCTGTTGCTTGTCCAGGGCTTTGGCCCGCCACGCATCGCGCGATGCCCGGAACAGTCGGGCCAATCGGGCCACGGGGGTTTTGAAAGTGTCCATCGGTGCGCGTCGGCTCGGATTCGGCTGGTGGTGGGATCCCGGTGCCGCGAAGTGTGCCCGGAGGCGACAGGGCTGTCGATGGCGGCCGGCGGGAGGACAGCCGGCGCATCACCACCCGCACCCCGCGACACGAGACCGGCATGAGCTATTTCGTGCCTTATCGGGTCAGATTGAACTCCCTA
>SACH01000474.1 GCA_009928645.1 Gammaproteobacteria bacterium | reverse complement strand
TCCTCTGGCACATCTAGAACCTGAAGATGTAGTTGAATTCCATGCTCCACCTGCCCGGACACAATAGGGTTCACCATATTCTGATCCGCGACCTTCTGTAACTCCGTGCCATTCTTGGGCAGTATTAGAACCACATCTTTCTGAAGTATAAACAAACATATTTCCAGTTGCTTGCATAATTCCCCATTTGGAAGTATGAATAGCATCTAATTTAGTTGTAACTGGATCTGTTCCTGCGGAATTTGCTTCAGTAGTACCATAGGAAAGAACCATAAATTCTTGTTGAGTTGGAGGTCTTTTACCAAAAGATACTGCTAATTCTTGTGCTTCATACCAAGTATATCCACCATATGTATTTGCTCCATTTCCACCAAATTGAATTGGAATAATTGGAGAACTATTAGCATCTGCAATAGTAGTATCGTACACTGAAGAACAATCTAAAGTTACTGCATTATTTCCAGTAAGATAGATATCGCTCCAGAAAGCATCTGCAACGAGTGCCATACCTTTTGGATTTCTACATAAAGGTCTAAATTTTAAATCCCAGAAGGAATATTCATTAATTTGTGGTGTTGAATCTCCTCCTGTATTTGCTGTAGCATTTCCGCCAGGAGCATAATGAAAACCACCAATCATTTTTGCATTGGCGGTTGGTGGAGTTGTTGTATAAAGAATTGCTTGAACATTTCCTGTTGGGTGTGCCCAAATAGTATAATCTGCTCCTGTAGTTGCCGATTCTGGCATTTCTACATTAGTTCCAGAATCAATCACAATTGTTTTATTTGCTAATTCAAGAGTAATTTTAGTTGCAGTTGTAACAGCAAAAGTATTAGCTTTACTAAACGCAACTATAGAAGAATCTTCTTTTACAAAAGAATCAGAATATGACGTAGCATTTCCTAAAACTTTACCGTAAACTGCCATCTAAATTCTCCATTAAACAAAATCTTCTTTAGTAAAACCAAAAGAAGTAATAGTAGTTAGATCTTCAATATCTTCCCAGATAGGTTCTAAATCTGGTCCATCATATTCGGGAGTTCCATAATTTTCTGGATAAACCTGAGCATTATGTTTGCGAGTCATGGAACCTTTTAAGGAATTCATAAACTCATCATATTCTGGAGTTCCCTGAATTGCATCTAGATCTGATCTAGAATTGATAATATATTTTTTTAACATTTATAAAACCTCGATTAGGATAAATCTAGAAAATTCCAAGTAGACCCAGAACCTACTGTGACAGAAGTTCCTGTTGGAATTGAAATAGGAAGAATTGATAATGCATTAACATTTTCTGGAATATACATATCTCCAGAAATAACATTTTGATGATATATTGCAGGTAAAATCTTTCCTTGAACTATATCAATAAAATTCTGATCTAGTTCTGCATGGGTAAGTGGAGCATTTTTGGCAGTTACTCCAGTTCCCGTTGTTTGTCTTGTAGTAATTGCCATAAAATTTTCCTATTAAGTGATAGAGACTACCCAAGAGATTGAGAGGGTATCAAGAGCGGCTTTTGTAACCACACCAAATTCAGTTCTACATAACATAGTTCCGGTATTTGCACCAGAAGCATTAAAAATACCTGCTTCAGTAATTGATCCAGTTCCAGTTCCGGGAGGGAATGTGGCATCATAAGTTACGGTATTAGCAACTGCATATCCGCCAGTATTTGCTAGAGCAACTTTTCCTAATTCATTTCCGAGAGTAATGTCTGTTACCGCTGGATCTACAGTACCAGAACCGATACTCATATGGGACATTACTGGAGAAGTATTAGATTGCATACGAGAAGCAATCCAATTTTTTCCTGTAGTAACTACAAGATTAGGAATTTCTTTGGAATCTTTAATTTCACCATTTTCGTCATAAAGTTTAATGGAAAGATTACCAGTAATCTTTAAATTTTCTTTGAACATTAAATATACTCCTAAGTATATAAAT
>SACH01000473.1 GCA_009928645.1 Gammaproteobacteria bacterium | reverse complement strand
AAACCCGGCGGAAGGCATTGCCGTCCGGAGTGACTCCTTCGTCGTCGAGACCGATGTTCACTATCCCACCGACACCAACCTGCTGTATGACGCCGTGCGTAAGGTGATCCAGACCAGCGCCGGGTTGTGCGAGGCGGCCGGCCTCAGCGACTGGCGCCAGCATGCTTACAATGTCCGTTGCGTAAAGAAAGCTTACCGGCGCACACAGCAGGTCAAGCGCTCGCGGGCCCAGGATGAGGCCAAACGTGCGGCGCGCGAGGTCGAGATCCGCGAGGCGCATGAGGACTATCTGGCGCTGGCGGAAAGCTTCCTGGCCCGCGCGCGGGTCACCCGACTCACCCTGATCGAGGTGCATGGTCAGCCCGCGGCCTGGTTCACAGCCCTGGATGACTATGTCGCCCATGCCGAACGCCAGATCGACCAGGTCCGGCGCCGGGTGCTGCATGGCGAGCGCATCCCCCATGCTGAAAAGGTCTTCTCCATTTTCGAGCCGCATACCGAGTGGATCACCAAAGGCAAGGCCGGCGTCCCGGTGGAGCTGGGCCTGCGGGTGCTGGTGAACGAGGATCAGTACGGCTTCATCCTCAGCCATCGCGTCATGCAGGGGGAGACCGACGATCAGGTGATCATGCCGGTGATCGAGGACCTGGCCAAGCGCTTCCCCAATCTGCGTAGCGTCAGCCTGGACAAGGGCTTTCACAGCCCGGCCAATCAAAAGCGCCTGGCGGAGGTGGTGCCCTTTCCGGTCCTACCGAAGAAAGGAAAATGCAACGCCACCGAAGCGCAGCGTGAGGCTGACCCGGAGTTTCGCGCCCTGCGGCGGCGGCATTCCGCCGTGGAGTCGGCGATCAATGCCCTGGAGGCCCATGGCCTCGACCGCTGCCCCGATCATGGCCTCGACGGCTTCCAGCGCTATGTGGCGCTGGCCGTGGTCGGCCGCAACCTGCATCGCGTGGGCGCCTTTCTGCTTGCCGCGGAGGCCGAACGCTGGCGCGAGGAAGCGCGCCAACGCGCCGCCTGAACCACTGTCCGGGGCCCGGTGAATACCGACTTAGGGATTGGTATGCGCCGAATTTGGCAAGATTGCGAATTGCTCTCAATTAGCTCGGCGCGCCGCATTCAATTCACCACGGAATGAGCCCGGATGACCCGCTGACGCCGGCCGGGCGGGGTGGTTTTGGCGAATTTAATGGGTTTTCGGTCAGGCACTATTATACCGCGAAGCGAGCGCCTATTCACTTTAACCCCTTTGAATTTTCAAAAAACCGCTTGCGTCGGGGTGACGAGCAGAGTGAATTAGTAATCTACTGAATGCTAATATGCGAGCATATTCGTGGTAGCTAATATACTCACCTGTACCTTACCGGGGTGGCGTTGGGCCTCGTGGGTCACTCAAAACTCCAAAACTTCAGTGATCAATGCCCCGGGGTCAGAATGGCGGCACGGGCGGCGGTGGTCTCGGCTTCGAGTTTGCCCCACTGCGCCCAGGTGGCGGCGGTCCCCTCCGGGGTGGTGTCGGCCTGATAGGCGGCCAGGGTCTCCGCGATGAGATCGACCTTGCCAATGCTGGAGCCAGGAATGGTCGGGGTCTGATCGAGGGGCGCCATAGCCTTGAGCAGGGTCAACATAGCCGTTTCCCATTCTCCGCGATCAGGCTGGGCCAAGGCACCCCGATCCAGTGTGAAGTCGCCGACTTGCTGCGCCAGCGCGTGAAGCCGAATGCGCATGAAGGTTTGCTGGAGCCAGAATCCAAACAGGGAATCGACGAGGTAGTCGGCGCCTTGGGGGCTGCTCATCAGGACAGGAACGTCCTTGATGAGACCAGCGGCTAGATCGCCGAAGGTCTTGTCGAGGTCCACCCCACTCGGATCCGCGGCTGCCCGCCCGAGTACGGTCAAGAGCGCGCCGCTCATATCCGCCGCTGAGCGCAAATCCAACCGGTTGTGCACCGCCTCGAT
>SACH01000472.1 GCA_009928645.1 Gammaproteobacteria bacterium | reverse complement strand
GGATCGGGGTCGCCAGTTCGCCCGGCGCGGGCAGCACCTTCTGGTTCAGCGTGCCCCTGGGCCGGCCCGCCGACCTGACCAAGAACCAGCCCGAAAACCCGCCCGAGGCGCCGGCGGCCAGTGGGCACGGGGTAAGTCCGGCGGTGACCGGGGAGGGGGCGAATGGAGCAACGACCGGTTGCGGGGGGAATCTGGCAACGACCGGGTACGGCTCGGGTCCGATGGCGCCCGGAGAGGAGGTGGGTCTGGCGGTGAGCGCCGCCGAGGGCCAGGCGAGGGCGCCAGCATCGCCCCCGCCCGCGCCGGCTGGTGCGACCCAGGAGGTCGATCCCGCCGTCCTCCTGCCGAAACTGGCCGAGCTGGACCAGTTGTTGGCCATGGGTCAGGCCCGGGCCCGTCGGATCAATGCCGAGCTCGTGGCCCTGCTCGCCGGCACGCCCCTGCACGCACCCTATCAGGACATCGCGGCGGCGATCGGGCGGCTGGATTTCCCGACCGCCGCCGCGCGCTTGCGCCATTTCATTCAGGTAGGTGGCTGGCCCTGGCCCTGACCATCCTGGCGCCGGTATGCAGCCGCACACCCGCTCATTAGCTAAACCGGGTCCGTCCACCTGACCAACTCAGATCAGCTCAGACAAAGCATGAAGCAGCCTTTTACCCCATCCCCCAACCCCGTGGGGTGCTTTGCCCATCTCCTTGGGGAGCAGCGGACCCGCGATCTGCTGGATGCCATCCTTACCAGCTCCGCCGACGTGATTTTTGTCAAGGATCTGGAGGGCCGCTATGTCCTGGCGAACCGCGCCTGCGCCGAGGGCCTCGGCCTGACGGTCAAGCAACTGCTGGGCCGCACGGATGGCGAGTTGCTCCCCCCCACGGTCGCCGCGGTGCTCGCGGCGGAGGACCACCGCGTGCTGGCCGGCGAGTCCTTCGTCAACCTGGAGCAACGGCTGGCCCTGCCCGGTGGCGAGGGTACCTATCTGGTGACCAAGGCCCCCTTGCGCGATACCGAGGGGACCATCATCGGCCTCTATGGCATCGCCCGCGACATCAGCGCGCGCCAACGCCGGGAGGCGGACCTGCGGACGGCCGAGGCGACCGCCGCCCGCCTCCAGGGGGAGTTGCGCTGGAAGGAGGCCTTTGACCGGGTCGGCCACGGGACCTGGGAATGGAATATCCGCACCGGCCGGTTCGAGCTCTCGCCGTCGATGGCCCGGCTGCTGGGTCTGGAGCCGACAGAGCAGGACAACGACCTGGAGGGCTGTCTGCAGCGCCTGCATCCTGACGATCGCGCGGGCGTCGCGGCCCGGCTGCGGGCCGTCATCGCCGGCGAGCAGGGGCACTACGAAACCCAGTACCGCAGCCTTCACCAGGACGGTGGCTGGCGTTGGTTCCTGAGTCGCGGCGTGATCAGCGAACGAGGGCCAGACGGCGCCCCCTGGCGCATGCTCGGCACCCTGACCGACGTCACCGCCTGGAAAGAGGCCGAAGCGCGCCTGCATGAGACCGAGGAGCGGGCACGCCGGCAATGGACCGAGCTGGAGGCCATCTATGCCACCGCCCCGGTGGGCCTCTTCGTGCTGGACCGCGACCTGCGCTTCCAGCGCCTCAACGACCGGCTGGCGGAGATGAACGGCCTGCCGGTCGCTGCCCACCTGGGACGGCGGGTGCGGGAGGTCGTGCCCGATCTGGCCGATGCGGCCGAACCCCTGTTCCAGGGGGTTCTCGACCGCGGCGAGCCCCTGCTGAACCTGCAATTGAGCGGGGAGACCGCCTCTCAGCCCGGGGTCCAACGGCACTGGCGGGAGCACTACTACCCGATGCGCGACGCCAGCGGCCAGGTCGTCGGCATCAATGGCGTCGTCGAGGAGATCACCGAAATCAAGCACATCGAGGCGGAGATCCGCGCCCTCAACGCCGATCTGGAGGCCAAGGTGGCGGCCCGCACCGCCGAGGCGCGC
>SACH01000471.1 GCA_009928645.1 Gammaproteobacteria bacterium | reverse complement strand
GCCGTGGCGCGGGCGGTGATTGATCAGTGGCTGCTGCCTAAGCCTTGATGACCGCCACCCCCGCCCCCGAGATCATCCCCGAAATCCGCCCCGGCCGGGGTGGCGCGCGGCCGGGTGCGGGGCGGAAACCCAAGTCCCCCGACGCCACCGACCCCTACTCCATCCTCGCCAAGGCCAAAGCCAAGAACGAAAGCTACAAGGCCGAGCTGACCCTGCTCGAATACCGCCAGCGGGTCGGGGAGCTGATCCCCAAGGATGAGGTGGCGGCCGCCTGGGCGGAGAACATCGCCATTGCCAAGGGCCGCCTGCTGGCCCTGCCGTCGCGGGTCTCCGGCGAGGTGCTGCGCCTCAAGACCCAGCGCGAGGTGGAGGAGGCCATCAAGGCCGCCATCGTCACCATCCTGGAGGAACTGGCCGGTGGCCAAGCCGCTTGACGAGCCGGGCTACCTGAGCGGTGGCCACGCCGCCCTGGCCGCCCTCTACCGCGACACCTGGCAGCCATCCTGGCGCCCGCCGCCGCGGCTGTCGGTGTCGGAATGGGCCGGGCGCTACCGCTACCTGTCGCCAGAGGCCAGCGCCGAACCTGGCCTGTGGAACAATGCCCGCGCCCCGCACCTGGTAGCCCCCATGGACCGCCTCAGCCCGACTTCACCCACCGAGCGCGTGGTGCTTAAGTTCAGTTCCCAGTCAGGCAAGAGCGAAGCCCTGCTGTGCTTCATCGGCTACATCATCGACCTCGACCCCGGGCCGATCCTCGCCATTCAGCCCAACGTCACCCCCATGGGCGAGGCATTTTCCAAGGACCGCATCAAGCCCATGCTGCGCGACTCGCCCTCGCTGGCGGCCAAGATCGGTGGACCCAAGGGGCGCACTAGTGCCCAGACCATCCTGCACACCTCCTTCCCCGCCGGGCACCTGACCATTGCCGGCGCCAATTCCCCCGCCGGCCTGGCCTCGCGCCCGATCCGCTACCTGCTGTGCGACGAGCTGGACCGCTGGGAGATCACCAAGGAAGGCGATCCCCTGCTGCTGGCCCGCAAGCGCTTGCAAACCTTCCGCGCCCGGCGCACAGCCAAGGAGCTGATCGTCTCAAGCCCTACTTACGACGACCTGGGCATCTGCGCCGAATATGACCGCTGCGGGCAACGCTGGGAATGGCACCTGGCCTGCCTGCACTGTGGCGCCCGCCAGTTACCGGCCCTCAAGCACTTCCACCACGACGGCGACCCGAAGGGCCTGCGCTACGTTTGCGCCACCTGCGGCGCCGAGCATCCCCTGGTGGAGGCCGATGCCGTCAAGGCCACCGGCGCCTGGGTGTGCGTGCAGGATGGCCCCGAGGATAGCGTCGGCTACTGGTTCAACCAATGGGCCAGCCCCTTCGCCCGCTGGGACGACACCCTCCAGGAGTGGCTCGACGCCGGCACCGACCCGGCCCGTCGCCAGGCGGTGACCAATACCGTCTTCGCCGAACCCTGGGAGGGGGAGGGGGAGAAGATCGAGCCCTCCCTGCTCAGCCAGCGCGCCGAGGACTGGGGCGAGACCCTGCCCAACAGCATCATCGCCGTGACGATGGGCTGCGACGTGCAGGGCGATAGGCTCGAGGTGGAGACGGTTGGCTGGGGCAAGGGCTGGGAATCCTGGTCCCTGGCCTATGATGTCCTGCCCGGCGAGCCCACCGCCGCCGAGGTGTGGGAGGACCTGCTCGCCCTCTACCGCCAGCCGTGGACGCGGGCCGATGGCCAGACTTTGCGACCGCTGGTGCTGTGCGTGGACTCGGGGGCCTATACCCAGCACGTTTACCAGTTCGTCAAGGGCGCCCGCGACAAGGGCGTCATCCCCATCAAGGGCATTGCCGGCATGGAGCGCGAGCCCCTGGCCGGGGACAAGCGGGCACGGCTGAAGCGCATGGCCGCCCGCTTGCGCGAGGGCCGCCCGGCCGAGCTGTTGGGGGTCGACAA
>SACH01000021.1 GCA_009928645.1 Gammaproteobacteria bacterium | reverse complement strand
CCAGTTTCTTGGCAAGCAGGCCATGGTCTGCTAGATGGCCCCAGCTCTGGTGATTGCCGGGCCAGACCGCGGAGACCAGATGCCGGCGGGGGAGGAACCGGGCGAGGGACAGGCGCCACACGATGAGGAAGTGATGCAGACCCTGTCCGCGCCAATCCGCCCTGACCATGGCGGAGGCCAGATAGGCAATCTGGTCAGCCTCGGCCGGAGCTAACGACAGGACATCGACGCGGCTCGGTTCCCGGGGTGCGGGCAGGGTCAGGGCGCCATAGGCGATCAAGGCCTCTTCGGCATCGAACAGGCCGGCGATCAGGCCCTTATCCCCAGGGCCGGTCGGGCCCAGATGACTGGCGGGAAAATCCGGGCTTTCCGCCTCCAGGCGATAGAAGTTGGGATTCTCCAGTTGGCGACCGATCACGGTCTGCCGCAGGGTCGTCAGGGCGGTGATATCGCTGGTGGTGAGGAGGCGCCCCCGGAGGCCGGTGGCTAATGTCGCTTGCAGTAGGGGGCCAGGGTCCGGGGGTAATCGCCAACTCATACCCCCACCACTTCGGCAAAGTTGAGCAGGCTCAGCGGTGGATAACACGACAACTTCTTAGCTGTGGCCATGTTGATGAGAACCGAGAAGCGATGGAGCGTCTCGACTGGAATGGCGCCGGGGGATTGACCCTGTAGCAAAATCTGCACCGCCTTCTCCCCGGTCAGCCGGCCGATGCCATAGGGTGAGCTGGAAAGGGCAAAGAGGGCCTGGTCGGAGCGGACGATCAGTTCGGTGGCGGAAAAACTGGGCAAGCGCTCGGCCAGGGCCACCGCGGCGACCAGGTGGCGATGGGTGGTGGTGATAAAGGTGTCGGGTCCGAGGTAGAGCATCTCCCCGCCCCGTTCACGACAGCGGGCGATGAGGCCGGGGATATCCGCCGGGTCTGGCTTACCGTCGGTCAGCGGGGCGGGGACCTCGATCAATTCCAGGTCACGCCTGGTGCATTCCTCGCGAAGATCCTCAACCGCCAGCACCGAGTTACGCTCCGCTGGGTTGAACACCACCGCCAGGCGGCTAATCGGGCGGTAGGCGAGGATGGTGTTGACCTGGGCGGCAATGGGGGCGATGTGGATGGTGCCGGTGACATTGCCACCGGGGCGCTCCAGGTTCGGGACGATCCTGGCATCCCGGGGGGTGGCCACGTAGGTAAAGAGGACGGGTAGGTCGCGGACATAGGGTCCCGGGGCGGGATCATCCCAGGGTCCCACCACCGCGCGGGTTTGCGGCGTGCCCCAGGTATAGACCAGATCCGGTCGGAGTTGCTTGATTTCCGCCACAATCCCCGGGAGAAGGCTGCTGTCGCCCCCGGTGTCCCGCACAATGTAGTCGATCTCCAGTCCGTGCCGGGCGAGATGGTCCTTGAAGCCCCGCTCGTTGGTTCCTTCCCCGCGGCCCAGGACCATGAAGATGCGAAAGCGCCGCGTGGGCGCTGGATTGGCCTGAACCCCGGCGCTACCTGCCAGCAGGCTCGCGCCCGTCGCAGCCCCCCATTGCAGCCAGCGGCGGCGGGAGAGAGCGGTCATGGAGGGGTCTCCAGGAGGGCAGGGGCGGGATCTGACCGGCGATAGAGAAGCCAGAACAAGAGGGCGGAGCCTCCGCACAGCAGGCCGATGCCCAATGCCGCCTCACGGTAGGAACTGCCGGCCGCCAGTCCGATCACGACCAGGGGCCCAAGGGCGCCACCCAACCGTTCCAAAAGGCGATACCAGCCGATGGCGCTGATCTCCGCGACCCGCACCTGGGTGGCGATCTGGGTCACCAGGCTGAGTTGGGGCGCGCTGATCAGGGCCTGCGCGGCGCCAAACAGGGCGATGGCCAGGAAAGGGCCCCAGACCTGGTCCGTTAACGCCAGCGGGGTCAGGGCGCCCAGGGTGGCCAGTCCGCCGGCGATAATAAAGCCGCGCCGAATCTGCCAGCGGTCCGAGAGGTTGGCCGCCAGGGGCGAGGCGATGATAAAAAAGAGGAAGTACATCATCTGAGTGCGGCCGATTTCCGCTTTATCGGCCCCGCTTTCCGTCAGCAGCAAGGGTAAGAGGCAGAACAGCACGCCGGTAGCAGCCACCTTGGCCGGAATGGCGGAAAAGATCATCAAGGCGGTGAAGCGCCGATCGGTCACCAGTTTGGCGATGGCGGGACTCAGATCCCGCCGTCCAATCGTCCTGGCCGGGGTGCCCTGCACCGCGTGACGGTCCTGCCCTTTAGGCAGCAAGCGCGCCAGGGCTGCGGCGGCCGTCAGGGCCAGGACCGCACCCACCAGCAGGGTGGTGGTGGGCCCGACCTGATCGGCAATGATACCACCCGCCACGGGACCACAGACCCCAGCGGCGAGAAGGGCACCGATGAACAGGGCCAGGCCGCTGGCGCGATTATGCCCCCTGGTGTGATCGACGACCAATCCCTGCGCCGTGATCAGGGCGAGACCGTACCCCAGGGCGGTCAGGCAGCGCCAAGCCATGAAGGCCAGGAGGTGATCCGTCAGGGCAGTGAGGATCAGGCCCAGGCCGGACAGCAAGGCCGCGGCGATGAAGGCCGGCCGCCGGCCGAACCAGCCGGAAAACCGGGCGCCAAGGGGTTGCGACAAGGCCCAGATCAGCATGAAGAGGCTGATGGGCAGGCTGACCGCCAGGTCGAGGGGTAGCCAGGGGGCGGTGGGGGCCAGGGCCTGGGCGTAGGTGGGGATGAAGGGGCGGGTGACCTCCTCCGACAGACAGAAGAGAAACACCGGCAGGCGCAGAAATACCAGGTTGAACGGGGTGCCGGTCGCGGCGTTTTCCCCTGGTGCCATTGCGCCGGGCCAGGACCGGCCCAGAGTCAGGTGCGCCACCAGTAACAGGACCTCAAAGGCGACGAGAACCGAGACCAGGATGACCGAAGCCACTTCCAGGATCAGCTCCGTATCGGCCTTGGCGACCCAGTCCGGGTCCAGCGACAGCCGCAGCCAGCCCTCGATTCCGTCCCAGCCGGTCAACGGCGCGAGGATCTCCAGGTCGCCGGATGCTGCCGCCGCCACCGAGATCGCCGGTCGCTGGCCATGAGCGGCCAGGAAATGGTGATCGCTCGTTTCCAGGGCGATGGCGACGATGTCGGGATGGGCGGCCACCGCCTTGGCCAGGACGGCGTCCAAACCCGGCAACTCCGCGAGGGGGATGCCGTACCCCAGGGCCAGATCAATCTGGCGGGTCAGGACCGCGCTGACGCCCTGGGCCTTGAGACGCAGTTCCGGATACAGGACCCGTTCGAACTGGTGCAAAGCCAGCCAGGAGGCGAGGAGCGAGAGGACCAGCAACAGGGCCAGGGTCACCGCCGTCAGGCGGAAGACCAGGGTGCGGATCGGATCATGCCTCGTCGCCGCCCTCTGACCAGGGTCGCCCGCTGGCAGCGGGTGAAGGAAGGTGGCGTCGAGGACTCGCGGGGAATGACCAACCGCTGCCGCCCGGGCTGAGCCCCGGTCTGGGCTTGAGCCGGGGGTGGCATCCGCCGTCTTCCTCCCGGCGTCCCTGGCCGCCAGGCCGTTCTGCCCCCCGGACAGCCGGAGGGTGAGGAACACGACCCCCAGGGTAGCCAACAAGGCCAGGGACACCAGGGGCGTGGCCATCGCCAGCAGTTCGCGCCGCACACCGGACAAGGACTCGCGCAGGCTGCCGAGGCAGGCGGTGACACCGACCGCGCCGACCACCCGACCAAAGCCATTGGTCAGGGGCAGGCTGAGCAGTAGCTCATCCCCCAGCAGGCGGCGGTTGGGGCCAGCCCCGTCCTCCTGTCCCTGGGCGATGGCCTCGGGACGGGAGCCGACGCGCTCGGGATGGGTGGAAAACAGGATCCGCCCCTGCTCATTCCAGATCTCGATCCGCGTCACGTCACGGGCCCTGGCCGCCCGTTGCAGGGCGGCGGACAGTCCTTCCAGTTCCGCCAACTCCAGCCCCAAGGCCAGCCCGGTCTCGGTTTGCCGATCCACCTCGTCCAGCACCAACTCCAGCCGGTCGCCGGTTACCTTCAGCAGGCGCTGATCGAATTTTAAAAAGGCCAGGATCAGCGCCAGGGCGATGGCCATGGCGACGGTCAGGGCGATAACGCTCCCCATCCGCCAGGCCAGGATGTGGCGCTCACCGATCATCGCGACTCCAGAAGGTGTGTGACCAACTTGGTTCCCGGATGACAAGGTTGACGGGATATTCCTCGGGGTACGTTTTAGCCATCGCCGATCCCTTTGTGGTGTTCGCGATCCTCTCTTGTCCGCCCGACCAAAAACTGAAATGCTTGGGGTAGGGATGGGTAGGGGGAGGGCGGGCGCTATGATCGCATATTGCCGGGATATCACGGCAGGAGCCCTGCCTGGGTACGGGGAGGCTAGCTGTCATCTGCCGTCGCCCGAGATGGCGGAGGGGTCGCCAGGCTGATTCACACCCAGCGCCAATCCATGTCCACCCTGCCTGGAACCTCGGTGTCTTGACCGGCAACCCTAATGCTATTGACCCAAGTAACCCTGCCTGATATTGCTTGAGCGCTGAGACGAGGATCTGCCTGGAGGAGGGATGAGGATGGCGAGGATTTTACTGGTGGAGGACGACCGCGATCTGCGGGAGGAGGTCGCGGACTTTCTGCGCGGCGAGGGCCACGCCGTCCGTGAGGCCGGGTCGCGGCAGGAATTCCGTGCCCTCATGGCGGCGGAACCCTGCGAAATCGCCCTCCTCGACCGTCGCCTGCCCGATGGCGATGGCCTGGAACTGATCGGGGAGGGGCGGGCGGCGGGCTGGCCCTGTGGCTACGTCCTCTTGACCGCCCGGGATGCCGCTGCGGAGCGCATTGCCGGTTATGAGACCGGGGCCGATCACTACCTCACCAAGCCGGTGCGCCTGGACGAACTGGCGGTCATTCTGAAATCCTTGGCCCGGCGCCTCCACCTCGACGCCCACTGGCGCCTGAACCTGGCCTTGGGGCTGCTCCAGGCGCCGAATGGGAAAAGGATCGAACTGACCGGTCTGGAGGCGGCCTTCCTGGCCATCCTGGGTGCCCACCTCAACCTGCCCCTGGACCGGCGCCAGATCATCCAGGAACTGGGGCGGGATTACCTCAGCTATGATCCGCGCAATCTGGACGCCCTGTTGCGTCGCCTGCGGCGGAAGGTCCGGGAGGCCTCCGCGGCGGACCTCCCCGTGCAGACCCGGCACGGACTAGGTTATGTGCTGGTGGAGGAACTGGTCGCCGAAAAGGGATGAGCGGGGCCAGGCATCATCAGGCGCCCCCCGTCGCGACGCCAACCGCGGCGCGTCCCGTCATGCCGGGGTTACGGGCCCGCCTCCTCCAGGGGCAGCCAGAGGCTGAACTCACAGCCGCCAGCCACCAGGTTGGTCACCTCCACCCGTCCCCCATGGCGGCGGGCCACCTTGTCCACCAGATAGAGGCCCAGGCCCGCGCCGGCCTCCGTACTGTTGTGACCGCGCCGGAAGCGGCGGAAGATCAACGGCAAATCCGCCACCGGCACCCCCGCCCCCTCATCCCGGACCCGGACGCACAGCCCTCCCTCCGCCACCTCCAGGCTGATCGCTACCGGGTACGTGGGTGGCGAGTGGCGGCGGGCGTTCTGCAGCAGGTTGCGGATGGCCAAGCGCAGTAGGTCGGCGTCGCCGGTGCCGGGCGGGACCGGGGTGGGATCCAGGATCATCTCGGGGCCCGGCGTATCGCGCAGGTCGTCCATGGCGGCACGGCAGATCCGCTGCAGATCCAGGGGCCCCCGCCGCAGGGGGGCGTCGGCGCTGGCCAGGCGTTCCGCCGACAGGTAATCGTCCATCAGTCGGGTCAACCGCTCGCTGGCGCGGCGGATCTTCTCGCCCCGGGCCCGGCCCTTCGCGTCCAGGGTCGGGTCCAACAACAGGTTGTGCGTGGCCGCGGCGATAATGCTCAGGGGGGTGCGCACCTCGTGGGAGACCAGGGCGAGAAAGTCCGCCTGCTCCTCCCGCAACCGGCGTTCCGCCGCCGCCTGGGCCTCCGCCAGCGCCTTCTCCCGCCGCAGGCGTTTATGGCCGGAGAAGATCGCCAGGCTCAGCACCAGGGTCTGGAGCAGGGCGCCCGTGGCCAGACCCTGGTCGCTCAGCAGCCCGGGCGGCAGCCAGCCCCGGTTCCGGGCCAGGTTGATCGTCAATCCCAGGCCGTAGAGGCCGAAGGCCAGGATGAAGGTGCGGGCCTGCTCGTCGCCGCGCCAGGCCGGGCCCAGGGCCAGGAGCAGGGAGAGGGCGATGAAGAGGCCGGTGGCAGGCCAGGCCAGGGCCAGGGCCAGGCCGGGGAGGCCGCCCAGGACCAGGAACAGGCCCAGACTGGCAACCAGATTGGCGACCAGGAGCGACTGTCGTCGCCAGAAGGGGGTATGCCGCAGTAAACCGACATAGTCGAGACTAAAGCGCTGCATCACCGGCAGGGACAGGCAGAGCAAGGCGACCATCACGCCGTTGGCCAGACCGGGAAGCCAGAAGCCTGGCTGGGCCTGCTGCAGCCAGCCTCCGGCGAGGAGGGCGGCCAACAGGTTGAGGGCGACGTAGAGGGTGAAGAGATAGTGGATGCGCTCCTGGCTCCACATCCAGAAAAAGGCATGGAGCAGGGCAATGAGGGCATAGACGCCGAAGTAGAGTCCCCAGATCCGGGCCTCCGCCATGGCCGCCTCGGTGAAGGCCAGGGGGGGCCAGAGGGTCAGCACCGGGCGGGTGACGAGCGATGTCTGCAGGCGCAGATAGTAGGTTGTCGGGCCGGCAGCGGGTTTCAGGCGGAAGAGCGGCTGGCGGTAATCCACTTCCCGTTCCGCCCAAGGCCAGACCTGACCCGAACGCCGCTCCGTGTAGCCGCCCGCGGGTTGCGGGAGGAAAAGCCGCAGGTCGTCGAGGGTGGCGGGGGCCACCTCAAGCCAGGCCTCATCCGGTCCGCCTGGACCGCGCTCCAGGGTGAAGCGCAACCAGAGGGCATCCTCAGGGCTTCTGGAGGTCGCCAAGGGTGTCGGCGGCTGGCGGGGCAGGGGGGTGAACTGTGCGGCCAGCACGCCGGCCACCGCGCCGATCCCCCAGGTCCCTCCCGGATCGGGGAGGTATTCCAGGTGGCTGGTCAGGTCGAGCTTGCCGGCAGCGGGGAGGGGCAGGGCGGGGGGTGGCGAGCCCGCGAGGGGGCCGGCCAGGAGCCAGAGGAGGATCAACGCCGTCAGGCGACGCACGAGCTGCATGGCCAGGCATCTTATCCTGAAAGTCCCGGCAAAGACTTTCATTGTCAGGGGGGTGGCACGCCTCTCAGATCAATGATCCCGGCGGGGTCAAGCCATCATGGCGGGGGTCGCGGGCAGGGTGCCTCTGGCGGGGGTTTCAATGGGTCCGCATCTGGGCCATTCGCTCCAGATCCTGGGCCTCGAGGTCGATGCCAACGGTTTCACCAGGGTTGAGGCTGATGGCATAACCGATACCCAGCTTCTCCAGGATCCAGGTGAATTCCACCACCAGACCCCCACCGTAGCCGGGAAAGTCCTGGACGAAGCCTTTGGCCCGCTCCGGGCTGGTGAAGAGGACCAGGACCTCACCGTGGTCGGTCTCGATCTTGAGGGGACGGGCGAGCGGGTCCGTCTGCAGACCACCGATCTGATGGCGCTCATAGATCGGCATGAAGACCTCGGCGCCAAGCAGGGTGGCGATGAAGTCCTCGGCCGGGATCTGGCCTTCCTGGGCGGCGATGAGCTGGCGCTCCAGGTCGTTCTGGGGGAGGAAGGGGGGCATGGGGGTAATGTCCTGGTCCGAACAGTGAAGGGTCAGGTAAAGCTGGGGCCGGTCGCGGAACCTTCAAGCTGATCAGATCGTTTGGGGTCAATGCCCAGCACCAGGCCGCCTGGTTTGTTCCGGGTCGGGTGCCCTCGGCTGGGGGACGCCTGAGAGGATCAGGTTAGGGTGAAGGCGGGATAAGGCTTGACAGGGGCAGGCTAGGTCGTTATTGTGCACTGCAACAAATGCTGCAACGCAACAATTCACCCTTCATTCTCAACAATCTTTGGAGCAAGACCATGACCGTCACCAAGACCATGAACGATACCCTGCACACCATGACTGACCTGACCAACAAGGGCATGGAGCGCATGACCAGCCTCGGCGCGCTGAACATGGGCCTCTTTGAGCGTATGGCCGCCAAGCAGATGACCGCGATGGGCATGCTCATGGAGCATGGCAACCGCATGCTGACCCTGACGGTCGGCGCCAAGGGCTACAACGAGCTCTTCAAAGGGCAAGTGGGAGCCCTCCAGGATCTGGGTAAGGTGGTCATGGAAGAGTCCCGCGACAACCTGGCCCTGTCGGGTGAGGTGCGGGGGGAGTACCAGTCCTGGTTCAAGAAGAACCTGGAAGAGATGCAGGTCGATCTGCGTAAGGTGATGCCCGCCGTCTGAGCGGTTCAGGCATTCTAACGGCCCGGGAAAGTGCCCAAAGGGTCCAGGGAGGGACCGGCACTTCTGTCATCACCTCAGGAATACGCCTATGTCACGGATCAACACCCTTGCCGACAGCAAGATCCCCAAGTCACTCAAAGCCGCGAAGCCTGCCAAGGCTGCCAAATCCCTCGGTACCGTCAAGGCCATGAAGGCTGCTAAGGCGGGCGCCCCACCGGCTGGTACCGTCTCGGCCAAGAAGCAGGGCGGCGATCATCGGACCCTGTTGTTTCAGGCGCAGCGGGCCTTCATGGACGATCCGGCGGACCAGGTCAGGGTCAGCACTTATCGCGGCGCGCTTGCCCGCTACCTCCCATCGTCGGGCTGAGGTCGCTCAGCCAGGGATCAGATGATCCCCTTCTCTGGCCCTAACCCTGGGCCCGCTCCCGTAAGCGTTTGACCTGGAAGAGCGTATTGCGCTCCTCCTCCTCCAGGCTGGACTGGATGAAATGGATGGTCCGGCGGTAGAGGGGGATGATGTTGTATTTCAGGGCATTGACCCGCTTCTGGGCCTTGCGCTGCTCCTCCATCAGCCGGTGTAGGGCGATCTCCACCTCCCCTAAGCGCGCCAGGGTCACGGCCAGATCCGCCAGGTAGGCGCGGGTATTGTCGAAACTGGCGTCGGTCCCCAGCAGGCCTACGGGCTTGAGGGGCAGGCGCTCGGCGGTCACGGCGGGGTACTCCACCCCCAAACTGCGCCGCGGCAGGATATCGACCTTGAGCGCCAGTTCCGAACCCAGGGCCGCCTGATGGATGCCGCGACTGCCCATGCGCAGGTGACTGATGCCCAAGCACTCGTAAGCCTGGACCAGCACCGCCTCCGCCTCCTGGCGCAGGCGGCGGTATTCGCCGATGCGCTCGTAGACCAGCCGGGTCAGCAGTTCCCGTTTACGCTCCAGCAGGTCGTGGCCCTCCTCCAGGAACTTGACCTGCTTCTTGAGCTTGAGCAGGGTGTTCTTGGTCGGCGGGACCTTGATGAATTGTTGCGCCATCTTGGGTTTAGTCCGCGCCCTGGTAATACTTGGCCAGGTCGGTCTCGCTCATGCGCGTCAAGGTGTCGCGGGGGAAGGTCGATATCAGTTCCCAGGCCAGGTTGAGGGTGGCCTCGATGGAGCGGTCTTCGGCCTCCCCCTGGCCGACGAAGCGCTGGTCGAAGGCGTCGGCGAAGCGCAGGAAGCGCTTGTCGCGTTCCGACAACTCGTCGGCGCCGATGATGGAGGCCAGGTTGCGCGTCTCCAGGGCGCGGGCGTAGAGGGCATAGAGCTGGGCGGCAACCCGGGGGTGATCCTCGCGGGTGTCGTCCTTGCCGATGCCGTCCTTCATCAGGCGCGACAGGCTGGGGGAGATGTGCACCGGCGGGTAGATGCCCTGGTTGTGCAGCTCCCGCGACAGCACGATCTGACCCTCGGTGATGTAGCCGGTCAGGTCGGGGATGGGGTGGGTGATGTCGTCCGAGGGCATGGACACCACCGGCATCATGGTGATGGAGCCGTGGCGCTGATGGATGCGCCCGCAGCGCTCGTAGATCTCGGCCAGGTCGGAGTAGAGGTAGCCGGGATAGCCCTTGCGTGCCGGGACGTCGCCCTTGGCGGTGGCCACCTCGCGCAGGGCCTCGGCGTAGTAGGTCATGTCGGTCATGACCACCAACACGTGGCGGTCCAGGTCGTAGGCCAGGTACTCGGCAGCGGTGAGGGCGGTGCGGGGCAGGGTCAGGCGCTCCACCGGCGGGTCGTCCGCCAGGTTGATGAACATGACCACGTTGCGCAGTACGCCGGAACTGGCGAACTCGTCGCGGAAGAATTTGGCGTCGGCATAGGAGACGCCCATGGCGGCGAAGACCACCGAGAAGCTGGTGTCCTCGTCCTTGAGCTTGGCCTGGCGCACGATCTGGGCGGCCAGGCGGTTGTGGGGCAGGCCGGAGCCGGAGAAGATCGGCAGCTTCTGGCCGCGTACCAGGGAGTTGAGGCCGTCGATGGTGGAGATGCCGGTCTGGATGAACTCCCGGGGATAGGTGCGCGCCGCCGGATTGATGGCGGAGCCGCCGACGGGACGGCGGATGTTGGACAGGATGGGCGGGCGGTCGTCCTTGGGTTCTCCCAGGCCGTTGAAGACCCGGCCGAGGAGCTCCGGCGACAAGGCGATCTCCACCGGTTCGTCGAGGAAGCGCACCCAGGTGGACTCCAGGTCCAGATCCTCGACACCCTCGAAGACCAGGATCAGGGTCTCGTCGTCGCTGGCGCGGATGACCTGGCCATTGCGCCGGCCGCCGCTATGGTCCTTGATCAGCACCCGGTCGCCAAAGGCGACCCCGGGGGTGTGCTTCATCACCAGCAGGCCGCCACGGGCCTCGGCGGCGGTGCGGTACTCTTTGATGCTCATAACGAATTCCGGTTCAGGGCGTTGCGTTTTCGGCGTGGTGTTCCGAGGGTTGGCGTGAGAGTCACGGGGAAGCCTTTCATGTTCCGGGGGGTGGCTGCCTCGCCTCATGGCAGTCAGCCTGAAAGCCACCCGCTTCGTCTTTCAGCAGCGGGATTGTGGCGAGCCGATGCATGGAAGCCGGGTGGTGGGTATCAGGTTCAGCGCCAGAGGTTTCAGGCATGGCGGGCTAGGCGGTGCTAGCGTTGGCCTGAGCATACTCCAGCCGCATCCTGTCGAAGGTACGGCCGGCCTCGTCCTTCAGGGCCTCGATCTGATCCACCTGGTCGCTGTTGAACATGGACTTGCTGCGCCGGACCCGGGCCAGCAGGGGCAACTGCTGCAGCTCCTGCACCGGGACCCCCAGTTCGATAAGGGCAGCGCCGCGGCGGAAGATGAACAGGGTCAGGTCGAGCAGGGCGAACTGCTTGCGCGGCGAGCAGAAGGTATCCACCTCGTCCAGGGCGCTCTGTTGCAGGACCCCTTCCTTGATCAGGGCCGCCCCCTCCAGCTCCCAGCGTTGGGCGGAGGACAGGGCCTCGGGTCCCACCAGATTGACGATGCGCGCCAGCTCCGCGTCCCGCGCCAGCAGGGCCAGGGCCTCGGTGCGGCGGCGTTCCCAGTGGCGGTCGATCTCCTGGTGCCACCACTCGGCGGCGGTGTGGACATGGCCGGAGAAGCTGGTCACCCAGTCGATGGACGGATAGTGGCGGGCGTCCGCCAGTTCCTTGGACAGGGCCCAGAAGGTCTCGATGATGTCCTTGGTGTGACTGGTCACCGGCTCGGAGAAGTCTCCGCCCGGGGGCGAGACGGCGCCGATCAGGGTGACGGAGCCGGAACCGGCGCCCCGGGTCTCGACCCGGCCGGCGCGCTCATAGACCGCCGCCAGGCGCGAGGCCAGGTAGGCCGGATAGCCCTCCTCGACCGGCATCTGCCCCAGGCGGCCCGAGACCTCACGCAAGGCCTCCGCCCAGCGGCTGGTGGAGTCCGCCAGCATGACCACGTCATAACCCATGTCGCGGTAGTACTCGGCCATGGTGATGCCGACGTAGACCGAGGCCTCCCGCGCCACCACCGGCATGTTGGAGGTATTGGCCACCAGCAGGGTGCGCTCCATGAGCTTGCGCCCGGAGTAGGGGTCGTCAAGCTGGGGGAAGGTCTCCAGCACGTCCACCAGCTCGTTGCCGCGCTCGCCGCAACCGACGTAGATGACGATGTCGGCGTTGGACCAGCGCGCCACCTGCTGCTGCACCACCGTCTTGCCGGCGCCGAAGGGGCCCGGTACCGCCCCCTTGCCGCCCTTGAGCTGGGGGAAGAAGGTATCGATGACCCGCTGGCCCGTAATCAGCGGCGCCACGCCATCGTCGCGCCGCAGGTAGGGGCGCGGCTTGCGCACCGGCCAGCGGTGGAAGAGCTTGAGGCGATGGGTGTGACCCTGGGCATCGCGCAGCCGGCCGATGGTCGCCTCCAGGTCATAGTCGCCTGCGGGGGCGAGCTCGTCGAGCTCGCCGCTCAGGGTCGGCGGCACCAGGATGCGATGGACGATGGTCTGGGTTTCCTGGACCGTGCCCAGGACCGTACCAGGACCGATCCGGGCGCCGGGCTCCAGCTCACGGTTGGGCTCGAACTCCCACACCTTGGTCCGGTCCAGGGCCGGCACGTCCAGGCCGCGGCGGATATAGTCCCCGGACTGGAGGGCGATCTTCTCCAGGGGGCGCTGGACGCCGTCGAAGATGCCCCCGAGCAGGCCCGGGCCCAGTTCCACCGACAGGGGCCAGCCAAGGCCGACGGCGGGCTCGCCGGGGCGCACCCCCTCGGTGGACTCGTAGGTCTGGACGATGGCCTCGTCGCCGCGCAGGGAGATGACCTCGCCGAACAGGCCCAGCTCGCCGATGCGCACCTGCTCGCCGTTGCGGATGCCCGGCAGGACGATGGTGACGATGGGGCCGTTGATGTCGCGGATCCGGCCCTGGCGCGCGGTGTCACGGGTGGCAGCGCGGGGGGCGTCGCGGCCGGGATCTTGGGTGTCGCGGATGCTAGTGCTCATGATGTCAGCCGCCGAAAAGGTTGCCGGTGTCCAGGCCACCTGGCAGCAGCCGCTCCAGGATGACCTGCTGGATGCGGGCGCGCAGCCGTTCCTGCCGGCCCTCGAAGGTATTGTCGACGCGGATACGCCCGTCCTCGCTCGCCACCAGCACCCCCGCCAGGGTGGTGATGGGGGTCTCGCACAGGGTCGCGCTCTGGCCCGGGGCCAGTTGTCCGCTGACCGCGTCCCAGCGGGCGAAGAGCTTCTGGTGGTCCTGCGGGTTGGCGCAGATCTGCAAGGCCGGGGACTCGATGGCCGCGGCGGCGCTGGCGATCAGCCGCAACAGCCAGGCAAGGTAGGCCGCCGGGTCGTCCTGGATGAAGGCGCGCATGCGCTCCGCCAGCCGCCGCTCCACGTCCTGGACCAGATTCCAGCGCAGCCGGTCGAGCTGGCTTTGCATCTTCAGTTCGCTGGCCTGGACCTGCTGGCGGAAGGCGCGTTCGCCCAGGGCGCGGGCGATGGCCTCCTCGCGCTGCTCACGCAGGCGAAGCCGCTCCGCCGCCTCGCGCAGGGTGGTGTCGCGGCTGCGCTGGGTCATTTCCCGGTAGGCGCTGGCAAGTCGTTCGGCGCGGGCGAGGAGGGCCCGCTCGAGTTCTTCTACCTGGTTCACGATGGCTGACCTAAAAGCATGGCTAAGGGTGATTCAGGGCTGATGGCCGGTCGGCGGGGCGAAGGGTGTGCCATCCTCAGGCCGCGCCCCCCGCCTTGCCGAACATGGCATCCAGGCGGTCGGCCACGTCGCTGGCCAGGCGGGGTTTCTCCCGCAGCCGGGGCACGGCGGCGACGACCACGCGCCCGCCCTCGGACCGGACCCGTTCCAGACCAGGGATCTTGGCGCGCATCAGGGCCTCGTCGACGATGGCGAAGGCCTTGTCGCCCCGGCGGATCAGGTCGGTGAAGATCTGGTCCACCAGCCCCGCTTCCGGGTCCGGATAGGTCTCGAAACCGATCAGGCGGAAGCCGTCCGCCAGGCTTTCATCCCCGAGGAACAGCATGCGCGTCCCCTGATGGTTGCCCTGACCGCCGCCCGGGCTCAGGCCGGCAACCCGGTGGGAAACGGTGCCCGCCTCCTGGTCCGGACCCGCGTTGGGGCTGCGGGAGGTCTCGCTGGCCACTGGCCCCGCTCCCCGGTCAGATCTTGTTCAGGAGCAGGATGCTGACCACCAGGCCGTAGATGGCGATACCCTCCGCCAGGCCCAGGTAGATCAGGGTGCGGCCCAGGTTCTCGGGCTTCTCGGTGATGGCGGCGAGGGAGGCCGCGCCGATGGGGCCTACCGCAATGCCGGCGCCGATGGTCGACAGGGCGGTGGGGATGCCGGCACCAATGATGGCCAGCCCCATGCCGGTGGAGATTTCGTTGACCACCGTGACCGTTTCCGTCGCCTGGGCGAAGGCGTCGTTAATCCCCAGCACCAGCAGGCCGAGCTGGGCACCCACGAAGGCCAGGAGTTGGGTGCCCATGGCGGGCCGGTACCAGGGCCGGATGCGGCTGGCGAGGGTGGGACGCGCCTCCAGGATCAAGCCGCCCAGGATGAGTGCCAGGATCGCGAAGGACATGAGGGCGACGAGCCAGTACATGGTGAACTCCTAATTGCTTGAGCGAGTGGAAACGGGAAAGGGAGAGCAGGGGTGAGCGTCGCTTAGGGCGCTGACCCCCGCTCCGGGACCGGCCCCAGCCGCAGGGGTTTGAAGGCGTGGCCATCCCCGGCGAAGTAGCGGGCGAAGCCCTCGTAGAACTCCAGGCGCAGCACCTGAATCAGGACGATGCCCCCTTCGAGGACGATCATGAAGACATTCCCCAGGATCAGGGTTAGGCCATGGCCAACGGGCCCCATCATCTCGGCGAGGGTGAAGATGGCCAGGGCCAGGGCGGCATGATTGAGGCTGAAGGCGGCCACGCGCAGGAAGGACAGGGTGTTGGAGACATAGCCAACGAGGGTCTCCAGGGTCTCGATGAAGACCACCAGGACCTTTTCCGCGATCGGCGCCTCCAGGTGCCCCCAGCCATGCCAGGCTAGGGCGCCCAGGGAGAGGATCACCAACAGGAGGGGGCCGTGGCCAAAACCCTCGCCCTGGCTCACGTTGTAGCCACCCCAGGCCAGGGCCAGGTAGAAGATCAGGTTGGCCAGGCCGTGGGGGCCGAAGAGGGCCCCGGCCCAGTTGCCGATCACCAGGCGGTTGTAGGTTGCGAGGACGCAGGCCACGGCGATGAAGAAGACCCCCCAGCCCAGGGCCAGGGACAACATCAGCAAGGGGTCGTGCAAGGGCGGCATCCACAGGGCCGGCAGCCAGTGCTCGAAGCCGAAGACACTGCCAAAGACAAAGCCGAAGGCGATGGAGGACAGGCCCGCCAGGACACCAAACAGGTACAAGGGCCCCAGTTTCCGGCGAAAGTACCAAGCCAGGCCGGCGATGACCGCGCCCTGACCCACATCGCCGAACATGGTGCCGAACATGAGCAGGAAGCTGGCGGCGAAGAGCGGGGTGGGGTCGATCTCGCCGTAACGGGGGATGCCGTACTGCTGGACCAGCAAGGCGAAGGGTGCCAGCAGGCGGTTGCGGGTCGCGATGGTTGGCACCAGGGCGCGCTCATCGGGTCGGGGGTCGCGGCTGCTGAGGTCGAAGGGCAGGCTCAGGGTCTGGCGCAGCCTGGCCTCCAGGGCCGCGACTGCCGTGGCCGGGACCCAGCCGGCGAGGCGGGCGAGGGGGCCCACGCCGCGGATGGCGGCGTCGAGCTGCACCAGCGGCTCCGCCAGGCGCAGCACCTCGCGACTGCTGGCCAGGCGCGGGATGAGATCGGCGGACCAGTCTTGGAGCCGTTGGCGCAGGGTCTCCCGCTGGGCCGTCGACGCCTCGCGGCGCCGCGCCAGCTCGGCGCGCATCACCTGGGGCTCGTGGTCCAATTCCGGGGGAATCGGCAGCGGACGGAAACCGGCGCTGCGCAGCACGGACTCCAGTTGGGCCTCCTTGTCGCCGCTGGGGCCGACGATGACCACATGGGCATCGTCCCCGGTGACCATGTACTGGAAGAGCAGGTGATCCGCCAGGCCGACCGCGCCCTCGAGCTGGCGCACGTTGGCGTAGGGCACCAGGCCGACGTAGAAATCCAGAAACCGGGTCTTGCTGCGCAACATCCCCAGGTCGATGCCCAGGCCTTCGAAGTTACTCAGGGCCGATTGCTGTTCCCGAATCAGGCGTTCCTCGTCGTCGATGGCGCGGAACTGCTCTTCATAGCGGGAACAGGTCTCCCAGAGGCTGCCCAGCCAGTTGTTGGTCGTGGTGAGCTCCTCCTCGGGGATGACGCGCGGACGCGGGGCCTGGTCCTCGGGGGGGAGGGGGATCAGCCGGAGGATCTTTTCCAAACGCGAACTGGCCTGGCGCCAGATGTCACGATAGGCGCCGCTGGGTTGGCCCGCGAAGCCATCTTCCTCGGGTGGCCGGTCGTCGGCATGAAAGCTGGCCAGCTCCGCCAGGGTCAGGGAGGCCCGGGGCAGGTCCTCGTCGATGACGAGGAGACGGACATGCTTCATCGGAGTCGGGCGCAACATCCGGTTTTACCCTCGGGTGGATGGTCTGGGCAGGGACGGGACCGGGGTCGGCATGCCTACGCCGCCTGCCGCTGGCTCAGGTGGCAGCGGGCGGTGGAGGTTTCGATGGCCACCTTGATCACCTGGGCCGGCAACTCCAGCAACCGTCCCTGGATGAGGGAGAAGAGAGTCATGAGATCCTGCTCCCGCAGGATGAGGTAGGCCATGGCCCGGGCGACGGCGGTCTGGCCCTTATGGATGACATCCAGGGCCTCGCCGCGGACATAGGCGTTGAGACGCCGCTGCACGTCCATGAGGTCGTGGCTTTCCGCCAGCAGGGCATGAAAGGGTGGGGGCAGGGCGGCCAGCACGGCGGCGAAGGAGTCCAGATTGACCAGGGCCAGCAGCCGCTCGCGGTGCAGTCGCCGCACGGAGGGCACCAGTTGGAAGAAGGTCTCGCTGGAGGACAGTTGATAGGAGAAGCGGAAGCGCAGCAGCCAGAGGATATCGATCCGGTCGAGCAGGGCGCCGATGAGACGGCGCAGGCAGGGACACTCCTGCTCCGGGAAGGGGGCGATATCGCGCACCAGTCCGGTCAGGTAGCGCTGGTCGATGGCCGCCTCCAGGGCAAAGGGTTCCTGCTGGCGCTCGAAGACCACCCGCGCCTGGCGGGCGATAAAGCTATAGGGGCCACCCTCAAGCTGACGCAGCAACTCGAGCACATTCTCCGCCTGGAAGAGGCTGTCCTGCATGGGTAGGCGCAGGTCGTGCGGCAACTCGTAGAGGTTGCTGGCGATTACCTTGCGGTCCAAGTCATGGAGCTTGCCCCGGATCAGGGTCTTGAGGTTGGCCAGGGCATAGTGGCGCCCCCAGTCCAGGATCAGGGTCCGCTCCGGGGCCGCCATGGGCCGGATGAGGATGCGCAACTCGGCGAGGAGGGTGTTGATCAGGGCCTGCTCCACCGCCCGGCTGCGGGCCTTCACCGGCAACTGGCTCTCCAGGGCCGCCGTCAGGTCATATTCCGCTGCCAGCTCCTCAACGCGTCGCTCCGCCAGCAGGGCGAGGGTCTCGGGTTGGAACAGCCGGGTGGCCATGGCCGATACCCGGGTGTGCAGATAGGCCTGACTTGCTGCGAACTTCATGATCTCTTGAGGGTTCGTCTTTCAGGTAGGGGCTGGCCTCATGCCGCCGAAAAGCCAGCGCTCAGTCCGCGGTCTGCAGGATGTCGAAGGCTGCCACCAGGGCGTCTTCCTCCCGCTCCTCCGCCAGGTTGCGGAGTTGGACATGGCGCTCGTCATAGCGCCGCTTGAGCTCGGCGATGGTTTGCTCGGCGCGCTCTTCGGATTTCTGGATGAAGCTCCGATGCAGGTCCGGAATACGGGCCCGGAAGCGCTCTTCATTGGCCTTGGCCTCGGCGATGGCCGCCTGGACCAGACGCTCCGCCTCCTCCTCGGCCTCCTGAGCCAGGCGTTCGGCACGCATCTCCGCTTCCAGCAACCGTTTCAGGGTGTCATCCATCGCATGAGTCTCCCGTTGGCATTAGGCGGCGCTTATATTAGCTAGGCGTTGAGTACCCTGGTGGGGCATCTTGGCTTCACTTGAGCCAGGTCAGGGAAAATTACGCAGGCGATTGACGAATATCAATTGGCTCCCCCGGCAGCGAAGGCGGGGCCCCGGTCCCCACTAAACCCCAGGCAGCTCAGACCCCGCCGCCGCGGTGGGTGGTCTCGTAATAGAGCTTTTCCAGCTCCAGTTTGTGGTGGGTCTCCTCATTGGCGAGGTAGCGGAACAGGTCGCGGATGGGGCCCTCGGGGGTGGTCGCGGCAAGTTCAGTATAGTGCGTCATGGCGGCGTGTTCGCGGCCCAGGGCGTATTGCAGGACCGCCTGGTCGTCAGGGTTGTCGCCCAGCTCGGGGAGGTGGATGCAGTCGGAGAACTGGCTGTCGCTGGCGGGGCGCTGGATCTCGGCGCGGATCTGCTCCGCCAGGTCCTCGCGTTCGGCCAGGACGCGGAAGCGGTTGAAGTGATCCTGCTCCTCGAAGGCCAGTTCCTCCACCAGATAGCGGATGCGCTTGCTGACCTTGGGGATCAGGTCGGTGTAAAAGTCACGGGCGGAGCGCTCAAAGGAGGTGGCGACCTCCAGGATCTCGCGCAGGCTGGTCTGGTTGCGCAGCAGTTCGACGGTAGCGGTATCTGGGGTCATCGGCGGATCTCCCGTTCGCGGAGGGCGGAGTGGATGCTGGTGGCGACCCGGTGGCCGTCGGCCACGGCGCTGACCACGTCCGGGCCGCGTACCATGTCGCCAGCGGCCCACAGCCAGTCCTCGCTGGTGCGACCGCTGGCGTCAATCTGGAGGCGACCGCGCTCCCAGGCAAGGCTTTCAGTCAGTGCCGCGCCCAGGAGGTCGGTATCGCTCATCTGGCCGATGGCCTCGACCACCAGGTCGGCGGGGTGGCACTGCTCGTCGCTGGCGTCATAGGTCGGGGCGAAACGGCCCTGGGCATCGAAGATAGCCTTGACCCGCCAGGTCTTGAGGCCGGTCACCCGTCCGTCCTGAATCAGGACCTCTCGCGGGCCGCGGGCGTCCAGGATCCGGATGCCTTCCTCCCCCGCCTCGCGGATCTCCTCCGGGTCGGCGAGAAAGTGTGCCAGGTCCTCCAGGGCGGTGACGGTGACCCGCACCTCGCCATAGTCCCGCCGCTGCAGCCGCGCCAGGGTGCGGGCGATGTCCATGGCGACGTTGCCACCGCCGATGACCAGTGCCCGGCGGGGGGGCGCGAAGCCCACGCCGGCTCTGGCCTGGCGCAGCAGGTCCACGGCCTTGCGCACGTCCGGGTGATCGCTGCCGGGGATGCGGGTGGCGCGGCCGAGTTGCAGGCCCAGGGCGAGCAACACGGCGTCATGGTCGCGGCGCAGGTCGTCCAGGCTCGGGTCCTGGCCGACGCGGGTCTGGCAGCGGATCTCGACGCCCACCGCGCGGATGACGTCGATGTCGCGGTCGATGGCGGCGGCGGGCAGCCGGTACTCGGGGATACCCCAGCGGGTCATGCCCCCGGGTTGGTCCAGGGCCTCGAAGACGGTCACCGCGTGGCCCTGGCGGGCCAGGTCGAAGGCGGCGGTGAGCCCCGCCGGTCCGCCACCGACGATGGCGACCTTGCGGCCGCTGGGGGGCCGGGGACCGCCGACGATGGCGCGCACCCGTTCCGGGGGCACCTGGTCCAGGAGGTGGCGCTTGAGCCAGCGGATGGCGATGGGGTCACCCTGGTGGCGGGCGGCGCAACGGGTCTCGCACAGGTGGGTGCAGACCCGACCACAGATGGCGGAAAAGGGGTTGGTGTCGTAAAGGAGGCGCACCCCGCGCTCATAGTCCCCGTCGCGGACGGCGGCGATGTAGTCAGGGATCGCCATGTGGGTGGGGCAGGTGGCGACGCACAGGCCGCAGGCGACGCAGCGATCCGCCTCGCGGCGCGCCGCCTCCCGGTCATAGCCGGCGACGATTTCCGCAAAGGTGTCGATGCGGGTCTCGGCGGCCAGTTCGCCCATGGGCACCCGGTCCAGCGGCACCAGGTGGTGATCGCTGGGGCGTTCATAGCCCAGGGTCGACCCGTCCCAGGGTTTGGCCTCCACGCCGGGGATGAAACGGAAGGCGTCCGGGTCCAGGTCCACCCAGGTGTAGGCGTTGGACATGGTCAGGGAGCCGGTCATGCAGACATCGACGCACAGGGCGCACCAGCAGCAGCGGCCGTAATCGATACGTGGGCGCAGACCGGAATCGCCCGGTTGAGTCGCGATGCCCGCCACCGGCACCAGGTCGATGGCGCCATTCTGGCAGATCGCCTCGCAGGTGCCGCAACCGATGCACTTGGCGGCGTCATTCTGGTGGAAGCCGCGGTAGCGCGGGGCCCCCGGACGCTCCGTGAGGGGGTCGCGGATGGTGACCGGATCGCGAAAGAGGTTCTTCCAGGCGGTAAAGGGGGACAGGAGGTCAGTGACGCTCATCGCGGGCACTCGGGTTGGTCGGGGGGCGGGGCCGGAAGTCATGAGGGGCGGTGGCCCCGGCTCGGCGGTTCCAGGTCACGGCGGTCATCGTGGCGGCAAGGCAGTTAGCACGGGTTGTATCCTTGCCACTCAGCGCTCGATCTCCGGCGGATAGGTGTGCAGGGAGACCATCAGGGCCGCCACGTCGGCGATGTTGCAGTTGACGATCATGCGCTCCAGCAGGGCGACGGCATGGGTGTAGGAAGGGCCGCGCACGTTGACCCGGCGCGGGTAGCCGCTGCCGTCGGTGACCAGGTAGTAGCCGTATTCGCCGCGGGAGCATTCGCCGCGCACGTAGGTCTCGCCCGGCGGGATCTGCCAGTGCAGGACATTGGGCAGGGGCGTCATCACCGGGCCGTCCTTGGGCATCCGGGCGAGGATCTGGCGGATCAGGTCGATCGAGGTCAGCAGGTCGCGCCGGCGCACGTCGGCCCGGCTGTAGATGTCCGAGTCCTGACTCAGGGCGACCTCGAAGTCGAGCTCCGGGTAGACCAGGTAGGGGAACGCCTTGCGGACATCATGGGGCACGCCGGCGGCCCGGGCGTTGGGGCCGGTGACGCCGTAGGGCTCCAGCCAGGCGGGGTCGATGACGCCTTGGCCGACCGTGCGTTGCTTGAAGACGGCGTTACTGAACATGGTTTCCCGGACGTCCGCCATGACCGTTTCGAGCTCGCGCAGGGTCGCGGCCATGCGCGACGCAAAACCGGCCGGCAGGCCGTCGCGCACCCCGCCGGGAAGGATGAACATGTGATAGATACGCGCCCCGGTCAGCTCCTCGAAACGGTCGAGCATCAGGTCCCGGGCATAGGTGGTCCATTGGCCGATGACCCCCAGCCCCAGGGCGCCGGCCTGGCCGCCGAGGTACATCAGGTAGCTATTGATGCGACCCATCTCGAGGATCAGGGTGCGAAGCCACCGGGCCGTGTCGGGCACCTCAAGGCCGGCCAGTTCTTCCACGGCGGCGGCGTAGCAGTACTCGTTGAAGTCCGGCTCGGGGACGCAGATGCGGCAGACGATGGGGAAACACTGGATGAAGCTGCGGCGCTCCATCAGCTTCTCGAAGCCGCGGTGCAGGTAGCCGACGTGGGTTTTGCCCTCCACCACCTCGTCGCCGCAGACGGTCAGCTCCACGGACATGTTGCCGGTGATGCCGGGGTGCTGGGGACCCTGCCAGAGCTTGAGGTATTTGCCCGAGCTCAGGTCGATGTCGAGGCTGCCATCGGGACGGGCGGCGGGGTATTGGCTACGGTCGGGGGTGAAGAGGCCCATCTCAGTCGCGGCCTCCACTGTCGGGCCGTCCCCCGTTGGGGTCCGCTGGCGGATAGAGCTGCTGGCGCATATGGGTCCGCGGGTCCCAGGTCTCGCGGCCGGGGCGCTGGGCGAAGGCCTCCTGGGCGAATTTCAGGGTGTCGAAGTCGCGCCGGTAGGGGGGGATGCCTTGCCAGCCCTCCAGTATGAAGTCTTCATGCAGCCGCGGGCTGCCGGGAAAGTCGATACCAAACATCTCCCGCAACTCCCGCTGGTAGGTGGCGGCGGTGGGCCAGAGGTCGTGGATGCTCTCCATGCTGGCCGGCTCCCGGGGCAGGCGCACCCGTAGGCCCAGGTCCAGGCCCGCCTGGCGGTTGCAGAGCAGATAGGTTAGCTGGAACTGGCCCGCCTCCAGCCAGTCGACGGCGGTGAGCAGGACCAGATGCCCGAAGCCCTCCCGGTCCCGCAGGTGCACCAGGACCGGGCGCACATAGGCGGGCGGCAGGTCGACAAAGGCCAGGCCGGTACGTGCTCTAGTGAGGTCACCCAGAGGAAACAGGGCCTGGAGGCGCCTGTGGACCCCCTCCAGGCCGTCCGCCGGGAGGGCAGGGAGCCCCCGCGCCGGGTCCATCGCCCCGGCAGCCGGCGGGGCGCCGGTGTTTCGGCTTGGCTCGGCCTCTGAACTCATGCCCGCCCCGGCCCCGGCCGCCGGGTCTGGCGGTCCGCCCGACGTATGAGTGGGCGTCTCCGGTCCCATCGCGTTTCCCTGGTGATCAGTGCTTGGCATGATTGTGTCTCGGTTTGGCCCCTCGGACCCAGGCCCAGGCGGCGGTTGCCGGAAGGGCAGGGAAGGGCCTGGCTACCAGTTGTAGTCCGGCATGTCCCAGTCGTGGATGACCTGCTTCTGGTTGGCCTTGTACCAGGCAAAGTTTTCCGCGTACTGGTTGGCCCCCTCCGCCTTGCCGGCGCGGATGAGCTTTTTGAGTTCCAGAAAGCCGGCCAGCAGGGCTTCCGGCCTGGGCATGCAACCGGCGATGTAGAGGTCCACCGGCAGGTACTGGTCCAGGCGCTTGATAGTGTTGTAGGAATCGAAGTACATGCCACCGTTGATCGTGCAGGAGCCCAGGCCGACCACGTACTTGGGGTTCTGCATCTGCTCATAGGAGCGGATGACGCGCTTGAGGGTCTTCACCGACAGGTAACCGGAGATGACGAAGAGGTTGGCCTGGCGCGGGGTCGGGCGCCACTGGATGCCATAGCGGTAGGCGTCGAAGCGTGGCGTCATCAGCGGGCGCATCTCGATGGCGCCGCAGCCGGTGCCGAAGCCGAGGATCCAGATGGACTCGGCCCGCGCCCAGTTGAACAGGTCCTCGACGATGTGCAGGTAGGCCGGGCGCTGGACCTGCGGCAGGGCCTCGCAGTAATAGTCCCGCAGCGGCTCGACCTCGAACTCGACCCCGTCCGGGCCCTTGACCAGCCGTTTTTCCAGTTCCGCTTTCATGTGCCTATCCAAACCCGATGTTCGTCACGTTGCCAATCGGCGGGGGCCCGCTCACCACCGCGCCCCAAACCGCTAGACCCACAGGATCGCCAAGATGCCGATGGGCACCGCCCAGATGAGGAACCAGCGGATCGACTGCTCCACCCGGAAGCGGGGCGAGACCACCCCGACCAGCACCGAGACCATGTAGATCAGGAACACCTTGAGGAACAGGACCGGCCAACTCGTCGCCCCGCCGAAGAAGAGGTTCATGTAGATGATGATCTTGGCGATGGGAAAGATGGCCCGGTTGGTCTGCATCAGGGCCAGATAGGAGGAGTGATACTCGGTGGGGGGGCCGATGGGGATTTCCTGGGGTGCCAGCACCAGGTCGAAGGGGGGGCGCATCATGGAGCCCAGGAAGGACAGCATGGCCGCCGCCACCGCCAGGGGGTTGGTGAACAGGGTCCAGTTCAGGATGCCGCCTTGCTGGGCGGCGACGATCTCGGTCACCGACAGGGTCTGGTATTGCAAGGCCACGGCAAAGACCGCCAGGGCGAAGGGCAGTTCCGCGGCGGTGACCTGGGACAGGCCGCGGCTGACGCCGATGGCGGCATAGGGGTGGCCGCTCTCCGCCGCCCCCAGCGCCATGCCCAGGGTGCCGAAAAAGACGAAATAGAGGGCCAGGATCAGATCGCCGGCAAAGGACAGGTTGGCGAACAGATCGCTGCCGTAGAGGGTCGGCACGAAGAGCAGCAGGCCGATGCCGCCGGTGAGCCGGAAGACGGGCCCCAGATAGAAATGGACGCCGTGGCTGATCGCGGAGCGCTGCCCGTAGTTCTTGATCAGGTCGACATAGTTCTGCCAGAGCGGGATGCCATGGCGGCGGCCGACCCGGGCCGCGATCTTGGCGATCAGGGCGTTGAGCAGCAGGCCGTAGTTGAAGACGATGAACAGCGTCAGCAGGGACCCGGGGATTCTCATCCAGTCGAAGGTCATGACGGCACCTCGCCCAGGGACCCCAGGCTCCAGAGCAGGACGATGACGACGAAGGCCAGGAAGTGGAAGGCGTAGGTCTGGCCGTTGCCGGTGTAAAGCCGCCGGCCCAGGTCACCCGCGGTGTGCAGCAGGTTGGTCAGGCTGGCCCAGAAACGGCTGGCCAGGGGCAAGGTGAGGAAGCCGAGGGCCTTGCGATAGGGGGCGAAGAAGTTCCAGGCGAAGTGGGTGGTTTCCGGCCGGTAGGGACGCTCGGCGGCGAAGGCGATATTGAACTGCTTGACCCGTTGGGCGCGGCGGTTGACGAACAACAGCCAGGCAAAGACAAGCATGAAGATGACCCCGATGATGAGCATAATACTCACCGGGTTCCAGTAGCCGTAGGGGCTGAGGATGTTCAGCCCATCCCAGGTCAGGGCCCCCGTGGGGAAGAATTGGCTGATGTAGGCATCGACCCGGCGCAGGGCGACCCCGGGGACCAGGGCGAAGCCGATGAGCAGGGCGACGAACAGCATCTGCGGCAGGACGATCCAGAAGGGGGCCTCCCGCACCCGCCGGTGCTCATCCTTCAACTGGCCGAGGAAGACGCTATGGATAAGGCGGAAGAGGTAGAGAAAGGCGATGGGTCCGGCGAAGAAGAGGATCACCAGCGGCAGCCGCGCCTCGCTATCGAGGATGGCGTTATAGAAGATCCAACGCCCACCGAAGCCGGACAGGGGCGGCACCCCGGAGATGGCGATGATGCCAATGAGCACGGCGACGAAGGACAGGGGCATGAGGGTGATGAGCCCGCCCATGCGGTACATGTCACGGGTGCCGGTCCGTTTGGCGACCCCGCCCAGGGAGAGGAACAGCATGGACTTGTAGATGTAGTGGTTGATGACGAACATCAGGGCCATGAGCCAGCCCAGGTGGTTCATCAGGGCCAGACCGAAGAGGGCGTAGCCCATCTGACCGATGGAGGACCAGGCCAGGAGGCGCTTGGCGTCCTCCTGAAAGGCGGCGAGCAGGTTGCCGAAGAGGGCGGTCAGGGCACCGATCCACAGGATGACGTGGGTTAGGTCGATGCCGTAAAGCTGCTGCCGGCCCAGGTGCATAAGCAGGACGAAGAGGCCAAAGAGCCCGGCCTTGAGCAGGATGCCGGAGACCATGGGGGAGACATCCGTCTCGGCCTCGGCGTGGGCCCCGGGCAACCAGACGTGCAGGCCCAGGGCGGCGGTCTTGGTCATGAAGCCGATGGCGAGCAGGATGAAGACCCAGGGCGCGATCGCCTCCGGCACCTGGGCCAGCGCGGCCAGGGCCAACTGCGGGGCACCCTGGGCCCCCAGGGCGAAGCCGGCCAGGAGCAGGAAGGCGCCACCCAGGGAAAAGAGGAGGTAGGACAGGGCGTGGGGCTCGGAGGCCCGGCCGCGCAGGATGAGGAAATAGGAACCGATGGTCAGCAGTTCCCAGGCGGCGAAGAACTGGAAGCTGTCCTCGGCCAGGACCAGGATCGCCAGCCCGGCGTACATGAGCAGGGCGGCGGGGTAGAAGCCGATGCGCTTGCCCCGGACCTCATAGCTGGCGAGCAGGATCAGGGCCCCACCGACCAGGAAGATGAGGGCGAAGATCAGCCGCAGGGGGTCGTAGAGGTCATAGGTGGCGGCGAAAAAGGCCAGCAGGCCGACGATGGCCAGGCTGTTTTTGACGCGGGCCGGCAGCCATTCCAGCGCCAGGAAGAGCAGGGCGAAGGCCAGGGGCCAGGTCAGAAGCAACTGGGTCTGTCCGGACCACTCCCCCCACAGCCAGCCCAGGCCCCAGGCGGCGGCCAAGGCGACGAGGATGGGGATGAGCTGGTGGTGGGGGCAGGGGAGGGCCACCGGGTCGGGCCCGGGCAGGGGGCGTTTGATGATGTAGCCAAACCAGCGGAAGAGATAGCCGGCCTCCAGCAGGGTGCCGAAGAGGATCAGACCCAGCAGGGCCAGCCGGTCCCCGGCGACGAGCTGATGGGCCAACTCCCACTTGGCATAGAAGCCGGGAAAGGGCGGCAGGCCGGTGAGCAGGGCCAGGAAGCTGACCAAGGCCAGGATCAGGAGCGGTCGGGAACGCAGGGCGACCCAGTCCGTCAGGTGTCGCCCCCGGATCAGCCCGGACAGCCAGTAGAGCCCCGCCTTGGCCACCGCGTGACTGGCGAGGAGGCCCATGGCGACGAAGAGATAGGCGTCGCCGAGGAGGTCGCGCTGGCCGATGACCACCAGCACCAGCCCGGTCTGGGCCACCGAGGAGTAGCCCAGCAGGCGTCGGTCCTGGTCCTGGGGCAGGGCGAGGAGGTTGGCGGCGAGGAAGCTCACCAGGCCGATGGCCGTCGCCGCCTCCAGCCACGCCGGACCGCCAATGGTCAGCACCTTGTCCACGGCGAAGAGGGCGGCGGTGCCGCTGGCGGCGGCGAACAGGGCGGCGAAGGCGGGGTGAGCGGACTCATAGATATCCAGCGCCCAGCCGTTGGCGGGGAAGGGCTTCAGCTCTGCTACCAGGGCGACGAACATCAGCAGGAAGGCGATCCCCCCGCCGGCCTCCAGGATCCAGTCCTGACCGGCGCCCAGGATGGAGGGCGCGCCTGCCAGGCCGTCGAGGTTGAGGGTGCCGCCGGCATGGTAGGCGAAGAGGATGCCGATCAGCAGCAGCACTGAGATGAACTGCGCCACCATCAGGTATTTGAAGCCCGCCGCCAGGGCGCGGGCGTCGTCGGCGAGCAGGAGCAGCCCGGCAGTGGCGATGGCGGTCAATTCGACGAAGACGAAGAGGTTGAAGAGGTCACGGGTGAGGATGAGCCCATCGAGGGCCATGACCGCTACCAGCAGCACCGCCATGGCCCGCCGGCCCAGGTCCAGGAGCCGGTCCTTGAGATAGAGGGTGGTGAGGAGGCCGGTGAGGTTGACCAACAGGGTCAGAGCCGCCTCGGCCAGTCCCAGGCGCAGGTTGATGGCAAAGGGGGGCGGCGCACCCGCGGTGAGGATCGCCACGGGAGTGGCCTGTCCGGTGGCCAGGGCCAGCAGCCAGGTGGCGGGCACCCAGGACAGAAAGGCCAGGGCGGCCAGGCTGATCGCCCAAGCCAGTCGGCGACGCCGCTCTTCAAGCAGCCCGAGGAAGAAGGCGGTACCCAGGGCGACCGCGATCAGCAGGATGGGGTTCGGCATGTCAGCGCCAGTCAGCGTTCAGGGGGAGGGGCGTCCCGGCAGGGATGGATGGCAGGTCACTTACCATTTCAACTCCCGGAAGGCCGCGATATCCAGGGTGCGATGCCGGCGAAAGAGCCGGTAGGCATAGGCCAGCATCAGGGCGGTAACGCCCAGACCGATAACGATGGCGGTGAGGACCAGCGCCTGGGGCAGGGGATCGATGATGCGCCCGACGGCCGTGGCCGTGGTCACTGCCTCGTCCAGGATGGGCGCCGTGCGCCCCCGCATATAGCCGATGGCGACGATGACGACATTGACCCCGGTGCTGGCCAGGGTGAAGGCGAGGATGATGCGCAGCAGGCCGCGGCGGGTCAGGGCGCCGTAAAAGCCAATCAGGATCAAGCCAAAGCCCGTGGCCAGGGCGATCTGGGTAAGGTCGGGCATCAGGGCTGCTCCCGGTCGGCAGTGGTCGCGGGGCCTGTGGGCTTGTGAGCCGCCCCCGGGTTGTCCCGGTCAGGCTGAACCCATGCCGCCGGGGTGTCCCCAACAGGCTCAACCCTACCCGCCTGGGCCTGACGGGTCTCCGCCAGGCTGGCGAGGATGGACGAAAACTCCGCGCCCACCTTGAGCCCGATCAGGGCGGAGATGAGGGGGATGGCGCCGGCGGAGAAGAGCGCGCCCAGGGTGCCGAGGGGCAGGATACGGTTGTCGAGGAAGCCGCCGGCCAGGGCCAGACCGAGGAGGCCGATGATGATGAACAATAGCCCGGCGAGGGACTCCAGGGCCGCGATCAGGCGGTGGCTGAGCTGCCTGCCGGGCTTCGCCAGCAGCAGCAGCAGGGTGGCCGAGGCCAGAATGGCACCGCCCTGAAAGCCGCCCCCCGGCGTCCGGTGGCCGTTGGCGAAGACATAGACCCCCAGCAACAGGATCAGGGGCACCAGCAGGCGGCTGCCCGTGGTCAGGAGCTCGCCCACGGGGGGCGAGGGGTTGGCTGGGGCCTCATCAGGACGCCCGGCGGTCCGGTCTTCAGGGCCCGGGCGATGGCTGCCCCGGTCACTTCCCAGCACCAGCCCGACGATGGCCGCGGCCAGAAACAGAACGGTGACCTCGCCCAGGGTGTCGAGCCCGCGGTAGGTGATGATGATGGCGGTGACCAGGTTGGCCGCGCCCAGATCAGGGGCCGTCCGCTCGGCATAGTAGCGGGCGGTGGGGTTGAGCGCCGCGTCCGGGACATAGCCCGACAGCAGGCTGGCGAAGAGGCCGGCGAACACGGCGAGCAAACCGAGGGCGAAGAGGCGCTTAACCATGGTCCTTTCCCCCCGGCGCCTGACCCTGTTCCACCGCCGGCGCTCCCGCCGACGACGAAGATGATGACGATGAGGCTAACCTCTCCACCCTCTCGGCCCTAATCACGGATGCCGACGGCACTACAGGCGCAGCCGTCACCGCCGGGGTCGCGGGGTCATCGTCGAACTCCACCCCGGGCAGTTCACGGCGCATACGCCCCAGGATGAAGAAAAATAGGAAGGTGGTCAGGGCGCTGCCGATGGCCGCCTCGGTCATGGCCACGTCCGGGGCGGCCAGGATAAGAAAGAGCACCGAGGCGCAAAGGCTCACCAGGCCCGAGGCCAGGATGGCGATGGGCAGGCTGCGCCCCAGGATGGTCACCAGGGCCGCACCGAGCATGGCCAGGGCCAGCAGCAGGGCTAGAAGATGGGTCAAGCCACTCATGGGGCCTCCCCGCTGTCTTCCGCCAGCCGGTCCACCCGGGTGAGGGGGGACTGCTTGCTGCCCAGCCGGTGGGCCGAGCGGGCCAGGACCTGGGAGGAAAGGGGATTGGTGAAGAGGATGAAGAGACCGATCAGCAGCAGTTTCAGGCTCCAATCGGGCTGCAGGCAGGCGACGCCCGCCAGGCTCAGCAGGGTCCCCAGGGTGGTGGCCTTGGTGCCGGCCTGAATGCGGTTGAAAAGGTCCGGCATGCGCACCAGACCCAGGCCACCGAGCAGCAGAAAGGCGGTGCCCGCGACCAGCAGCAGACCGCCGATCAGGTTCAGGGGGGTGGGGGGGAATGCGTTGACCAGGCTGGGTTCCATCAGAGCCCACCCTCCAGATAGCGCGCGATCACGATGACGCCCAGGAAGGAGAGCAGGGCATAGATCAGGGCGATGTCGAGGTAGATGCCTCGCCCCTCGGCCAGGGCCACCAGCAGGATGCCGGTGATGGAGATGATGGTCAGGGAATCGAAGGCGACCACCCGGTCCGCTGCCGCGGGGCCCTTGACGAAGCGCCACAAGGCCAGCAGGAAGGCGGTCCCGGCCAGGCCGGCGGCCAGCATTACCAGGGTCTCAACCATAGATAACCTCCAGATAGCGCTCGAAGCCTGCCACGATGCGCGCCGTGGCTCCCTCGCTGTCGTCAGTCTCCATCCGCACCCAATGGACGTAGAGCCAGTCATCCTGAAGTTCCACCGTCAGCGTCCCCGGGGTCAGGGTGATCGAATTGGCCAGCAGCAGCCGACCCATGCGGCTCTTAAGTCGGGTGCGGACCTTGACGATACCCGGATTCAAGGGCAGTTCCGGCGAGAGGACGACCGCGGCCAGGCGCAGGTTGGACTTCACCAATTCCTTCAGGAAATAGAGCAGGTAGCGCGGCACCGCCCATAGGGCCGCGGGGGTGACGCGGAACTCGGTCAAGGGGGACAGACTGCCGCGGGAGCCGGCGGCGATCACCAGGGTCGCGATCAGGCCCGTGATGAGGACGTCGGTTGCCAGGGAGCCATTGAGGACGATCCAGAGCGGGAAGAGGATGGCGAAGAGGGGAAGCATGATGCGTGGGGCAGGCCCGGCAGGCCTGAAGGGTCTAACTGACAGAATTTACTGAACAACTGCGGGTTTACCCGATCCTCTCCCGTGCGCCTGGAACTGAATCGAATCGGGTATGACGGCATTCCGGATAGCGGGCGGCAGGTGAGGGGCGCCATGCTGCAAAGCAGCAATGAGACACCGTCCGGATAATTAAGTCAATACTAATGAACTTATATTACCTTCTTGTGACCTTCGCTTCGGCGCCGCGTCATGACCCCATTGAGCCTCGGGACCGGTGGCACGGCTTCCCGCCCAGGCACATGAGCCACAGACAAGGAATCCATCATCGCCCTGACCGCCAACGCCTTTCCGGCGGATGTGGCCCCACGGGTGCGCGATGGAGTGGGACGAATGCACCGGGCGTTGATCGCGACCGGCAAATCACAGGTCAAGCTGACGTAAGCGCCGGTAGAGGGTGCGCTCGCTGATGCCCAGGCGTTGCGCCAAGGCGCGGCGATTGCCCTGATGCGACTCAAGGGCCGCAAGCAGGGTCTGACGCTGGAACGTATCGCGATGCCCGTCCGAATCCCGGCGAACATCCGTACCGGGTTCGCGGGGGATTGACGGAGGTACCAATGCGCTGACGCTGGCGGGATACTTACCAGGTCCCGGTCCCGGCCCTGTCCCCGCCCCAGGCTCCAGCTCCGACCTGCGTTCTGGCTCAGACCCCGGCACCCGCGCCGTCCCCAACCCGGGCTCGGGTGCGGGTTCGGCGTGGTGCCGCGAAGGTTCTTGGGGACTGCCCGGTCTGGCCCGCGCCGCCGCGCTGATCTCTTCCGCCAGATGCTGGGGGCGAATGACATCCCCGTCACACATCAGGCTGGCGCGCTCCAGCAGGTTGCGGAGTTCGCGAACATTCCCCGGGAAGGGATAGAGCCCCAACTGACGCAGGGCCGCCGAGGAGAGACGCAAGGGGCGGTCAGGGGCGACGCGGCGGAGGAGGGCCTCGGCCAGCCGCGGCAGATCCTCGCGACGTTCCCGCAGGGGCGGCACGGGGATGGGGAAGGTGTTGATACGGTAATAGAGGTCCTGACGAAACTGGCCCTCCCGCACCATGACCGCCAGGGGCCGGTGGGTGGCGGAGACCAGGCGGATATCGGCCCGCAGGGGTTCGCTGGAGCCCACCCGCCGGTAGGCACCGGTCTCCAACAGGCGCAGCAGCTTGATCTGGATGCCCAGAGGGATGTCACCGACCTCATCGAGGAAGAGGGTGCCACCGGCTGCCGCCTCCACCAGGCCCGTTTTACGGGCGATGGCACCGGTAAAGGCCCCGCGCTCGTGCCCGAAGAGTTCGCTCTCGAAGAGGGTCTCGGTGAGCCCGGAACAGTCGACGGCAACGAAGGGGCCATCCGCCCGCCGGCTGGCCTCGTGCACGGCATTGGCCACCAGTTCCTTGCCAGTGCCGGATTCCCCCAGCAACAGCACGCTGGCCCCGGCCGGGGCCACCCGGGCCACCAGTTCCAGCATGCGCCGGAAGGCCGGGGAACGGCCGATGAGGGCGTGGCGCCCGGTCTCGTCCCGGGCCACCCGCAGGCGCTCCATCTTTTCCACGAAGCAGAGAATCTCCCCCCCGGCATCGAGGACCGGGGTGAGCTCGATATTGACGTACTCCTCGCCATGGGGCGTGTGGTGGAGATGCAGCACCCGTTCCCGCTGGCGGGACGCAAGGCTGGCTGCCAGGGGGCAAGACTCCCCGGCCTGATCGCAGGGGACCTCGTAGCGGTGGGACACGGCGTAGCAGGGCTGGCCGATCACCTGGCCTCCCCCGCAACGCTCGCGATAGCTCGCATTGGCGGCCAGGATGCGATAGTCGCGGCCACAGAGGATATGGGGTTCGGGGAGATCCTCCAGGTGGGCGATGAGCTCGGGCAGGGGGCGGTGCTCGACGGGCATGGGGATGGCTGATCCGAAAGGCTGGGGGTGGGGCCGCGTTGGCTGGATCGGGAGGGTGGGCTCGGCAAGGGGGAAAGGGTGGAATCGGCGCGGACGCCAGTCAGACCCTGCCGGCAGTATCGAACTCTCTGCCAGGTCTGTCAATTCACTGCCATGAATGGCAGTGAATCGGAGGTTGATTGGCAGCGTTGGCAGTGGTGTCAGCCCTGAAAGGCCATGGCCACCGGCCGGACCGGCTGATTTAGCGACGGAAAATTTTATTGGCCCATCGTTGGCACTGATGTTGCTATCTCTAATCCCGAAAGGTTGGCTCCTTACTCCGAGCAATTTTTCGACTTTGTGTCCCTGCCATTTCGTGGGCGCCCCTTTCCTCTCCCGGGGCGCCCACGCTTTTAATCGGGGCGCCTGAATTTCCCTTAAGAGCGGATCTTATCCCCGACGGTCCACGGCCGCCGGGGAGGGTTCCCGTGACCAGTCCTTCGACACCAGCCAAGAGCACGCGTAACGATGGAATTCCTAGGCCTCTATCCCACCTGGTACGAACCCGGGGTGGGCAGCGGATGGATCGTGGGGATCATCTCCACGGTTCACGTCCTCTTCTCCCATACCGCCGTCGGCGCGGCGATCTTTTTCGCCTTCCTGGCGAATTACGCCCACCGCCACGATCGACCTGACCTGCTGGAATTCATCCGCCGTTACGGCCTCTTTCTGCTGGTGTTCAGCTATGTACTCGGCTCCATCACCGGGCCGGGTATCTGGTATTCGACCACGGTGGCCAGTCCCCGGGGCATCTCGGCCCTGATCCACAACTTCGTCTGGATGTGGGCTACCGAGTGGGTGTTCTTCATCATCGAGGTGGTGGGCGTCTACATGCTGGTCTATCTGGCCAACCGGGTGGACCGCCAGACTCATCTCAAGCTGTCGGTGATCTTTGGCCTGACCTCCTACACCACTATGCTGGTGATCGTCGGCATCCTGTCCTTCATGATGTGGCCGGGCAAGGCCGACTGGTACACCGAGACCGGCGTGTTGCATGGCTTCTACGGCCCCAACACCTTCGCCCAGCTCGCTATGCGCACGGCCTTCATGTTCACCATGACGGCGGTGGTGGGCGGCATCGTCGCCGCCCGCTTCCCGGACCCGGCCTTCAAGAAAGATGTGGCGCGCAAGCTGGCCTGGCTCGGTATCGGCTCCGCCATCGCCGGGGTGCTGGTCTTCCGCTGGTACCTGACCACCCTGCCCGATACCGCTCTGCTGGTCATGCACAACCGGCTTCCGGACTGGTTCCCGGTCGGGGTGATGGGCATGCTCGCCGCCGTCGGCGTCTACTTCCTCGCCACCCTGATCCAGCCGCGCCTGCTGGTGGCCTCCGGGGCGGCGGCCATGACCCTGGTGGTGCTGGTCTTCGGCCTCTGGCCGGGGGAGGTGGCCCGGGAGTCCATTCGCAAGCCCTGGGTCGCCGGTCAGTATGTCTATTCCAATCAGGTGATCGGCCGTGACGTGCCCGGTCGGGGCATCCAGTCCGAGATCCCGCTCATCGAGGAGCGCGGCTTTCTCCAGACCCTGGTGTTCCTGCCAGAGGCCCTGCGCCAGGTGACCCCGGACAACGCCGTCGAGGCCGGTCGCGTCCTCGCCCTGACCACCTGCTCCAATTGCCATTCCCTCAGCCCCACCGGCATGCGGCCCCTGCGCGACTACTTCCCCGCCGACGTGGATCAGGACGCCATCGTCGACTACCTGCACGCCGGTCTGGCCTCGGGCAACACCCTCTACATGCCCCAGATCCCCTTCACCGACGACGAGGCCTTCGCCCTGGCCAGCTACCTCGCCACCCTATCAGGGCCCGACGCGGGCGCCGCGCCCCGGACGGCGTGGCAAGCCGATGCCCCCTCCGACCTACAGGCGAACCAAGCCCCTGTCCCCACCCTGGCCGCCTCCGCCGCGCGGGAGATGAACCCATGACCCCGGAAATCCTCTACGCCCTGCGCGACCCCGCCGGGGTCCCCACCCACCCCTGGTTGTTCCTCATCCTCGGCGCCCTGACCCTGGCCCTGCACATGGCGGCGGTCCAGGTCATGCTGGGGACCGGGCTGCTGACCCTGCGCGGCGCCTACAGCAAAAATCCCTACTGGCGGCGGCTGGCAGCGCACATGTTGATCACCGCCAAGATCGCGGTCTCGGTGGCCATCGTCATCGGCGTGGCCCCCCTGCTCTTCGTCCAGGTGGTCTACGACCCCTTCTGGTACACCTCCAACGTCCTCTCCGCCTGGTGGGTGATCGGCTTCATCCTGATCCTCATCGCCGGCTATATCGCCCTGTACGTCTTCTACTGGAAGAACCATCACCTGGAGACCGAAGGCGGCCGCTCCGGCCATTGGCTGGTGCTGTCCCTGGCCCTGCTGCTGGGGGTGGGTTACATCGTCCACGCCCTCACTAACCAGATGCTCTTCCCCGAGGAGTGGCTGGCCTGGTACGCCCCGGACGGGATCATCCAGCCCGACGGTCAGCGGCTTCACTACGCCTACCCCCTGCGCTTCGGCTTCTTCATCGCCCTCTCCCTGCCGGTGACCGGCGCCTGGCTGCTGGGCTACCGGCGCTTTCAGCAGGGTCGGGCGGATGCCGACCCGGTCTACATCGCCTGGCTCAAGCCCCTGGCCCTGGGCCTGCTGGTGGTGGGCGGTCTCCTCGCCGTCGTCCTCGGCGCCCTATGGATGCTGACCCTGCCGGAAAAAATGGCCTGGTTCGCCGCCTCGCCCTGGGTTTATGTGGCCCTGGGGGCCCTGCTGATCACCGTGGCTCTGCCCCTGGCCTTGGGCAGGACCCTGGACCAGGGCTATTGGGGCTACGCCACCTTTGGCCTTGGCGCCGTCGCCCTGATCGTCGTCTGCGCGGTGCGCGAGGTCCTGCGCTATTTCACCCTGACCGGCAGCCATGGCTACGACGCCCTGGACTACAGCGTGCACATGGACTGGTACAGCCTGGTGCTCTTTCTGCTGACCTTCGCCGTCCTGGGGGGTGTCACCCTGGGCTACATGCTGACCGTGGCCTGGCAGGCCGGGCAGACCGTCGGCCGCTATAGTCCCAGCCCGGCCCTCTCCCGGCTCGGCAGCCTGAGCATCGGCCTGCTGGTGCTCTGGACCCTGGCCTACTTCGGGATCGGCTTCTACGTCTGGGCCAACTGAGCATGAGCGTGGAGATGAACAAGATGATCCCTTCCCTGGCTATGGCCCTAAGCCTGAGCCTGATCAACCCCGCCCTCGTCACCCTGGCGTCCGCGACGGTGCTGACCTCCGCTATGGCGGCCGAGGCGATCGCGGCCGGGCCGGGGGACCTGGCGCCGGCACCGGACAAGGTGCCTGGTGACCAGACCGCACCCCTTGGCGGTCAGGTTCAGCCGGCGAGTGGCGACTCGGCCAATATGTCGGCCCCGTCCCAGTCCCCGTCCCCGGCACTGCCGGCCGAGCCCACCGGGGCCGCCATGGCCCATACCTGCGCCGCCTGTCATGGCACCAACGGCGTCCTTGGGGACGAGTACTTCATGCCCCTGGCCGGCATGCCGGTGACGCAGTTCGTCACCACCATGCGGGAGTTCCGCAGCGGGGAGCGGCTGGCCACCCTCATGGGGCATGTCGCCAGCGGCTTCTCCGATGAGGAGTTCCAGGCCATGGGCGAATTTTTCGCCGTCATCGCCCCGCCCCCCGCCCTGGCCGCGACGGCCCCAGGAGCCAAGCCATGAAGCTGACCAATCCCGATCGCCGCCGTTTCCTGGCGGCCACCCTGGGCCTGCTGTCCGCTGCCGCCCTGCCGGCCTGGGCCCGCCCCGCCGGCGAGAATACCAAGGCCCATATCGTCATCGCCGGTGGCGGTGTCGGCGGTTGCACCGCAGCCAAGTACCTCAAGCTCTTCGACCCCGCCCTGCGGGTGACGGTGGTGGAGCGCAACCCGATCTACCTGCGCCCCTATGGTTCCAGCGAGGTCCTGACCCAGCATGTGACCATGGACGACCTGGAGGTCAGCTACGATGACCTCAGGCGCCGATACGGGATCGAGTTCGTCATCGACACCATCACCGGCCATGACCCTCAGGCCCGCACCCTGAGCACCGCCGGCGGCCAGTCCATCGCCTACGACCGGCTCATCGTCTCCCCCGGCATCCAACTGGTCTACGAGGCCTACGCGGGCCTGACCGAGGAGGTCGCCAATAGCGAGATCCCGGCGGCCTGGATCCCCGGCCCCCAGACCGCCCTGCTGGCCAGACAGCTCCAGGGTATGCGCCAGGGGGGGACCTTCGTCGTGGCGGCGCCGCCCAACCCCTACCGCTGCCCCCCCGGTCCCTACGAGCGGGCGGCCCTGGCGGTGGAGTGGCTGCGGCCGCGCAATCCCCGGGCCAAGGTCATCATCCTCGACCCCCGTGACAGCTTCGTCACCGACGAGACCATGCTGCTGGGCTGGAACCGCCTCTACGGCTTCAATCTGCCGGAGGACTACCGCCAGCGCCTGGCCCAGAAGGTCGAGGTCACTGAGTATGCCCAGCCCGGGATGCTGAGTTGGGTGCGGGGCCAGGATGGCGGCCGACTCATCGCGGTGGACCCCCAGCGGGGTACGGTCGAATGCGAGGCCGACACCCTGGCCGCCGACGTCATCAACGTCATCCCGCCGCAGAAGGCCGGTGCCCTGGCCATGACCCTGGGCCTGGCGGACGGCACGGGCTGGTGCCCGGTGGAGCGGCGCACCTTCGCCTCCAGCCTCCAGCCCCAGGTCTATGTCATCGGCGACGCCAGCATCGCCGACGCCATGCCCAAGTCGGGGTTCGCCGCCAATACCCAGGCCAAGGTGGTGGCCCAGGCCATCGTCGCGGACCTGGCCGGCCAGCCGGCACCCGAGCCGGTCTGGGAGAATACCTGCTATGCCCTGGCGGGCAGCGACTATGGGCTGTTTGTGGCGGACGTCTTCCGCCTGGTGGATGGCAAGATCGCGCGCGTCAACACCAGCGGCCGCTATCTGCCCCTGGATGCCTCGCCGATGCAGATCAAACTGGCCGCGCGCTACCAGCAGACCTGGCTGCGGACCTTTACCGCGGACTGCTTCGCCTGAGGGGAGACCTGAATATGACCGAATGTCCCATCACCGCCAATCCCCGGTGTCATCCCGCCCCAGGGGCTGGCTGGGCCCGCGCCGCCCGCCTGTTCGCGCCGCTGGGGCTTGCGCTGGCCCTCAACCCGGTACAGGCCGGGGATCATGGCCAGGTGGCCAGCCCGGCGCCCAACTGGACCCCGTCCAGCCTGCGCCAGGCCCTCGCCGCCCTGCCAGAGGGCGATGCCGCGCATGGCCGGGAACTCAACCGCAGCCTCTTCTGCGCCTCCTGCCATGGCAACGAAGGTCTGGCCCCGACCATGAACTGGCCCCATCTGGCCGGTCAGAAAGTGGCCTATACCGCCAAGATGATGCTCGACTACCAGAGCGGCCTGCGCCAGGAGGGCGAACGTGGCCGGCTCATGCATGACGTGGGGGTCGAACTCTCGCCCCAGGAGATCGCCGATCTGGCCGCCTTCTACGCCAGTCTGCCGGCGCCCCGGGAGGCGACGACCCCCCGCCCCGAACCTCAACTGTCCGCCACCGACCTGCCCGCCGCGGTGCTGGTGCGCAAGGGTGATCCCTCCCGTCTGATCACCCCCTGCGCCAGTTGTCACGGCGCGGCGGGGGAGGGCGGACGGCTTGAGGCCCCTGAACTCGCAGGCCAAAATCCGCGTTACTTCGTCCGTACCCTGCTGGACTACCAGCATGGGACCCGCGCCAACGACGGCAAAAAGACCATGCGCGCCTTTACCCGCGGCCTGACCCAGGCGGAGTTGGAGGCCCTGGCGGTTTATTATGCGGACCTACCCTTGCGGCCGGCTGAACCGGGCTTCTTCCTGCCCTGATCTTCCTGCCTTGAAACGCTGGGTGAGCCCCGCACGCCGCGCCCCATTAACCGGTGAGCCCCGCACCCCCTTAACCGTTCACCCCAGGGTCTGACCCGCGAGACGATCTCGCGGGGAACGACCTCCCGGCAGTGGCGAGGCAGGGCCCATTCTCTTACCCGCAGCAGACACGCGCCCCCCGGCGCGCGCATCCTCGGAGGACAGCTTCCATGCGTATCGCAGTCACCAGTCAGAACTTCAAAACCATTACCGGTCACGCCGGCAAGACCCGCCGCTTCCTGATCTATGAGTTGGACAACCAGGGTCAGATGAGTGAGATTGACCGTCTCGACCTGCCCCCGGCTTTGTCCTTGCACGAGTATCACGGTGAGGACCATCCGCTTTTTCAACTCGGGCTGACGGCCCTGGTCACCCAGGGTGCTGGCACGGGTTTCGTGCAGCGGTTGGCGCGCCACGGCATCCAGGTCCACGTCACCAGCGAGTCCGACCCCGTACACGCCGTCAACCGGCTGGCGGGGGGGCAGCCCCTCGCCCCCGGTCTGCCCCATGAGCATGAACATGGCCATGATCACCCCCAGGGCGGTGGCCACCACCAGGCGGAGGCCCAGTTACTTATTCAGCCCCGTTAACCCTGGCCCTGGATGTGGTCAACCGGCCTCCGGGAGAGCTTCTCCCACCACCCTGGCCTGGGCCTTAGAGGAGTGTCGCGCTCGATGGACAGATTCACCCGCAACTACAGTATCGGCCTGATTGGAGCCACCTTGGTCCTGCTTGGCTTCTGGCTCTATTCCCTCTGGACCCCGCGCGTCTGGGAGCTCAATGACGTGCTCGAAGCGGAGCCGGTCGTGGCCGCCTATCCCTATGCCTTTCGGGTGACCGAATTCAGTGATGGCATCGCCACCCTCGCCACGCCGCGCTCCTTCAACTTTCCCGCTATGCGCTTTCTACCCATCCTGGAGCCGGAGCTGGCCAACCTGGCCCAGGATGATCCGCGCATGGTGGCCGCGCAGCAGCGCCTGATCGATGCCCAGAAGCGGGCGATGGAACTGGTCCAGGCTCAGCCGGATGTCCGCGGGGTGCGTTGGGAACTCGATATCGCCTGGCTCGCCGATCACGGTATTCAGGTGCAGAACCCTGATATCGCCGGGGCCAACCAATGAGCACCGAGTCCACCCCTCTGACACCAGTGCCCAACCAGTGACCCTGACCCCGGGGGCGGCGGAGCGGCTCTTCCCGACCCTGGCGACGGGGGATGCGGCCAGCCGCCTGCTGCTAGCCTCCGCCCAGAGTCTGGCGATCCCGGCGGATCAGCCCATTTTTCATGCCGGCAGCGCCTGTCGTCACTATGTGCTGGTGGTTGACGGCAGTATTCGGGTGCAGGTCATCGGCCAGGGCGGGCGCGAGGCGGTCCTCTACCGGGTTTTGCCCGGCCAGGCCTGTGTCCTGACCACTTGCTGCATCCTCTCCGGCGATCCTTATCCCGCCGAGGGGTTCAGCGAGTCCCCGGTCAAGGCCCTGAGTTTCACCAAGCCGATTTTTGATCGTGGCCTGGAGGAGGCCCCGGACTTTCGCCGTCTGGTCTTCACCAACCTGGGTCAGCGCCTGGCGGAGGTCATCTGCCGCATGGAGGAACTGGCCTTCCAGCCCATTGAGACCCGACTGGCGAGTTTCCTGCTGGCACGTGCCGCTCGGGAACCGGGTCGCCCCCTGGCCCTCACCCACCAGGAGATCGCCGTCGAGCTGGGGACGGCCCGGGAGGTGATTTCCCGGCATCTCAAGCTGATGGAAAAGGCGGGCCTGGTGGCTTTGGGCCGTTCCAACCTTCAGATCCGCGATCCCGCCGGTCTGTCACGGCTGCGTGACGGCTCAGGGTGACTTAGTCACGGACGCGGGCCACGCTCCTGGCTAAGCTAATCTTCAATCCCAACCTTAAACGGGGACCTCAACCCCAAACCAGGACCCCGCGCGCGGGGCCCATTAGCTGCCCTCAGGAGATTACGTCCATGAACTTCACCAAGAATGCCGGTACCGTCGACCGCGCCCTGCGCGCCATCGTTGGCCTGGTCCTCATCGCCCTCGCCCTGACGGGCACCATCGGTGCCTGGGGCTGGATCGGCGTCGTCCCCCTGGTCACGGCCGCCCTGGGCTGGTGCCCGGCCTATACCCTGCTGGGCATCAAGACCTGCCCCACCCAGCAGTAACGCCGCCCCGTCCGGGACGCACTCCGTCTCTCCTCCCCTGTCCGCCGGCCAGCCTGGCTGGCAGACAGGGGGCTCGGTCCGTCAGGCCTGCCCGCGTGCTGATCCCATCCCACCCTCTACCGGAGACCTCAGATGCTGAAGTCCAGCCTTATTACCGGGGGGATTCTCGCCCTCTTCCTGATTCACGCCAGTCCTCAGGCCGTGACCCCGGAGGGGTCTGGTCAGCCTGAATCCAGGGCCGTCGACATTGACCGGATGTCAGTCCCCAGTCAGACGCAAAGCCCCCGTCCATAAACCGTCACCTGGCCATCGCCTGGCCAGGACACTACTTCCTTAGGAGACTGCCCCCATGATGAAAAAGACCCTTCTCGCCCTCGCCCTGACCCTCGGTTCGACCGTCGCCCTGGCCGAGGGCCAGGCGGTGACCCTGGTGATCACCGACGACAACACCATGACCCAGGGCATCGCCCTGGTCCTCGCCAACCAGATGCAGGAGCAGGGCGGCCAGGTCAATATCCTGCTGTGCGATGAGGCGGGTGATCTGGCCCTCAAGAACGCCGGGGGCGAGGCCCTCAAGCCCAACAACGTCACCCCGGCCCAACTGCTGGATGGCGCCATTAAGAAGGGAGCCACCGCCGCAGTCTGCGCCCTCTACCTGCCCAACACCGGTCACAAGCCGGAGGACCTCAAGGAAGGTATCGCCCCCGCCAAACCCGCCGACATGGCGCGCGCCCTGCTGGAGCCGGGTCGCAAGGTGTTGACGTTCTGATCGTAGACTCCGGTGCGGTGCTTTTTACATCAGCATCGCCCCCGGTGAATCTGAATGCTCGCCGAACCCGGGACCCCATGGGCTCCCGGGTTTTTTTTTGCGTGCTGCCCCGGCCTCAGGGGTTGATTGGCGCGGTCTTGTCGGCGATGCCCTCGATCCAGGCCGTCATCGCTGTGTTGGCCAAGGGCATCGGGGCCTCCATGAAGCTGATGACGAAACGGTCACCTTCATCGACGACGCCAATGGCTCTGGGCCGGACGGCCATGACCAGGCTGTTTGGCAACTGGGTGCCGAAACAGAAGACAAGGTGCTTGGCGGCGCGGATCTGTTCCGCGATGAGCCCTGCGGGTAGGGCGGCGGTATGGGCATAGTGATCGAATTCCCCGATCAGGCTGGCGATCTTGTCTTGCACTACGCAGTCGCGCAGGTAGGCGATGATGGCATCCACATCGGCAAAACGGGTGTCGGTCTTCATGACCTCCAGGCTGTAAACGGGGTATTTATCCTGCAGCAGGGTGAACTTCATATAGGGGATACCTGGTTATTTGATTCGACTCAAGGCGGAGAAAAGTGTCCGCTATTCCTGATTAATGCACGCTGATAATTGTCAATGGTCAACCGCGTGATGATCGGTGTCGGGACGATTGAACGGTACTGGCATCCATGGTCCGTTTAAAGGGGTTTCCGGGTTGGCGCCAGACGCAATTATCACCGGCTGAGAAGTGACGATTGCTTTGACATTGTCTGGTGGACGAAAACGTCGCAAATGATCGTGAAATCAATATACTGATTGAAAAATATCATTGTAATACAGTGCGATGTTATGTGGTCATGATGGAGATTATCCTGCTTGATAATTCTCAATCGGTAATGGTGATGACTGCCATTTGTTTAAACGATTGGATCTGAAATGAGGGTAAGCGTAATCTGTAAACGTGCTCTACGGAGTACCGATAAAACTATCTTCCCTATCGGAGTCATCGTAATGAATATTGATACAGTCAATGCGCCCAGTATGCCCCGTCTTAATGAGCCGGCACCAGCCTTCAGCGCCCCCACCACGCATGGGATAAAAACGCTTGAGGATTTCAAAGGCAAGTGGTTGGTTCTCTTTTCTCACCCGGCCGATTTTACGCCGGTGTGCACCACTGAATTCATTGCCTTCGCCAAGCGTCATGCGGACTTTCAGGCTATCGGCTGTGAATTGTTAGGTCTGTCCATTGACAGCACTTACTCCCATATTGCCTGGGAGCGCAATATCAAGGAGAAATTTGGCGTCGAGATCCGCTTCCCGATCATCGCCGACCTGTCCATGCAGGTGGCCAAGGCCTATGGCATGATCCAACCCGGCGCCAGCGATACCTCGGCGGTGCGGGCCACCTTCATCATCGATCCGCAAGGGATTCTGCGCGCCATGGTCTACTACCCCATGAGCAATGGCCGATCCATCGATGAATTTGTGCGTCTGGTCAAGGCCATGCAGACCTCTGATAAGCACAAGGTGGCAACGCCCGAGAACTGGCAACCGGGCGACAAGGTCATCGTGCCGCCGCCGGGTACCGCCGAGGCCGCCGAGGCGCGCATGAATGAGGGCTACGAATGTAGCGATTGGTATTACTGCACCAAGTCCCTCTGAGTCATCCCACTTTCAGCTAATTGAATGGCCGACAAGGATGTTGGCGGGAAGTCCAGATAGATAAGTCAAAAAAACCCGGGTGACATAAAAGTCATCCCGGGTTTTCATCTTGCTTTTAGCCAAGCGCTCAATTGGATAGTCAAGCGCTCGATTGGGCTTAGTTGAACTCAACAGCGCGGAAGGCATAGAAGAGACTGTTCGGGCTCTCTCCGGTCCAGGCCAGATAGGCCTTGAACTGTTCCTCCATCTCCTGCGTGGGGAAACGCCCCGACAGGGAACCCTGACCGGCGGGAAAGTCGCGCACCACTGGTTCGAACGCCGCCAACCGGCTCAACCCCCGCTCACGGGTCCAGGCCAGGTAGTCATTGAAGGCATCTTCCATGGCCTGGGTCGGGAAAAGACCCGTGGCCGAGACTTCACCATTCAGGGCTGGTTCGAGTTGACGAGCACTGGTTTCGTCCAGGGCCGTGGCCTGGGAACTGGTACTGATGAGCAGCAGGGCGAGACCGCCGGCGAGAAAACTAGACTTGAGCATGTGGGCTCTCCAAGAATTTGCGTGATGTTGGGAATATTATAAATTGCTAATATACTCCTGTCAATCCCTACTTTTTCCCTTGGTCTCTTCCTTCCTGTTCCCGGCCCCTAAAACTTGGCATTCCGTAAAGGATATGGAGTCTTCCCCCATGAGGCTGGCCGTGGTGGCCCTTGTGTCATCTGGCCGGCCGCTAGCCTCGCGGACCGTCTGACGTCCCATCAATGGTGAGGGTTACCCATGGACCTGGTTCAGTCTCCGGTGGGTCAACCCGATGTGGCTGTTCCCATCCACCCCAGCTCACCGGCAAGGCATGAATTCCCACTGGGATGCTAGGAATTGACATATATATTAGTAAATAATAATATATCAACAGAGCTATGCCGCTCGGTGTCCGCGCCCAGGTGAATCAGTCCCTGGTCAATGCCAGGTCCGGGTTGCTACCCGACAGTCGCTCCACGGTGCGAATCCAGGTCGAGGGTGACGGGCAGACCAGCCTTCCCTCAGCGAGAAGGCTTCCGTTAGCGGTGCCTAACTTTGTCGCATGGGTCCGTTCTATCCGATTCCAGAGGTAATTCCATGTTGTATTCGCGAATGCCCCGTATCCTTGGTGAACACTACTCCCCCCTGTATTTTCTCGCCGCCCTAGGCGCCGGGGGGCTGACTGCCAGTTTCTTCGTTTGGCTGTTGTTCTGGGTCCCGCACCCGGGGCAACCCGTACCGGTGTTCGAGGACATCGTCGCCACCTATGTCAGCGGCCCCCTG